>JBJOKS010000012.1:0-138792 GCA_046045965.1 Cyanobacteriota bacterium | reverse complement strand
GAGGAAGGCACAGGGGAATAATAATATTCCTGACCAACCTACGAATACGAAGCGATCGCGCTTCAACCAGTCGTCTAGTACGTCAAACCACCCTCTTGAGGGGGCGCGTCCAACTGCGATGGTCATTAGAAAGAATCTCCAAATGTTATAAGTACAGGTTTTCTCTGTATATAGATGGCTATGACATAACCGCCTATATGCAGAAAGTTAACCGGGTTGTTAATCCAGTTTACAATTTTTTACGCTCTCTAATCATAATAGGTGCAAATCTCTAATTTTTCCAGGGATGATGGAAAAAATTTCGTCTGTTACTCCCCTGTGAGCCTACCAGGGCAACGAAACAACGATATAAAAAGAAATCTCATAATTCTTCCCCCTGTTCACAATCCACGCCGAATCCACCAGGTAACGCTAGAATTAGTCCTACAGTCAGTGAAATGTGATTAATTCTAAATGTTTACCATCGACTTAAGCATCAAAAATACTGCTTTCCCGATATCAGTACAACGTAAGTCCACGGAAGATGCTGAAGCTGTTTATCAGCTGATTTTGGCAGCTATGCGCTCTGGGAACCCTGATATTGTGGAACTCAAGTGCGAAGGCAAAACAGAGAAAAAAATTGCTGTCCGTGCTAGTGAGATTTCGGGTGTACAGATTGTACAGAAAGATGGTACAGCCATTGGTGGTACTAGACCACCCGGATTTTTCGCCTTAGCCACTGAGTAAGCAAGGTGTACAAATGTCGGCAGTAGGCATCGAAGTTAATGATTTAAACTTCTTATGGCCGAATGGGGAGCAAGTGATCAAATCTTGCTCTCTCAAAGTCCCTAAAGGTGAATTTTGGATGCTTTTGGGTACTAATGGCAGTGGGAAATCAACTCTTTTGAGACTAATAGCAGGTTTATTAGCTCCCCAGTCTGGCGAAATTGGCATTTCACCCCCCGTTGGTTTTGTGTTCCAAAATCCTGATCATCAACTGGTTATGCCTACTGTTGGTGCTGATGTGGCTTTTGGACTGGTGGAAGAAAACTTACCTCCTGCCATGGTCAAAGCTAGGGTAGAGGAGGCTTTAGGGGCTGTAAATTTACTGTCTTTACAACGTCGTCCTATTTATGCACTTTCTGGTGGACAAAAACAGCGAGTGGCAATTGCTGGGGCGATCGCTCGTCACTGTGAAGTCTTATTATTAGATGAACCCACTGCTTTATTAGATCCAGATAGTCAACTAGATTTAGTAGCTAGTGTGCGTCGTTTGGTTAAAAGTCGTGGTATTACGGCTTTGTGGGTCACTCACCGTTTGGATGAGTTAAATTATTGTGATGGCGCTTTTTTATTAGAAAGAGGTTCTTTAGTTGATGCTGGTGAAGCTGAACGTCTCAAACACCGACTAATGACAACTCACCAAGAAACCTCTTGAAAAAAGGAGTCAGGAGGGGCGAACGGCCGTTCGCCCGTACAGGAGTCAGGAAATAATCAAAAATTAATGACCAGATGCCAGAAAACGTTTTGCTGTAGAGGTATCTGGTTTTTCGGTATGGAATTTTGACGACGCGGAAAAAATATTTAGTTCCATAAAGAATAACAGCAAAAAGCCTTATTTTTAGGGACTTTTGAGAATTTTTGCCTTCTGTCTTAAGGCTTAGTTTTGCCCCAGAAGGCATTTTTTATTCTCTGTAACATAGTGTTACAAGTGTTGCTTCAATTACTATAAGTCTTATGAATGATTTTTGTTAACTCTAGATAATTGTGATTAAAAACCATGCCCCGTTCTATCATCCCATCCATTTTGTTGGTGGATGGCTACAACATTATAGGCGCTTGGCCTTGCTTAAAAAAAACTCGTGATGATGCTGGATTAGAGGCAGCACGCGGGGAATTAGTTGAAGCAATAACCAATTATAGCGCGTTCCAAGGCTATGAAACTCAAATAGTTTTTGATGCCCAATATCACAACACTGCCAGCAATAGAGAAACTATTACAGATTTTCTCACAGTTCATTACACAGATTTTGGGCAGACGGCAGATACTTATATAGAAAAAGCCTGTGCGGGTTTGCGTCACCAAATCGCACAATGTCTAATTTCTCGCGTGATTGTTGCTACATCAGACCGAGCGCAGCAGTTGATGGTTCAGGGGTATGGTGCTGAATGGTTGTCAGCGCAACAACTATGCGGTGAAGTGGACTCTACGGTTTGTCGGATGCGTCACAGATATCAACCACGCAAACAATCCAAAAGCAGATTTTTAGCTAATGCTATTGATGCTAAGGCTAGACAGAAGTTAGCACAACTGCGAATGGGATTGTAGACACAAGATCCAGAAATGGCTGGATTGCTCTTTTGGAGCAGCTTGGCGCTGAAAAAATTATATATTTCAGCAGCCTGAAAAGAAAATAAAAAAAATTTTCCCCAAGTAGTTGACATCATTTGGTTTTCGATCTAATATAGTAATCGTTGTGAGCGTTCCTCAGTAGCTCAGTGGTAGAGCGATCGACTGTTAATCGATTGGTCGCTGGTTCGAATCCGGCCTGGGGAGTTAAATAAATAGAGAATAAAGCATGAAGCAAGAAACAGAAAATTTCAAACTTCATGCTTTTGATGTTGAGAAATTTTGGTCACTTGACCCATCAGTGATATTTCTCAAGACACTGTTCCCTCTTTTAGACTGGTGATTTAGCATAACAAGTACGGTAGAACCATTTTTTTGAAGCCATCTTCTATGTTGGAATTCTCCACCCAACCCCTCCACCACGCGATAGAGGGGAAATTAGTGGATCAGGTATGGAAAATTACCGTTACCAAAGGCAGAAAAGCGAATAGAAAAATATGCCAGGATTGTAATTGAGTTTCTGGTGTTGTTTCTGGTGGTGTTAACAAAGCATCTATTCTTTGTTCTAACCTATCAACCCCAGAAGAACCTAAAGCTGCACAGCACACTTCTGATGTCAGGGTTTGATTATTGACTACTAAAAATAAAGATTCCGCTAATATTAAGGGATCTACTTGGGATGCTGCATAACTATCAGCCCGTAATTCTCGCAACATTAACAATTCTTGCCATAGTGCTTCTGTATTGGGCAACCAAGCGGTGCAGGAACGAACCCAACCGAGCCAAAAGAACCAGAACGTATCCCTGTATTGATAATGTCCTTGCTCATGTGCCAGGACGCTTTCTAGGTGGGAAGGGGAGAGAGTTTCTAGTAATCCTTGACTGACTACTAATTCAGGTTGCCAAAAACCCATTTGACCGGCAAATAACGCCCCTGTTTCTAGGAGTCGGGCTTGTTTACCAGCTAGGTTTATTTGTGGACATTCACGGGCAGATTTGACAGATTTCCAACCTTGGAAAGCGAGTTTAAGTCCTAAAATGCTGAAACAGCCCAGGAAAATTAAGGACAGCAGATAGCTGAAAGAACCGGTATACATTCCCCCCATTTTCCCTTGTGTACCCATGCAGACTACAGCAGTTGCTGTCATGAAAATGAGTAAGGGGGGAAAGAGGAATAAAAATAGCGATCGCTGCCAGCGTAAATGCCAGTTACCTTGGGGTATGTTGGCGGAATATCGTAAGCAGCAAGCAATGGTGACAGTGGTGAGAATAATTAGTAGATGCATAATTTTATTTTTCTCCCCTGGCTTGCCGTGCGGCTTGGATGCGTTTAGCGATCGCTTCTATTTGATCACTAGCTGCTTGATCTAAACTATCAGCAAAGGCAGCAATTACATCAGGATTTCCCACTGCTAAAAATCGCTGTAATTGATCATGGGCTTTAATCATCTCTGCTTGCTGCTTGGTGAGCAATGGCCGCCAATAAAAGGCTTTTCCCTGTTTATCGCAAGCTAACCAGCCTTTTTCGGTGAGACGACGCAAAACAGTGGTAACGGAAGTATAAGCTAATTCGCGGTTAGGATCTGTCAGAATGCGATCGTGTACATCTTTGACTGTCGCTGAACCGAGTTCCCAAACGATGCTCAGTATTTCTGCTTCTAGAGGACCTACGGATAATTGTTTAGGACGGTAATCTGGTAATGGAGCCATGTTGATAATTGTAGGGGAACCTGCTTTTATATTTTCACATTTTTCTCAACCAAAGGCGCTCCAGGTGCAGAGAGATTAAAATCGCTGTAAGTTTGAATTAGGTCACTAAAGGGAGATAAAGCAATGACACAGACGCAGATTGCAGTATCTTTATATGAAAAAGACTATTTACTGTGGATTGAAGATATAGTCAATAAGTTAAAGAATCGAGATATTGAGGGATTAGATTTTGAGAATCTGATTGAGGAGATAGAGGATTTGGGGCGATCGGACAAACGTGAATTGGAAAGTAGACTTAGAGAACTTTTGGAGCATATTCTGAAGCGGAATTATGTAAATATGCCTGATTGTTATCGTGGATGGGTGGAATCTATTGATAAGCAAAGAATTGCTTTAGAAGATTTATTAGCAGAATCACCAAGCCTAAAACCTTATTTTTCCCTGGTATTTGATAAGGCTTACGCAAATACTCTCAAAATTGTTCGCAGGAGTTATCCACAGTGTGAATTCCCTGATACATGGCCGTTTAGCCGCGATATTGAAGAGATGCTAAATGTGGACTTTTGGGAATAGTGAAAAGGCTTACAAACCTTTTGCAGTATAAATCCTGTGCATCCTTAAATCCTGATTCATCCTGATATGGCTTTGCTTGGCGTTAGCTATCAGACAATATCCAGTTTTTTCTATTTGTTCTATTAGAAAAAGTAATACCAAGCCAAAAAGCTTAAACCCTTGCTGAATAAGCTTTGTAGAATTTTATAGTATTTATGTATTGATGAAGAGATGGATTTTAGTATTAATCTTTAGTGACATCAAGTGGGTAGAATATTACCGCAGTAGTATAGAGCAGGTATATCTAGCCCGTGAAGATATTTGTATATCATACTCCAGAATTAACCCCAACTGATGCAGCGCCAGAATGCGCGATCGCCGTCGATGTCCTGCGAGCCACTAGCACAATGGCGACAGTTTTAGCGGCTGGAGGCGAGGCTGTGCAAGTCTTCAGCGATTTAGACCAACTAAAAGAAGTTAGCGAGAAATGGCCTGCCGAAAAACGATTACGGGCTGGAGAACGAGGTGGAGCGAAAGTAGCTGGCTTTGAGTTGGGTAATTCACCCTTAGATTGCACAGCAGAATTGGTAGAGGGGCGACGTTTATTTATTAGTACCACCAATGGTACTCGTGCCTTACAACGGATACAGAATGCTCCTATTGTCCTAGCCGCAGCGTTAATTAATCGGGCTGCGGTGGTGCAGTTTCTCCTAGAAAAACAACCAGAAACAGTCTGGATTGTTGGTTCTGGTTGGGAAGGTAGTTTTTCTTTAGAAGATACAGTTTGTGCTGGTGCGATCGCTCATAGCATTTGGCAACAAACTAATTCTTCTTTAGAAGATTTAACGGGTAATGATGAAGTTACCAGCGCGATCGCTCTTTATTCACAATGGCAAAATGACTTACTAGGATTATTCCACCAAGCTAGTCATGGTCAGCGATTGCTACGCCTGGAATGTTTAGAAGATTTAAAATATTGTTCCCAAACTGATATTTTAGATGTTCTACCTATACAGCACGAACCAGGTGTTTTAAAAAGTCAGCATAAATAACCAAAAAGTTGTTAGGAGGCAGAAGGCAGGAGGCAGGAGGCAGGAGGCAGGAGAAATGAAAATTGTAAATTTTGCCTTTTCCTATTCCCTGTTCCCTGTTCCCTGTTCCCTGTTCCCTGTTCCCTATTGTTTGACTTTTGACTTTTAATTTTCCTTCCCACCTCCCCCACCTTTACTTAATAGTTGATAATTGCACACCTAACCAACCTAAAAAGTTTTCTTGCTGAATATGATCAGGATTATCTACTGATTGCAACTTGTATTGTTTTGGTTGTTGTGATGCTAAGGTGAGGGAATAGTTACGCAGTTCATCTTGGTGAAAAACAGTAATTTGGATAGAATCATTTGGTTGATAATCCTGCAAACGTTCACTTAACTGATTTGCTCCTACCTTAATTCCATCAATTGCTAATAACTCATCTCCAGCATCAATTCCCGCTGTGTTTGCAGGAGAACCCATCTCTACAAATTTAATCATCTCCCGTCCATGTTCAGTTTTTATCCTCACACCTAAATAGGGTTCTTGATTGCATTCTGCTACCAATTGCAAACCAAAAGGTTCTAAATATTCATTAAATGGTAAATCATCCAGTCCATAAATGTAGCATTTAAAGAAATCAGTTAAATCCATTCCTGCTATAGATTCAATTACTGCTTTTAATTGTTTTGGAGTATAACCAATTTCTGCTTTCCCAAATTGCTCCCACATTTTTACCATCACATCATCTAGAGAACGCTGATTACCATAACGAGAGCGAATTAATAAATCTAGTAATAGCGATACCATTTCACCTTTTAAATAGTAAGAAATTTGGGAATTACCACTGTTAGCATCTGGACGATATAGCTTAATCCAAGCATCAAAACTTGATTCAGAAAGATTTTGTACCTTACGTCCTGGCGTTAATTGATATTTAGTAATTTCCTGATTTAAATGATGAAAATAAGATTTAACATCATAAATTCCTGCCCGAAAAGGAATCACTAAATCATAGTAACTTGTAGTGCCTTCACAAAACCACAGAGATGAAGTATAGTTTTCTTGATCATAATCAAAAACTTCCAAAGCTTTGGGGCGAATGCGCTTGACATTCCACAGGTGAAAAAACTCGTGTGCTACTAATTGGATAAAGCGTTCATATTTTTCTTGCAGACGAAATCCAAACCGATGATAAATTAATGAAGTGGAATTTTTATGTTCTAAACCACCATAAGCATTGTTGAATAAATGCAGTATAAACACATATCTTTGATATGGCAAACCACCAAACATTTGTGCTTCAAATTCAATAATTTTCTGAAAATCATCCAGCATCTTTTCAGGTTTACAGTTTCCCTCTCCCCAGATTGCTAATTCATGAGGTTTTCCTAATACCTCAAAGTGAAATAATTGATGGCTACCAATTTCAAAAGGAGTATCAACAAGAGTATCAAAATCCGCTGCTAAGAAAGTATTGGCTTCCTCTTTAACTGCTGGTAAACCTGTTGTTATCTGCCATTCGGGGCGTGGTGGGACAATGGTAATATTAATTGGTAGCTCTTCCCAACCAGGGATTCTTAAAAACAGCGCCGCACCATTTAAGTAACCGTGAGTAGCATCTAAATGATTTGTGCGTACTGATAGTTCATTAGCAAAAACGCGGTAACGCAGGATGACTTCAGAAACATCACCTTTTTCTATCTGCCAGTGATTTTTACTAATTTTCCGCCAAGACAAAGGTTCAGAGCCGGCAAAGGCAGCAAAATCTTGTAAATTCTTGGCATATTCTCGCACCAAGTATGATCCTGGTGTCCATACTGGCATTTTTAAATCAAGAATTGGCAATGGGTAGCCTACAAGGTGTAAAGTCACCTCAAACAGATGGGTTTCTGGTTGGGGCATTGCTACCCAATAGTGAATTGACGAATAGAGTTCCTGCGCTTGAGTGTCTGAATGAGTTGCTATTGCTTTGTTCATCTTGTCTGCTGACTCTAGGTTTATTAGTCTATAGTCAACAGTTCATAAATAATAGTCAATAGTCAATATTCGGTTAACACATGGTTTCTCAGCACTAGGTACAAATTCAGTACCAATTAGAATTTATTGGCTAAATTCTCTAGTTGTTTGAAGTTAACAACATAAATGGAGTTTTTCGCGGGGTCAATTTTGATCCATCCTTTTTCATGGAGCTTTTCCATAATTTTGGTAGTTTCTTCAATACTAATTTCTGTCACCTCCGCCAAATCTTTGAAGGGGATGTAAAAAATTTCCTTACCCTGATCCGAATCTTGACCATAGTTGTCACTCAAGCTAACTAAAGTGTGAGCTAGTTTGACTGCTGGTGGGGAAGTTCGCATTTGCAAACGCATATTAATTTGGCGAACTCGGCGCACCATCAGTTGCAGCATTCGGTGATGTAACTGTGGGTCTTTAAACAAGATTTGGATAAAACGTTCTCTGGAGACAGTCAGCAACTTAACGGGTGAAAGGGCAATCACATCGGTTGAGCGTGGAGATTCATCTAAAACCGCCATTTCGCCAAAGAAATCACCCCTACCTAAAATTGCTATGGCTACAGAATCTTCGCCATTGGTGCGCCGGACTTTCACCCAGCCAGAAACGAGGAAGTAGACTGCATTACCCCAAGCATCTTCCATCAAAACTGCTCGTCCAGACGGGTATTCGTGTTCAACTGCAACGTTGAGTAACCATTCCAAAGTTTGGGGATTGGCTGTACTCAATAAGGGAAAAAGTTCACTAAAAGCCTCGATTTGCATGAAATATTCACAAGGAATTAATTCAATAGCGGAAAATTCAGTTTGTAATTTTTAAGTTTGTTCAGAGGTAATTCTTAAACTACACATAGTGGCATAAGTTACCTGAGACTCGGTGATTTTAGTTATATCATGTCTGTACCAATGCCATCATATCTATTAATGGCTGCTAATTGCTAATTGGTGATAGGTAAGCAGCAACTAGCAATTTAAAAACCTGTCACAGTTAAGCTAGGTAATTAACCGGACTAGATTTCTATATTTTAAATACAATTTGACAATTATTTCTTGTGATCGAAAACAGAGTTTTCCGTTAATTCATCTCCTGAGTCGGTAAAATCTTCAGTGATTTTTAGCCTCCCAGAAGATTTTTGATAGCCTGTTAATCCTGTGTTCTTAAGGTTTGGGCAACAAGATAGACTTTGGTCCATTCACCTATCACCTGATGGGTTTTGAGTTTTAGATTTTGGGCTATTGTTTCTATGGAGTTACCTGCTCTGCGTAAGTTGAGAATTTGCCTACCTAGAGGAGCTACTTTTGCTTCAAGTTGCTGCCATTGGTTTTGTGTTAAGCCAAAGTTGTGTTCTTGCAAGGAAATTGAGAGCCAGTTGTCTACAAGTTCTGGTTGACCTTTAATCGCAAAAACACGTACTGCATGGTAGCTGATTTTTTCGCGCAGTCGGTATACTTCCTTAATGGGCTTATTGAGTTTTTTGGCAATTTCTTCTTGAGTTTTGCCTTGTAGATATAATTGCAGCCAGTCTGCTGCTTGTTGACCTAAATTTTGCAGTAAGTATTGTTCAAATTCTTGATGTACAGATTGACGTAGTGATTGTTGCTCTTCTAATTTTTGTGCTTCTTGATATTGGGCGATCGCTTGACTATCTACTAAGTTCAGTGGATTGTCTGTATCATCTGTCAGCACTTCATCGGAAACGAGTCTAATTAAATCACTGGCTGGGACTTGGGTTAAGCCACCCCGCTGAACACGCCGCAGGTAGTTGACAAAGCGATAGGCTAATAGGGGTTGGTTACGTACTGGACGCAAACAATACTCTTCTATGCTGGCAAATAGTAAGGTATCCTGCAATCTTCTGTCTGTGGTAAATTCGGCAATGTCAGACATTTGCTGCTGCATATATGAGTCACTTTGCAGCAGTTCTTGGATGACTTCTTGTAATACATCAATGACACTGCGCTGGCGATCGCGACTTAAAGACACCCAAGTTTGAATTTTATTTCTCAGTGTCATCACGCTTCCCAAGCGATTTATTAAGTGACGATAAGCACGTTCTCGCCCGATTCCTAAGTATCGCTGTTGTAAAATCCGCCAGCGATATTCCATAGCTTGTTTAGCTATTTCTAATTCTTTTGGGCTGAGTAGCTCAAATCGTTTTAAGTCTACTCCCAATAGCCAAAGCATAATACTGTATCTAGTAGCCTCACTTTGTTCTGGACATTCAGCAGCGAGTCGCTTTTGCCAATACTGCGCTAAGTTTGCTGCATCTGTTTCCATAGTGAGATTGCGCTCCTCGAAACTCTGTTTTAAAGTTTGCATCACAACCCCCATCCCAACTTAAATTATTAACTAATAGCTGCCCCTGTTCTCAAAATCCTGAAACTACTTATCAAAAAATCTCTGTCATGATTTTTTATTAAGTTTTGCTTCACTAAAATAATCCATGAATTTTTAGTTTAGGTATTTTGCTTTTTCCATCCCCAGGGAAAAATCATTGGTCACTATCTGTGACGAATATTTACCTGTGTAAGTTTCAACTTTCTGTAGTTATTTTTGATTAAACTTCTTTACAAGTCTTGATATTTGTTAGAAAATAAGAAAAGTAAAGTAGTTTGGCAGTTTACACTTCATTCATAAAAGCAACGATTCTATCGATACCCTGAAAATTAAATCTTTTCACAAATAGTGAAATTGAAAAGCAAAATTAACCAAAGCTTTAGATTTTTGAATCCAAATATAATGTCTCCACAAAGGTAAGGAGCTACTTTGGTAAAAGGGCTAAACTCCTAATTAATTCAGTATTCAGAATATTACTATAAGTAGGCTATAGGGGTACTGTGACGTAGATCACAGCCTTTGAGTAATTCTTTCTGGCTATAGCAGTCATCAAACTAGAAATTCATCATGGTTGAATACTTTTTTAAGAATAAGAAGTTGTAGTCAATAACAGGTTGTAGGGTGTAGGATTTGGGGATTGGCGAAATGAGAGAATCACTTTCTACCTGTCACCTGTCACCTGTCACCTGTCACCTGTCACCTGTCACCTGTCACCTGTCACCTGTCACCTATTCCCTTTATTTATCTGTCGTTGGATGATCTGACAATAGGATTTTCTACAGAGTCTCGATACTGCTGGACTTCATTGGTGTAAGCGATAGGGAGAACCGCTTCGACGTTTTCATGGGGACGGGGAATAATTACCCAGGATTCGAGAGTACCACCATAAACGTTTTCTGCGGCTTCTACACCAGCAGCCATAGCCGCCTTGACTTCAGAAACGTCACCACGGATATTGACTGTAAACCGGGCGCTACCAACTCTGATGTAACCAACCAGGGTGACTCGGCCAGCTTTTACCATCGCGTCTGCTGCTGCTAGGACTGCGGGAAAACCCTTTGTTTCTAATGCTCCAACTGCCTGTAGTGACATTATTAATCTCCTTTATGAATAAAATTATCTGCTACAAGTTCATTTGACGAATCTGTGCTGCTAACTTTGAAAGCAAACTTACCTAGAAGGCACGGAAAGGCTCAGATTTGGAAGTGAAATGGATGGGTAGAATTGTTTCCACATTTTCCGGGGGATTGGGAACTATATAATGAGTGATAACTTGACCACCATAAACTTCCTCTCCAGAAGCAATTCCCGCTGCAACTGCTGTTTTCACTTCTGCAACGTGTCCCCTAACTGCGACTAACAAGCGTCCGCTTTCTGCGATGCCATAATATACGATTGTGACAGCGGCAGATTTAACCATTGCGTCTGCTGCTGCTAGTACACAGGGAAAACCTAAAGTTTCAATTACGCCAACCGCCATTGGCATGGACTGACTCTCCTGAAATCCGGAATAAGTGATATTTATTGTACGAGGCTTTGGTTCCCATTTTTTCATTTGGGAAAATTTTCTTTTTGTCAGTAGTCAGGGGCGAGGATGATGTAAACTAATGTTTATGTTTCCAAGTTTTTTACCCGCTGCCGTTGGGCAACTGACAGAACCCACTTCTATCGCTTTGGCTCAAAGTATCCAAAGTCAAGCGATCGCTACTCCTTTAAGTCCAGAATCAATTACCACTACTTACTTACATCAGGGTAGTGGAGGTACACCAATTTTATTAGTTCATGGTTTTGACAGTTCGATTTTAGAGTTTCGGCGGCTTGTACCCCTGCTGGCTGAAGATAATGAAACTTGGGCTGTAGATTTATTGGGTTTTGGTTTTACAGACAGACAACCGGATATTGCATATAGTCCTCTAGCTATTAAAACCCATCTCTATTATTTCTGGAAAACCCTGATTAACCAACCTGTGATTTTGGTGGGTGCTTCTATGGGTGGTGCTGCGGCTATTGATTTTACCCTGACTTACCCAGAAGTTGTACAGAAACTCGTATTAATTGATAGTGCGGGGTTGAAGGGCGGTTCGGCTTTGAGTAAATTAATGATTCCCCAGTTATATAATTTAGCAGCGGAGTTTTTACGGAATCCCAAAGTGCGCGATCGCATTTGTCGTTCTGCTTATAAAAACCCAAATTTAATCAACCAAGATGCTTTGTGCTGTGGTGATTTACACCTAAAAATGCCTAATTGGAATCAAGCGTTGATTGCTTTTACTAAAAGTGGTGGTTATAGTGCTTTTAAATTTCAGCAGTTGGCAAAAATTGCCCAGTCAACGCTGATTTTGTGGGGTGATAGTGATAAAATTCTGGGAACTGGGGATGCTCCCAAGTTTAAAAAATCAATTCCCCAAAGTCAGCTAATCTGGATTAAAGATTGTGGACATATTCCCCACTTGGAACAAGCAGAAATTACTGCTCAACATATTTTAGATTTTCGGTAGAATTTCGGGAGAATTTCCAGATGCAACTCTAATCGTACAACCAGGTTTTATCGGCAAAATCATCATTAGCTTGGGTGGGTTTTTCTTGCAGTCTTTCAGGTGATCTATGTGATTTTTTGGGATTAATGGATAAAGATTTGGACATTTCTTTAACAGGTTCTTTGACAGGTTCTTTGACAGGTTTATTTTTTAATTCATTATTTTCTTCTATTAACTTAGAGTTAGATTCTGCTAATTGAAGTGCTGTTTTCTTAGTTTCATAAAGCTCTTTATTCAACTTTTCTGCTAAAGCTTTCTGTTCAGATAAAGCGGTTTCTAAATCAGAGATTGTCCGTTGCAGAGAAACTGTTTTATTCTGGGATTTTTCTAGAGTTTCTTTCAAGTCTTTAATAGTGACTTCTAAATCTGCTTTAGTAGGAGTTGTGCGTTTAGCTGAAGTTGCAGATGGTGTTTGTACTGCGGTTTCTTCAGATGCAGAAATATTTGTTTCAATCACCTTTTCAGCAGTAACTTCAATCGCAGCTTCACCTGGAGAGGGTGTAAATTTTTGAGCTTCTTCTTGTAATAAATCAGCAAGACGTTTGTTAGCCATTATTTATTTTCTCCAATTATACTTTCTAAATCTTGACTCATCTTTTGTTCGAGCAATTCCAATAAAGTATCCACATCCTTACCAACTTGCTCAAAACAAACCTGTGGTGCTGGTTCAGGTGCAAATTGAATTAACTTAATTTCCCCCTTACCAATACCAATCATCAAAACTTCTGTTTCTGGTTTATTATTATCAATAATTCCCAGAAGTTCTTGCAGTCGGTTTTCCACTCGCTCATTTAATTTTTCTACAGTTTCTTGGGGACAATAAACAAAATGCGGCTGTGGTTGTAAATCAATGCCAATAGTTCCCTGACTGTCGCCATTTTCTAACCACAATCCCCAAAATAAAGCGGCTAATTCTTGTTGATTTTCTTTGACAAATTTATCTAATTGTCTCCGCCACTTGGTATCCCCTGTTTCTGGTTTGGTATTACTAAACATACTTGGTAATTGGTAATTGGTAATTGGTAATTGGTAATTGGTGATTGGTAATTGGTGATTGGTGATTGGTGATAAATATAATTAATTATTTTTTTTAATTATTAAAATTCTGATAGCATAGCGTGGCGTTAGCCATACTCCTGACTCCTGACTCCTGACTCCTGACTCCTGACTCCTTAAAATCTATCTTAACCCGGATTGTACACGCCAGAGATTGGTGTAAACGCCATCTTTCTCCAACAGTTGTTCATGGGTTCCTGACTCTACTAATTGTCCATGTTCCATGACATAAATGCAATCAGCATTGCGGATAGTAGAAAGACGATGTGCGATCGCTATTGTGGTGCGATTGACTGTTATCCTTTCTAGAGAACGCTGAATAGCTGCTTCTGTTTCATTATCCACTGCGGATGTCGCTTCATCCAAGATCAGAATTGGGGGATTTTTGAGAACAGCACGAGCGATCGCAATGCGTTGTTTCTGTCCACCAGATAACTTTTGACCACGCTCTCCCACAATTGTCTCATAACCTTGGGGCAACCGCATAATAAAATCATCAGCTTCTGCCACTTTTGCGGCCATGATGATATCTTCCTCGGAAGCGTCAAATGTGCCATAGGCGATATTTTCCGCTACAGTACCATGAAATAAAAACACATCCTGACTGACCAAACCAATACAACGACGTAAATCTCGTAAATTCAAACTTTGTAAATTCACACCATCAAGAATAATTTTACCATGTTGGGCTTCATAAAATCGCAGCAAAAGTTTAACTAACGTGCTTTTTCCTGAACCAGTAGAACCAACAATAGCAATGGTATTTCCCGCTGGAATTTCTAAAGATAGATTTTTAATTACTGGTGGTCTATCTTTATAAGCAAAAGTCACATTTTGAAACTCCACTGCACCGCGCACTAAATCCACAGGTAAATTAATATTTCCTGTATGAATCTCAATCGGAGTATCTAACAAATCCATGACTCGATTAGTAGAAGCCATTGCCCTTTGATATAGATCAAAAGTATCTCCTAATCTGGTTAAAGGCCACAATAACAATTGCACTAAAAACACTAAAGAACTATAAGCTCCAACTGCTAATTTACCTGCAATTACTTGCATTCCCCCAAAAATCAACAATACTGTAAATGCTGCCAAAATCAACATTCTAATAATGGGAATATAAGCCGCAGAAAAAGCAATTGCTTTCGCATTACTGACGCGATAGGCATTACTTTCTAATTCTACTCGCGCCGCTTCATAATCTTCAGATGTAAAACTTTTAATAGTAGTAATCCCACTCAGATTATTAGATAATCTGCCATTAAGTAAACCTACCTTTTCTCTGACTTCAGCATAGCGGGGAGCAAGTAATTTCTGAAAAGCGACTGAACCCACTAGAATAAAGGGCATAGGTAACATGGCCAGCCATGCTACACCAGGAGCTAAAATAAAAAATGCACCACCAATAATTACAATAGTTGTAATTACTTGGATCAGATCATTTGCACCCACATCCAAAAAACGCTCTAGTTGGTTAACATCATCACTGAGGATAGACATCAAACCACCCGTACTACGTTCTTCAAAATAAGCCAATTCCAACTCTTGCAGGTGTTTATAAGCATCCAGACGTAAATTATGCTGAATATTCTGCCCCAAATTCCGCCACAGTAACTTGTAACGATACTCAAAAAATGACTCTAAAATCCAAGTAACGACTGTGAGAAATGATAAAACAGCAAATTGTCCAGAAATATTTTTAATACCTAACTGGGCAATGATAGAATCTTGTTGTTTAACAACCACATCCACCGCAATACCAATTAAAGCCGGTGGTGCTAGGTCAAAAACTTTATTGAGGATAGAAGCACCAGCAGCTAACCAAATTTGTCGTTGATATTCATGTCCATAGTCAAGCAGACGTTGCAGAGGATGTACAGAATGCCTACGCCTTCTTGATGCTTTGTGAGATTTGATTCCTGTAGCCACAGCCATTTAAAGTCGCGTGCAGCCAATATTACCATAAATTATGTATCTTCATCCTGATTCCTGAGCAAGAGAATTATATTACTAGCGGTGTATTTTAAAAAACCTAGTTTAAAAAGGGAGCATCCCAATTTGGAAAAAATAAACTTGGCCACTGCAAAATCTCTCTAAAACTTTCTTTCCTTCGTGTCCTTCGTCCCTTCGTGGTTCGTTCTTTTCATGTCTTGGCCTCAATAAAAAAATAAACTTACATATTTGGGATGCTCCCGGTTAAAAATAGATATTTTTCAGTTATTTTGAGCCAAATTGTCATTAAAAATCTAAATACTGGGTAAATCTTAGTTTTAATTAACTTAATTTGTGTTATTTTACTCACAAATCTGTATATAACAAGGAGATAAAACTTTGAAAAATCAACAACTGGGAAATTTACAGACTTCAATTATAGGAATAATAGCGGCAATATTAGTAATTTTGACTTTAAATTCCTTTGTGATTATAAATCCTGGACAAGCGGGAGTGATTAGCATCTTGGGAAAAGCTAGAGACGGTGCTTTAACAGAAGGTATTCACATTAAACCACCATTTATCTCAGTGATAGATGTGTATGATTTAACGGTGCAAAAATTTGAAGTTCCCGCAGAAAGTTCTACCAAAGATTTGCAAAATTTAACTGCGAGATTTGCTATTAACTTTCGCCTTGATCCGATCCAAGTAGTTCAAGTCAGAAGAAAACAAGGAACATTAGAAAATATTGTTTCTAAAATTATTGCTCCTCAGACTCAGGAAGCATTTAAAATAGCAGCAGCAAGACGCACAGTAGAAGAAGCAATTACTAAAAGAAGTGAATTAAAAGAGGATTTTGATACAGCATTAGGCGATCGCTTAGAGAAATATGGGATAATTGTATTAGATACGAGCGTAGTTGACCTGACGTTTTCACCAGAATTTGCGCGAGCAGTTGAAGAAAAACAAATTGCGGAACAGCGAGCGCAAAGAGCCGTCTATATAGCCAGAGAAGCCGAACAAGAAGCCCTAGCTGAAATTAATCGCGCTAAAGGTAAAGCCGAAGCTCAAAGACTCTTAGCAGAAACTCTCAAAGCTCAAGGAGGACAATTAGTTTTACAAAAAGAAGCAATTGAAGCTTGGAAAACAGGTGGCGCACAAATGCCAAATGTGCTAGTTATGGGTGAAGGTTCCCAAGGTAGCATACCCTTCATTTTCAACTTAGGGAAGATGTCAAACCAATCTTGACTTGATCTGTATCAAAAATGTAAGAATTCAGGAGTCAGGAGTCAGGAGTCAGAATGTTTGATAAAGCGGTAGATTATCAAATAGTGAGTTTGGGTGTAAGCTTTAAAAAGCTCACTGCTGGTCGGTTTACGCTGAATGCTTAGTCAAAAATACTCGTAAGGTGAGCAAGTCTCACCTTGTTAACACACCAAAAACTGGAGCAAGAATAAACAAAATATATGTCAACTTCTAATCACACAAACCTCACCGTCTCAGAAGCTAAAAAAATCCTCAACAAATTCAACTGCTTAGATATAGCACCTATTCTCAAGCCATTAGAAAAAGCTTTAACCCGTGAAGCTATAATTTTACTCACTAGCCTTTCTGACTACCAAATTTTAGGTATTTGTGCTGAGACAGCCGAAGAAGGAATTTTGGCAATGAAAACCTATTCTCAAGCTTTCGGTTATCAAGCACCAGATAATTTACCCCACCCAGAAGGTCCAGTTTATATCAAATTAAACGGTAAAAATGGACTGTGTTATTTAGATTCCTATGCTGGTCATCATCGCGGAGTATTAGTTTCTTGTCAATCCTATCAAGAGGGGGGAGTTAATGAAATGTATGGACATTTACCTATTGATTTATTTGTGAGTTAGGTGACAGGTGGCAGGTGACAGGTAACAGTAAATCATTCATGACAAATTACCTCTTTCCCAATTACCTCTTACCCAATCACCAATTACCAATTACCAATTACCAATTACCTAATTTTATGAGTATTATTACATTACAGTCAGTTAAAAAAGACTTTGGGATCAAAGAAATATTAAAGGATGCTACATTTAGTATAGATGCCAATGATAAAGTAGGCTTAATTGGTACTAACGGTTCCGGTAAATCAACCTTATTAAAAATGATAGCCGGACTAGAATCAATTGATGGCGGTCAAATTTTAAGCAACTCTGGGTCTAAAATTATCTACTTACCCCAACAGCCAGATGTAGATGAAAACCGCACAGTTTTAGAACAAGTCTTTGCTGATAGCGGTGAACATACAAATTTAGTGCGGGAATATGAAGAACTTTCCGATAAATTAGCTCATTATCCCGAAGATAGTCAGCTAATGTCTCGCTTATCTACTGTCATGCAAAAAATGGACTCGACTGGTGCATGGGAATTAGAAACCAACGCTAAAATCATTCTCACTAAATTAGGAATTGCTGACTTTGATGTTAAAGTCGGGACATTATCTGGAGGTTATCGTAAACGCATAGCACTAGCAACAGCTTTGTTAGCAGAACCCGATGTATTACTGATGGATGAACCCACAAACCATCTTGATGCTTTATCTGTGGAATGGTTACAAAGTTATTTAAATCGTTTTCGTGGTGCATTATTTCTCATTACTCACGACCGCTATTTTTTAGATAAAGTTACTAATAGAATTATCGAAATTGATCGGGGTGATATTTACACCTATTCAGGGAATTATTCCTATTATCTAGAAAAGAAAGCTTTAGCAGAAGAGTCTGCTGTGAGTAGTCAACGTAAACATCAAGGTATATTACGTCGGGAATTAGAATGGCTAAAACGTGGACCTAAAGCTAGAAGTACCAAACAAAAAGCCAGAATTGAACGCGCTCATGCACTGCGTGATACAGAGTTTAAACAAGCTCAGGGTAAAGTTGATATTTCCACAGTTGGCCGACGTATTGGTAAAAAAGTTATTGAACTCAATCACATTACTAAAGCTTACAATGATAGAACTTTAATTAATAATTTCACCTATGAATTTAGTCCCGAAGATAGAATTGGGATTATTGGTGGTAATGGTGCTGGTAAATCAACTTTAATGAATATTATCACCGGACGCATTCCCCCAGATAGCGGTACTGTAGAAATTGGTAGCACCATTCATATCGCTTATTTTGACCAGCATTCTGAAGAATTACTAGAAGCAGTTAATGAAGATCAGCGCGTAATTGATTATATTAAAGAAGAAGGGGAATTTATCAAAATAGCTGACGGAACTAAAATTACTGCTTCCCAAATGTTAGAGCGGTTTTTATTTCCGGGAAATCAGCAATATGCACCAATTCATAAACTTTCTGGTGGAGAAAAACGGCGTTTATTTCTGTTACGATTGCTCATCGGAGCGCCTAATGTTTTGATTTTAGATGAACCAACTAATGATTTAGATGTACAAACATTAGCAGTTTTGGAAGATTATTTAGAAGATTTTGCTGGATGTGTGATTGTAGTTTCCCATGATCGGTATTTTTTAGATAGAACTGTAGACACAATCTTTGCTTTAGAAGAAGGTGGTAATTTACGGCAATATCCTGGTAATTATTCCGTTTATTTAGATTACAAAAAAGCAGAAGAAGCAGCAGCACAACAAGAAGTAGCTAACACTCAAGAAAAGCCCAAAAATCCCACTGAGGAAAAATTACCATCTCCAGAAACCGAAACTAAAAAACGTCGTCGGTTATCTAATTGGGAAAAACGAGAATTTGAACAATTAGAAGGTAAAATTACTCAATTAGAGGATGAAAAAGCAGCAACAGAAAAAGCATTAGTTAACGTTGCGGCGGGAAATTATACTCAAGTTCAAAAGCTATATGAACAGGTAGAAACACTAAAAAAAGCGATTGATGTAGCGACAGAACGCTGGTTAGAATTAGCAGAGATGGAATCCTAAATAATCATATAGTAGATCCCCGACTTTTTTAAGAATTCGGGGGTCTAATTGATAGGTATTAAGTAGTTGGTAAATCTTCTCCTGGCCAAGCCTTATCTATGCTAATTACCCAAGGGATACCGTTATTAACTGGGGAACTGATACTAATTTTGGCTTTGTTAGCAAACCGCTTTAACTTATCCGCTAAATAGGGAACAGTAGTCATGATATTTTGGTAACTTTCGATATCATGACAAACCATGATTAACATTAAAATACCACCATTAACTTTGAAATACCAATGGCAACTGGATAACAAAACGCGTACCATATTATCGCACGCTAGGAAAAAGCGTTTTTTAGTTACTTCTTCCAGTTGACTCATTAATACTTCACTGATTTGCGTAGTTTTATAAGTAGGCAAATCATCTGGGGATAGGTATTGTTTAGTCATATAATTTCGTCCTTTTTGAAAAGAACAAGATACTGACGTAATCTTTATCATTCTGGATGATCAGGTTGGAAATTACGTCAAGTTTTGAAATATTCCCATCTGAAAACCGTTCACTCCCTTATGAATGTTTATATAGTTGATATTTCATATCATCTAATTTTCAACATATTTTCTTTATAACTGGATATAAAAAAGTTCATGAAGTTTTGTGACGTTAATCTGTTAATCTAGATGCAGAACAGGTTTGATAACAAGTTAATTTTTTGATTTTTTCTCATAAATGTTACATAAATATACATAATAAATCTGTCAGCAAAATTCAGCTAAAAAATTTGCGCCTAGCAAGTAAATTAGCAAAATGTTGTGATATGGTTAAAATCAAGGGAATCAAGAAAGCAGAAGCACAAAAATAATTTGAACAAAAATGATATACATTAACCGTGCTTTGCTTTAGCAGATTTCTTTAAATCCGCTATGGCTTCTAGAAATTAAAATATAAAGCCAATGAAGCAGGATAGTAACCTCCGTAATAACTTGAAATCAATTAGAACGCGGTTAGGGATGAGTCAACAAGATTTGGCTAATTTAGCTAGTGTAACTCGTCAGACTATCAGTGGTGTAGAGTCGGGACAATATGCGCCCTCGGTAGCTATTTCACTGCGGTTAGCTAAGGCACTTGGTTGTCAAGTTGAAGAGTTATTTTGGTTAGAGCAAGATTTACCAGAAATTGAAGCTGTACTTGCTAAATCTGCTCCAAATATACAACAACTGCGGGTGAGTTTAGCACGGGTAGGAGGTCAATGGATAGCTTATCCTTTGATTGGTAAAGATGCTTTTCGCCAAGATATGATTCCTGCTGATGGTGAAGGTGAAAGGCAAATAAATACCAATATAAATACAAATATCAATACCAATACCAATAAAATTCGGGTGCGTTTGTTAGATGATAATGTTGATAATTTGTATAATACAGTTGTGATTGCTGGTTGTTCACCTGTGATTTCTCTCTGGGCTAGAGCTACTGAACGTTGGCATCCTCAGTTGCGAGTACACTTTCACTTTGCTAATAGTATGGCGGCGTTACATAGTTTATCTAGAGGTGAAGCTCATATTGCCGGAATGCACTTATATGACCCAAAAACAGGAGAGTATAATACTCCTTTTGTGCGTGAAGTTTTAGCTGGCAAGGAAGCTGTTTTAATTACTTTGGGAGTTTGGGAAGAAGGAATTATGGTACAATCAGGAAACCCCAAAGATATTAAAAATATTACTGATTTAGTGGCAAAAAAAGCAACAATTATTAATCGAGAAGAAGGTTCTGGCAGTAGATTTTTGTTAGAACAAACATTAACCAAAGAACATTTATCATTTCAAGATTTACAAGGATTTGAGCAAATTGTTTATAGTCATCAAGATGTTGCTAGTGCGATCGCATCTGGTATAGTTGATGCTGGTATTAGTACCGCTTCTGTGGCTATCACCTTTGGACTAGATTTTATTCCTCTACATCAGTCAAGGTACGATTTAGTAATTCTTAAAGAACATCTAGATGAATCACCAGTCAAGCAATTACTTAGCACTTTAGACCATCGGCTGGTTCACTCGCAATTAGAAGTTCTTGGCGGTTATGATATTAGCAAAATTGGTCAAATTGTCGCCACTATTTAAGTTGCTGAATCTTTTGTCATTAGTCATTAATAGTGAAAGATATAATTTTTGATTCTCACAAAAATTAAAACTCTATTAAGTATAAAGAGAATCCACAATAATAGGAGATAATTATACCTATTAATTTTGAATTCAACGATAGTAGGGAAAATAAAAGATATGCAAGTTAGCGCCCGTAATGCACTTAAAGGTACTGTAAAAAAAGTTGTACCTGGTACAGTTAATTCCGAAATAACAATAGAAGTTGCTCCTGGAGTAGAAGTAACTTCAATTATTACCAAAGTATCTGCTGAAAATCTGCAAATCACAGAAGGTAGTCAGGTGTATGCCGTAATTAAAGCTACTGACGTTATTATTGCCACTGACTAAAAATAGTAAATTTTTAGTTTTCAGGAATTTATAAACAATAAATTCCTAAATCTGTGAGGGTGGGTATTTTACCTACCCAAAATCAATTTATGTTTAACTTAAATTGCTATATTTACTACAAAGTTTATTTGTAAATTTGAAAAGTATTAAAACCCAAATTAGTTGTAAAAACTGTATTATTTGTGGCATTTGACCAGTTAAGTTCTGTGATTATTCAAAAAATTCCCTCAATCTAAAAATTCTGAATCGCTTGCAGTGATAGGCATTGAATATATCCTCAACAGATAACTTGGCTGAATTTGCAAAAAAAATTGCGCGTCGCAAGTAAATTAGCGAAGTTTGTGTTATTGTTTATTTATAGGGAATCAATAGAGCGAAAGCACGAAATACCTGAAAGAACAATACAAATTCAGAAATTGTGCTTTTCCTTTGGCAGACTTATTGACATTATTCATAGCTTTTGATATTTGGGATTCTTCATCCTGGGTTGGTGAGGATACTACCTAATAATTCTCAAAAAATATCTGGAGGAGTCACCAGTATAGGAATTATTAGATACTCTATACACGCCTGTATTTCATTGGCAATTAGAATTTATTGGCGGTTATAGTACCAGCTAAATTGGGAAAGTTGTAGCCAATATGTAAGTTTGTCCTAGTATTATTGGTTGATTGTTTTGTTTAGGAACTTTGCATAAATCTGAATTCTTCTGTAGCCATTTTCTGGTTTTTGTAGGGGCGGGTTAACCCGCGTCAATATAGTTCAACCCACCCTTACATTATTTATTATTTATGAGTTATTAGTCATTAGTTTTTGTCCATTAGGTATGGAGCAAAAACAGCAACTAATAAACAACAAAAACTTACCAAAAGCATAAATATGTTCTGGATTTTTGCGGTGGAACGTGCGCCTCCCGCATAGTTTTACACGCCATCACAACTGTAACTCTACAGTGTGAACTCTTCATCATCACAGACTCACAAAATAGGAGATATCATGTCCGACGAAAAAATTAGACAAATAGCTTTCTACGGTAAAGGTGGTATTGGTAAATCTACCACTTCTCAAAACACCTTAGCTGCAATGGCAGAAGTTGGTCAACGCATCTTAATTGTCGGATGTGACCCTAAAGCAGACTCTACCCGCTTGATTCTTCATTGTAAAGCTCAAACCACCGTATTACACTTAGCTGCGGAACGGGGTGCAGTAGAAGACTTAGAACTAGAAGAAGTAGTAATTACTGGTTTTCGAGGTATCAGATGCGTGGAATCTGGGGGACCCGAACCCGGTGTAGGTTGTGCCGGTCGTGGTATCATCACCGCAATTAACTTCTTGGAAGAAAATGGTGCATATCAAAATGTAGATTTCGTATCCTATGACGTATTAGGAGACGTTGTTTGCGGTGGTTTTGCCATGCCAATTCGGGAGGGAAAAGCGCAAGAAATTTACATTGTTACCTCTGGGGAAATGATGGCGATGTTTGCAGCTAATAACATTGCTCGTGGTGTTCTCAAATATGCTCATACTGGCGGTGTGCGCTTGGGTGGATTGATTTGTAATAGTCGTAAAACTGACCGGGAAGACGAATTAATTAGCACACTTGCAGCTAGATTAAGTACCCAAATGATTCACTTTGTCCCTCGTGACAACATCGTGCAACACGCAGAATTGCGCCGGATGACTGTTAACGAGTACGCACCTGATAGCAATCAAGCTAATGAATACCGCACATTAGCAGACAAGATTATCAACAACACAAATCTAGCCATTCCTACACCAATTGAAATGGATGAACTGGAAGATTTGTTGATTGAGTTTGGTATTTTGGAAAGCGAAGAAAATGCAGCAAAACTGACAAGTGCGGCCATTACTCAAGCAGACGCTACCAAAAAGCAAGAAGATGCTGAAGGTGAAGCACTAGAAGCACTGAAAAAAGGCGACTTAGAAATAGTTGCTGGTGGCGAAAAAAAGAAGTGATGCATTTGCTTTCACTGAAAAAAAGAAGCCCTAAAAGCTTCTGTTAAGGGGATAAAGGTGGGCTGTTTCCGTCCACCTGACCCACCTCATTCCTGTGTTCCAAAGCATAAATAACTCTATATAATTTAGTCTCTTGTTCCCTAGTATTGGTTGGTTTTTAGGGAATGAGTAATTACTCTGGTGTTTCCCATTTCCTTTTATCTCCTGTATTTAGGTTAATAGTGTTATTGGTGCTATCAAACTGAATTGATACTTCAACATCTATTTCTTTAGCCATGAATAAATCTTCTCTTCCCCCAGATGATTTACCACCCTCTCAAGTTACATATCTTGATGAAATGTTACTGCAATCTTTAGAAGATGTTATTGGCAAACATTTTTATGTCACGTGTGGTCGCATTCTTCAAGTTTTGTTATCAAACTGTCAATGGTGTATCAAAACCAATTCCCGTGCTTTAATTTTAATTATTATTTGTCCTGATAGAGAAATGTATTGGCATATTTTCAACGCTGTTCCTGATATTGCCAAAAAATTAAAGCTGTTTTCCCAAAGAGCAATTATTCGTCTTTGTCCTCCTCTTGACGCTACACCTTGGGAAATTAGGGTAAGTGAAGTCTCTACTTATAGAAATTGGTTAAAATAATCTATTTATTAATGCTCTAGATAAACATTGCAAATTGGAATTTTCATGTAAGGTTATTTATTACCGCAGATAAAAATGGATAAACATAGATATACTGGAGCGATTATGCCAAAACGCATACTTGTAGAAGTAAATAGTTGGTTTAAACGAGATAGAATTGTCCGTAATTTAGAAATTTTTCAAGATATTATTGTTATTTCTCTATGCGTGAGCTTATTCTGTGTGATGTTAATCAGGTTAGGAGATATGTTCCTTTCCTTTTTACATCCTCTTGATTTACGACAAGTCACATCTGATATTTTGTTTATCTTGATACTTGTAGAGTTATTTAGACTCTTGGTTGATTACATTCAAGAACATAGTATATCTGTAGGTGCAGCAGTAGAAATTACTATTGTTTCTGCTTTACGAGAAATAATTTTACGAGGTGTGCTAGAAATTCCCCGTGACCAAATTTTTGGTATTTCTGTATTTTTATTAGTATTAGCAGGAATTTTTATTGCTATTCCCTGGATATCTAAATCATTTGCACACATCAAAATTACCGAAGATTAAGGATTATATTTGATGAGAATAATATTCTTGTTTCCATAGGTTTTGTTAAATCTTGAAAACTCTTAATAGCTGTGGAATCTTTCGGTACAATTAGAGCTATGGAATTTTTGAGTAAATTCCTACGACTTTTTTCTAAAATAAACCCTTTATTTTGTAAAGTAGTCAAATGTTCAGCAGATGCTGAAATAAAAACTGTTATTCCTGCATGATTCAAAAATCCAGGAATCAAAAATGCAGGAATTTAATTTCAGCAATAATTAAGGCAGAATAAACCCATATTTTTTGAATACAGCTTTAGCTCTATCACTAGCTAAAAACTGAGAGAAATTTTTAGCTGTATCAATGTTTTTACTGCGTTTGAGTATTGCTAAGGGATAAGTAATTGGAGAATGATATTTTTCGTCAGCCGCAACTACAACTTTGACTTTATTGGAAATTCTCGCATCGGTAGAATAAACTAAACCAGCATCAGCATTTCCGCTTTCTACAGATGCTAAAACTTGACGCACGTTATTAGCAAAAACCAGTTTTGATTTTATCTGGTCCCAAATTTTTAATTGTTGTAATACCTGTTGTGCATATTGCCCTGCGGGTACGCTTCTCGGTTCACCAATAACTACTTTTTTGACTCTTGCATCTTTGAGATTGTAAAAACTACTAATACCAGAAACATTACCTGGTACAACCAAAACCAAACGATTTTTAGCAATAACGGTACGACTACCAGGAACTAAAAGATTTTTTTGTTCTAAAGCATCTACCTGTCTTTTTGCCGCAGATATAAACATATCCGCTGGCGCACCTTGTTCTATTTGTTGCTGTAAAGCACCAGAGCTACCAAAGTTATAAGTAATGTTGATGTTGCGGTTGGTTTGTTGGTATAGGGGCTTAATTTCTTCTAGAACATCTTGTAAACTTGCAGCCGCAGATACAAGCAAGTTGGTATTAGACTGGGCTACTACAGGGGTGGAAGTAGTGGAAGTAAGGGTTGGGATGCTAATTGCTATCAGCATTGTGGTTAAGGCTGTAGCAATTGACATCATCAATCGTCTTCTTTTCACGGAGAAAAGGGTTTTCGAGAACTTTTCTTTCATAATAATTGATACTCAGTAGAGGATTTGCAATGTTACCAAGCTTTTACCATGTAAGTTGGTAAATATTTACATAACTCTATTCTGAAAATTGTATTATACAATACATTTTTCCTTTTAAGGTTGGTATAATGTGTCTTTACCAACTAAGTTGGTTAAGTTCAACCTGCCCCAATATTGCCACTGTTATATTTCTCATTTTGACACAAATAACCATAATAAATATGGCACTAGATAAAGATTTTTTAACTACCTTACATGAGTTTCTTTATCCTCATAATAAATATTACGGTCAGTTCAAACCGGAGTATATAAGTTTTAATGCCAATTTACAGGAATTTTCCCAGAGAGTAAGCTATATCTGTAATTTACAAACAAACGGTAAACTTTCTCCAGAGGATGCTTACACTCAAATTCAAAGGCTATGGAAGCAGTTAAAAGTTTCTAAAAAGCGTCTAAATATTTAGCTAAATCCTACAAGTTAAATATCAATTTAGATGAATATTTTCAGGTTTAATTAATTCTTTAAATATAACTACTATGTCAATTCTGATTGATAAATACCGCACTATTTATCACGGGAATCAGTATGAAATCGTATTTAAGTTGGTATAGCAACTTTACCAACCTGCTTGGTAGAAATTTTTGATTTTGAGGTGTGAGGTCTATGTCTCGTCTTTTACGCAATTCATTTTGGATAGCTCCCTTACTGGTTGCAGGTAGTACGATTAGCGCCATTGCCCAAACTACAACTCCAGAAACAGCAGAGATAGAAGATACTTTAGAGCAGGTAACATCTGTTTCCCAACTTGCAGATGTACAACCTACAGACTGGGCTTTTCAAGCTTTGCAATCTTTAGTAGAGAGATATGGTTGTATTGCTGGATACCCTAACAGTAGCTTCCGGGGTAATCGAGCTATGACTCGCTATGAGTTTGCTGCTGGTTTAAATGCTTGTCTGAACAGGGTTCAAGAATTAATTGCCACGAGTACGGCTGATGTGGTTAAGAAAGAAGACTTGGAAATTCTGCAAAAATTACAACAAGAATATGCTGATGGTTTAGTAGAATTGCGGGGAAGGTTGGATAGTTTAGAAAGTCGGACTGCTGTTTTGGAAACTGAACAATTTTCGACAACTACCAAATTGAGTGGCGATGTAATTTTTGCATTGGGCGGTGTTTTTGGTGGAGATAGACCACTGAATTCAGACCAGTGGAGAACAACACCAACTCCAGCACGCAGCAGTTTACAAGATAATACAATTTTCTCTGACCGTGTGCGCCTCATCTTTGATACCAGTTTTAGTGGTAAAGACCGCTTACGACTCATATTAAAAGCTAACAACACTATTGCCTTTAATGGTGCTGTTTCTGGTACGCAAATGACTCGTTTAGGGTGGGATACAACAGTTAATGCTGATAACAGAGTAGAAGTTGGCAAATTGTTCTACAACTTCCCGGTAGGTGATAAGGTCAATGTGACTGTAGATGCTATTGGTGGTTCATTTTTTGACAATTTCAATACTGTTAACCCTTTATTTTCCGCAGCTACAACTGGTGCTGTTTCTCGGTTTGGACGCTTTGCACCTATTTACCGCGCTAGTAATACTGGTTTAGCTAGTAGTAGAGGTTCTGGGGTGAGTGCGGTTTTTAAACTGAGTGACAAAATTAGTTTATCTGGTGGTTATTTGGCCAGAAATGCTGATAACCCGGATGAAAGTCGCGGTTTGTTTGATGGTACTTATGGCGCTTTAGCACAATTAGCTTTCCAACCTCATCAAAATTTGACTTTAGCGTTAGCTTATGCCCATTCTTATTTTAGTGGTGCTGTGGCTGGAGATGTCAGTGTTTCTGGTGCTGAGGGTAGCGTTTTTGCTAATAGTCCTTTTGGTGGTGGTGTTTCTACTTCTGCTAATCATTATGGGTTACAAACCAGCTATCGTTTTAGTCCCCAATTTGTACTTTCTGGCTGGGTGGGTTATACTCAGGCGATCGCAGAAAATAATGCCACAAATGTTGACAGAGGCGATACAGCAGACATTTGGAACTGGGCTGTAACTTTAGGTTTCCCCGATTTAGGTAAAAAAGGTAACTTGGCAGGAATTATTTTTGGTCAACCGCCAAAAGTTACAAGTAATGATTTTGGTCTAGCAGTTCCCACTGCAACCAGTCCCCGACGTTTAGATAGTGATACTTCCTACCATCTAGAGGCGCTATACCGTTATCAAGTTAACAGTAATATCTCCATTACTCCTGGTTTGGTTGTAATTTTCAACCCCGAACATAACAGCAATAACGACACTATTTATACAGGAGTCATTCGCACTACATTCCGGTTTTAATCTTTTCAGAACAAGGAAATTATCTCATGAATCAGCTATCTCAAAAGATGGGCAAAGTTAGTATTGCTTTGCTCACAGGATTACTATGCAGTTTACTTGGCAGTAATTCTTTGCAAGCAGCTACAGTAGTCAAAAAAGAAGCGGTACTTGGTAAAAATTTAATAGTTAATGGTAATGGAGAACAAGGTACTTGCGACCCTATTGGTAATGCTGTGGGTTCGGCTATACCCAGTATTCCCGCTTGGCAAACCACTGGCAGCTTGAGTGTGCTTTGCTATGGTGCAACAGGGTTTGAATTTGTTAACAACTTTGGTGAAACTGTCAGTGTTAGGGGACTTCCTGATGCTAATAGTCCTGGTCCTGAAAATAGAGGTAATAATTTATTTTTTGGGGGTGCTGATAGAGCATCTTCCAGTGCTTCCCAATTAATTGATGTAGCTCCTCTAGCTTCTGTTATTGATGCAGGTAAAGCGGTTTTTGACCTGAGTGGGTGGTTAGGTGGATACAGCGCAGATTTGGATAATGTGCAACTGAGTTTGAATTTTCTGGATGAAAATTCTCAATCTCTAGGTATACAAAGCATTGCATCACCGACACCAGAGGAAAGAAACAATACAACTGCTTTATTATTCAGGTCTTTGCAAGGTTTTCTTCCCACTGGTTCACGACAAATTGATGTAACTTTAAACATGAATCATGTGCGTGGTCGTGTCAATGATGCCTATGCAGATCAGCTTTCACTGGTAATTACCCAAGTTCCTGAACCATCAATGTCAGGTTTATGGGTGGTGGGTATAACTTTAGTGATAGCAGGGAAGTTACGGAAGCATGGTGAACTGTAGACAGAATTAGACAATTTAAGTAGGGTTGGCTGATAGCTAACGCCAAGCGTCAGCCATAAAAGTCTTGTCGTTAAGGGTGAACCCAAAAAAATACTTCTGTACAGGCGTTATTGAAAATGTTTGTACAGAGATTTACTTAATTAGATTTTATATTTTTATTTTAAATATAAAATATTAGCTTATGAATCTTTGTTGGAAATGCACAAGCATTATCCTGAAGATTTATTTTGCATCAACTACACTTATTTTATTATAAAATTGTTATTTTTCATACTAAAAATACTGAAATCACCCATGACAACAAAAGGTGGTTGTTACCAAAAGCCTATATACTAGACTAGAATTTGATAGATTTGAGATTTTTGTTAATTGGGATACCATAAGCTATTAATTTTTAGATGAAATACTAGATAGTTTTTCATATTTTTGAGTAGAAACTTAATCCAGTATCATCAAAAAATCCCCGTATGGTGTGAACATCAAGAGAGGAGTGAAATAATGGATTTACGCCAAGATGCCTTGCAAATCCTCAAAGAAACTAGTCGAACTTTTTATATACCCATCAGTATTTTACCGTCAGGGTTGCAAGAAGCTGTGGCATCAGCCTACTTGTGTATGCGTGCCATTGATGAAATTGAAGATCATCCAGAATTGGATAATGCTACCAAAGCACATCTGTTGCGAAATATTAGCCAGACATTACAAGCAGGGGTTGATGGTTTTGCGGTAGATGCTTTTGCTGTAGGATTTAAAGGCTATGAAGATTCTTTAGCAGAAGTGAGTCTACGGGTAAGAGAATGGTCAATTCTAGCACCTGAGAGCATTGCACCTCGCATTTGGGATGCCACAGCAGCAATGGCTGATAGGATGGCTTTTTGGGCAGAAAGAAACTGGAAAATTGAAACAGAATCGGATTTAGATCGTTACACATTTGGGGTGGCAGGTGCTGTAGGCCTCTTACTCTCAGATTTATGGTCTTGGTACGATGGAACTGAAACTAACCGCACTCAAGCGATTGGTTTTGGTCGAGGTTTACAATCTGTAAATATTCTCCGCAATAATACTGAAGATTTAACCCGTGGTGTAAGCTTTTTTCCCGAAGGTTGGAATCACGATCATCTCCAAGAATATGCTCGTCGTAATCTGGCCTTGGCTGATTGTTATACTAACTCTCTACCGCCTGGACCTGCTTTGCAGTTCTGTCAAATTCCTTTGGCTTTAGCTCATGGTACTCTTGATGCTTTGGCTAATGGTAAGGAAAAACTTAGCCGTAGCGATGTTTATGCTTTGATTGAAAACTTTATGGATGTCAATGTCAAAGCTGGTTAAATGTCTTTGAAGATATAGCCATCCTACATCCTATTTGATTTATGTAACTTTTGCCGCTGTAGCCATAAATCAAAAGGACAAAATTCCCGACTTCTCACAGAATTCGGGAATCTTATATGAATTATGAATTACGAATTACACGATGTTTTTGCAAATCCTCTAAATTACAAGCTTCTAAAGCTCTAGCATGAGTAGCTTCTAGCACAACTGGAGGTGCAACACCATTTTCTAAGGCTTCTTGCCATCTGGCTGCACATAAACACCAACAGTCTCCAGGTTTTAAGCCGGGAAAGTTAAACTGAGGTGCAGGTGTACTTAAATCATTTCCTTGAGATTTTGTATAATCTAAAAAGTCTGCTGTTACTTGAGCGCAAACAACGTGCATTCCAAAATCTTGCCCTCCTGTATTACATAACCCATCGCGATAATAGCCAGTCATGGGAGATGTGCAGCAAAGTTCTAGTTTTGTACCAAGTACGTTTTTAGCTTCTGTCATTTTTTCGATATTCTGTAAGTTAGCTGATGAAAGTAGATATTAAATGATGACTTATTATATTGTTATCGTTTCTCGTTACCTATTATATAATGAATGTAATTATAATATGATATCATATAGTGGAATTATAGTGTAATTTTGGCGATCGCAACTTAAATACTGAATATTCAATCATCATAATTAAAACTATAGATTTTTTCAGTTAGGTAAATTTTTAAATAATCTAAAAATTGTTTTGTAGCTTTTTTCTAAGTTAGTGTTAACAGTAAGACAAACATTGAGTACATCAGGAAGTTATGCAAATCGAAAACATGAAAAAGTCAAATATTACAATTAGAAAAGCAACTAGAGATGATCATCAAGACGTGACAAAGTACGCCATTAAACTAGTTCATCAACATCAAAATTTCAATCCTTTCAGATTTGTTGAATTTGAAAATCATGAACAACAGCTTTTTGATTTTTTTGCTGAAGAAATTGTCAATCCCAAAGCAGTTGTGTTAGTTGTGGAAGTAGAAAATGAAATTGTTGGTTATTCATTTATAAGATTGGAAGAAAGCAGTTTTGTTGATATTGCACCTGAATCAGTATGGCTTCATGATATATATATTGATCAATCGGCGCGGGGACTGGGAGCAGGGAAATTGCTGTTGGATGCTTCAATAAATGCGGCAAAAAAGTTAGGCTCACAAGTATTGCTCCTTCAAGTTGCAGCACAAAACGAGTTTGCGAAGCAGTTATTTGAAGCTAATGGATTTAAGGTTGCAACTTACGAGATGATGATGAATTTAAATGTCTGAATCAGGATTTCCTAGATGTGAAAATTAACAAGATTGAGTATTAATAAATTCATCCTTCATCCTGTAAATCCATGAATCCTGATCATCCTGATTCAGACAACTTTCAAATTACCCCCTACCAAACACAGTCCCCATAGAACGGACTATATTTTGCGGTTGCATCGCATCCATCGCTGCGGTTGGTTCATAACCACAATGCACCATACAATCAGCACATTTAGGATTACCACTAGCGCGTCCGTACTTACTCCAATCAGTCTCATCTAACAATTCTTGGAAAGTTTGATAATAACCTTCATTCAACAAATAACAGGGTTTTTGCCAACCCAAAACACTATAACTAGGACTACCCCAAGGAGTGCATTCATAGTCTTTCTCTCCAATGAGAAAATCTAAAAATAATGGGTTGTGATTAAAGTTCCAGTTTTTCTTTCCAGATGTGTAAGGTGCCAGAATTTCTCTAAATAAAGCGCGGGTTTGTTCTCGTTGCAGAAAATGATCCTGATCTGGGGCCCATTCATAACTGTAACCAGGAGAAATCATCATTCCATCAACTTTTAAAGTATCGAGAAAATCAAAAAATTCCTGCATTTCTTTGACATCGCAACCTTCAAAAATAGTCGAGTTGGTAGTGACACGAAAACCTTTGTCTTTAGCTGCGCGAATCGCTTGCACAGCGACATCAAAAACGCCTTTTCTATCTACACATTTATCATGCCATTCCCGCATTCCATCTAAATGAACGCTGAAACTTAGATAAGGAGAAGGTTGAAATTTATGGAGACTTTTTTCTAACAACAAACCATTGGTACACAAGTAAACATATTTCTTGCGTTCTACTAAACCTCTAACAATTTCATCAATTTGTGGATGTAATAACGGTTCTCCTCCGGGAATAGAAACCACAGGTGCGCCACATTCTTCTACTGCTGCAAAACACTGTTCTGGGGTAAGATTTTGTTTGAGAACTTCTGTAGGATGTTGGATTTTTCCACAACCAGAACAAGCTAAATTACAACGAAAAAGAGGTTCTAACATCAATACTAATGGGAAGCGTTTACGTCCTAACAGACGTTGCGTCACTAAATACTTTCCGATATCAATTGCTTGTTGTAGATTAATTGCCATTTAACTATTCTCCTCTTTTGATAACACCACTTAAGTTGGTAATTGATAATTGGTAATTGGTAATTGGTACAAACTCTAAACTATTAACTATCAACTATCAACTATCAACTGTTCACATATCCATTCGACACAAACCAATCAACAGCGTCCTTGAGTGCTACCTTCAGAGAAGACTGAGGTAGACTAAGTTCGCGGATGGCCTTGGAAGCATCATAATACATTGGTTGCTGTGCCATGCGAACACCATCTATAGGAACTGTGGGAGTTTTCCCTATCGGTGCAAGAATTTTCTCTTCTATCCAAGCAACACTCAATGGTAAGAAAGCTGGTAGGGATACTTGCGGTGCTTTCAATCCTGTGATGTCGGATAGTATTTCTAGCAGTTGTTTGAGACTGAGATTTTGATTTCCTAAGATATAGCGATCGCCTGTTTTTCCTTTTTCTAAAGCTAGTAAATGTCCCCTAGCTACATCTCTCACATCAATAAAGTTTAAACCGGTATCCACATAAGCCGGCATTTGTCGCCGCAAAAACCGCAGAATAATATCTCCGGTTGGTGTGGGTTTTATATCCAATGGTCCAATAGGACTGCTAGGATTAACTATCACTATATCTTGTCCTTGTTTTGCGGCTTCCTTTGCTACTTGTTCAGCCAAAAATTTAGACTTTTTATAGTCTCCCACCAACTTCTCTACCGGACTCTGATGAGTTTCATCCACCACTTTTCCAGATTTTCCCACTCCAATAGCTGCTACAGAACTGGTATAAACTGTACGTTCAATTCCGGCTGTTTGCGCTGCTGCTAAAATATTCCGTGTACCTTCCACATTATGACGATACAGTAAATCCCGATCTTTTTGCCATAGAGAATAATGAGCAGCTACATGAAACAGATAGTTGCAACTTTGCATCTGTTTCCAGATATGCGGGTCATTTAAATCACCTTTGACAATATCTATTTCTAATCCTCGCAGATTTCCCAGGTTACTACTTCCACGTACTAATGCTGTAACTTTGTATCCTTCTTGTAACAGCGATCGCACCACGTGAGAACCTACAAAACCAGTACCACCAGTCACAAAAGCCCGCATTCAATAACCTCTCACTCCTCAACCTCAATTATGTTATTGTAATATTGTCAGAAATGGCTTACGCCTCCCGTCAGGGATACAGGATTTACGGTGACTAAACGAACTCAAAGTAACGAACTCAAAATATAATATTTCAGGATTTATTCCCCAAAAAATTCCTTTCCTTTCTATCATTAATAAGTTTAATTTATTGATTATTGATTTTTGATAAGAAAAATTTCAAAAAATTTTGTTTTTTTAGGGTTCAGGTCGCTGCCGACGTGGTAAGATAGTCATATTAATATAATGGAGTGTAAGCAAAATTTTTATCGAGGCACGCATTCCCATTATCAAAATATCAGGTCTAGAAAAAAAAGTCAACGGGTTTAGACCCCAAAAAACGAATTTTTTTTTAATTTTTTAATTTTTTTTTAATCTTTAGCTGTCCTGAGAAATTGCAGCGACTAAAATCGTGTAAATCCTTTAATCCTGGACATCCTGATTCTGACAAAAAAATTATAACACAAACAACCATCCTGTAAATCCTTAAATCCTGGAAATCCTGATTCAGACATTTTCCTATATTTCCACATATTGCCAGCGTTTAGTTGCTCCGGTTTCTCGACAGATTAAAATTCCAAACCATTCTAATCTTTCCACATTTTCAACAATGGCATTTTTGTATTTTCCACCATTTTTGAATTGAGCAGCAATTTGTTCCACAGTCCACTCGCTGGTATTGGTGCGGAGTAAGTCGCGGATAGCTGCAAGTTGTTCTTTTGGTTGTTTGGGAAATGTTCTTTGTTCGCTGGGAATAATGACGGTTGCTTCTGTTTCCATGACTTCCGTTAGTACCTGTTGAGTAACTTCATTTGGTGCTTGATATTCAGGACGCAACCAGCGAATTATACCGTTACGTTCTTCTTCTGCACGTTCAGCATTGAGGGTTACTAAGCGTTCTAAAATTATTTCTTCAATTTCGGCTTTTGTTTTTTGATTATCTTTTAAATCTTGCCATCCATAAGCATCAAAAACAGCGTTATCTAATTCATCATGAATTTGTTTGAGGGTGGAAACTAAAGCTTTATCATTATATGTTTTATCTGCTGCGGTAAATGTTTCACCTTTGCGGAGTTTTTCAAGCAGGTTATACATTCCGGTAATTGTGATTTCGGGATGTTGTGTTTGTACTCTTTTACGGTGCGAGTCTAATCTTTCTCCTAATTCTCGGATTTTCTGTTTCTGTTCTGTTGTAGGATCTGGGAAAGGGAATTTATCAAAGCAAATAGATTTTGGATAAACAGGAGTTACTCCACGCTGAGAACCAGAAGCTAAAGCCCAAACTACATGAATATAGCTAGATAAAACACCCAAATAATAAGCATCACTTAATCCAATGACAACTAACTTATGTTCTGCTAAAACCTGACTATCTACAAAAATAAAAACACGATGTTTTGAAGTTTCTACAGTTACAATATAACGGTTTAAACCTGCTATAACTTGACGAGTTTTAGGCATATTTTCCCCAAACAACCACCAATTATCTTTTCTTGTTTTACGATTATTTGTATCTCGTTCTGGTTTGACTTTTAACAATATTTGTTGAAAAGCTTTAGGAGCTTGCTTTTGTGCTTCAGCTATACTGAGATTAAAAAAGTCTATGACTTGTAAATTTCGAGGAATTTTGAGTACATCATTGCCATTAATTATAGAGCGTAAGCATGGGTGATTATTTTCTAATTCATAACTATCATCAACTAAAAACCCCCGATTTCCTAACATGACACCCATCCCCGCAAGGCCATAGTTAGACTTTAATGAAAAAGCTCCAACAATATCTATACCAATTCTTATATCTGATTGAATTAAACCATGACTGGTAATAGTTTCAATTTCAGCTATACCATCCATCGGGTTAATTTTCTCTAATGTTACTAAAGATAATTTGCCAATTCCATTTCCTGAAGCTGCTGATGTCATTGCAATTCTTACAGATGCAGAATCTTGAGTATCAACCCAAGGATGATCTGGAATTGCAAATATTAAATGAATTGGTTGTGTTGAGGTAAGAGCATCACTAATTACTCTCCGATTGAATGTTTGTGTAATACTATTAGTGGTAACAAAACCAAATCTGTTAATTTTTTGTGTAGCGGTTAATTTTGCAGCCTTATACCACCAATACATAACATAATCACAGCTATCTGGAACTTCATTTTTATAAGTATTACGCATAGTCTTTACATAACCTTCTCCTAAATTTTCAATCATATATAATTTACCAATAAAAGGAGGATTAGAAACAATATAATCTGCATCTGGCCATTTAGCAGGACGAGGATTCAGATAACGATAAATAGGAATTTGATCACTCGCATCAGGAACATCTTCACCCGTCACAGGATGCTTGATCATTTTTCCACCCCAGCGAGTTTTCACTTTACAAGTTTTCGGATCAATATCTAATTCCTTACCATCATAATCTAACACCGCATCACGAAATTCAATATTATGAAAATCCTGTAAAATCGGTTCTGGAGGTGGTGTACTTCCATAGCGTTTAAAATGCCATTGTAAATAACCAATCCAAATTACTAACTCCGCGATCGCGGCCGCTCTAGGATTAATTTCAATCCCTAAAAATTGCGATGGGTTAACCTGTTTTCTTCCTGCTAAACGCGGATCAAATTCCTCTAATAAATTCGTTGTCACCTTTCCCAAAACATCCAGCAAGCGCATCTGTACTTCCTGTTCCAATGTTTTCATTAAGTCTAAGGTAACATACAAAAAGTTACCCGAACCACAAGCAGGATCAAGAATCCTAATTTGTTGTAATTTATCTAAAAATCCCCTAATTTCATTTTCAGCTTTTTCTATTTGTGCTTTCGTCGGTTTTTGCTGTTTTTCCTTGAGCGTTAAAAACCGATCAACTTCTGATTCAACTAATAACCATTCTTCTCGCAAAGGTTCTATTACCACCGGACGCACCAACCGATCAACATAGGATCGGGGTGTGTAATGCGCTCCTAAACTTTTACGTTCTTTACTATCTAAAGCTCTTTCTAATAATGTCCCAAAAATCGCCGGTTCTACCTCAGTCCAATCTTTATTTGCAGCTTCATATAAAACCTCTAACTGTTCTTTAGGTAAATCAAAAGCTGTCGCATCAGCAAAAAAGCTACCATTAAATTGGGGAATTTCATCAAAGTTAAATTCTCCCCCAGTATTCATTACTTTCCAAAGTTTTTCAATCTGGGTTTTAAATGTCTTGGGTTCAACTAACCAACGTTCTTTTAAAGCTTTAGTAAAAACTTCTCCTTTCAATAATTTCACATCTTCTGCAAACATGGTAAAAATGCAGCGCATGAGGAAATTTGCGACTTCTTTGGGTTGGTGTCCTTGTTGTTCTAACCACCGTGCTAATTTAGCTAAGGTATCCGCTACTTCTCTTGTTACCCGCGCTCGATATTTTTCTGGGTTTAAACTTTGCGGATCATTAAATATCGCAACGAAACGATTAAATACTTTTTCATCTAAAAGTTTATCAAGATCAATTTTTTCCCGCGCACCATAACCACCATAATTACCACTAAAACTTACCCAAATTTCAAAATGTGAACCAATATCACAGGTAATTAAAAAAGGAGGTTTACTTGGTAGAAAAGGTGTATAGCTTTGAGCTTGATAAAAAGCTTTTTCCATTGCTATATCATAGGTTTTTGTCCCCCGTTTAGCAGTACCCCGTTTAGCTGCGTTTCCCCCTTGTTTAGCTTCTATTAAAAAATGTCCTTCTTTGTAGAAGTCTGCAAAGTTGGTAGTTTCTCCACCTTTGTCAAAAATCTTGATATCTTTGTCAAAACAATAGCGATCGCCTGGTATACTTCCTTTAGGTGCTGGACGTTCTACCCCCAGAGCATCACAAAGTTCTAAAAAGAAACCCTGATAATTTGCTCTCTCGTTACCCTGTGAACCTTTCCACTTTTTAAGAAATATTTCTACTCGTTGACGATCTTCACTTTTCATGGCAATCTCGAATATTAATTGTTATCAAAATCAGGATTTACAAGATTTCAGGATTTACAGGATGTAGCAAAAAACTGAGATTTTCTACAATTCATAAGTTTAATTTATTGATTTATTGATTTTTGATAAGAGAAATTTCAAAAAATTTTGTTTTTTTAGGGTTCAGGTCGCTGCCGACGTGGTAATATAGTCATATTAATATAATGGAGTGTGAGCAAAATTTTTATTTAGGCACGCATTCCCATTATCAGAATATCAGTTCTAGAGAAAAAAGTCAACGGGGTTAGACCCCAAAAAACGAATTTTTTTTTAATTTTTTAATTTTTTAATTTTTTAATTTTTTTTAATCTTTAGATGTCCTGAGAAATTGCAGCGACTAAAATCCTGTAAATCTTTTAATCCTGGACATCCTGATTCTGACAATCAAAATCATAACACATATTAGATCGCCGACTTCTTGAAAAAATCGAGGATCTAATACTGTCACCTGTCACCTGTCACCTGTCACCTGTCACCTGTCAACTGTCACCTTCTTCCTGGGAAACCAATCATCTAAAATTGCATAGACAACCGGGACAACAATTAAACTGAGAATAGTAGAAGTCACCAAACCACCAGCAATAGCAACGGCCATAGGCGATCGCAACTCAGAACCTGCACCAAAACCCAAAGCGATCGGTAACATCCCTAAAAGCGTAGAAACAGTAGTCATCATAATCGGTCTGAGTCTGACAGGTCCTGCTTTGAGAATAGCTTCCGTGCGTTCTAAACCTGATCGACGTAACTGATTAATGTAATCTACCAAAACAATAGCATTTTTATTTGCTAGTCCCAGTAAAAACACAAAACCAATCAAAGAAATCATGCCAAAATCACTCTTAGTTAAGAGTAAAGCTAACATCGCTCCCACCACAGCTAAAGGTAAAGAAACACCAATTACTAAAGGATCTACCCAGCTTTTGAACAGTAAAATCAACACAACAATGATACACAAAGCCGATAAAATCAAAGTGGAAATAAAACTCCCAAAAACCTCATTTTGTCGGGCAGAATCTCCACCTAAACCTAAAGTGATATCAGCAGGTAAAACGCCTTTTGCTTCTGCAACTATTTTATCTGTAGCATCACCCAAAGTTAAATCCTGACCCAAGTTAGCACTGATGTATGCTACCCGTTGTTGGTTGAGTCGTTCAATTTGAAAAACCTGATCTGCGTTATTTGTGTCTCCTGTAACTGTAACATCAGCAAAACCTGGAATTTTCGTAATCCGATCTTTAATAGACTTAGCTGCTTGATTCAAAGTTTTTAAATCATTACCGCGAAGTGCTACCTGTAAAGGTTTTTCTCCACCAGTATCCACAAATTGAATATCTTCCACACTGGTAGTCACACCAGGAAGTTTAGGCAAACTTTGGCGTAATTGATCTTGTAATTCTGCGGTTTTAATTGTGCGGTCTTTTTTCAGTTTCACATAGAGAGTTCCCTTATTTGGTTCACCTCCACGAGAACCGACAGTAGTAAAAACAGTTTCCACATCTGGATATTTTCTCACCTCCGCTTCCAGTTTTTTCGCCACCTCTAAAGAATCATTCAGAGGGTTAGGAATAGGTATTTGTGACTGGGGACTGGGGACTGGGGACTGGGTATTGGGGACTGGGGACTGGGGAAAATTACCTTCCCCCTGCTCCCTGCTCCCTGCTCCCCTGCTTCTTAACTGCTGTAATGCTGCCAAATCAGGTATTTTAGGCAAAGGTGCGGTGTAGGTAATATTAAATTCACCCCGATCTAACTTAGGAATAAAACCCTTGGGAATAAAAGGAGTGAGAGCAATACCCGCAACAAAACTGAGTACAGCTAAAGCAATAACTATTTTCCGGTGATTTAAAGACCAAGAGAGTAAATTGCGATAAGCTTCAGTAAAATAAATCCCAATATTTGCCAGACTTACCCAAGAATTATTTGTAACTTTCTTTTCGCCGTTCTGGGGATTTTTCTTAACAGGTTTAAGCCAATAAATAGATAAAACAGGTGATAAAGTCCGAGCTACTAATGTAGAAGCAATATAAGAAGCCGAAACCGTGATCCCGAATGGCTCGAAAAACTGCCCGACTACTCCACCCATTAAACCAATAGGTAAGAAAACTGCTACAGCTGTGGCAGTTGTAGCAACAACCGTTAAGCCAATTTCATCAGTAGCTAAGTGTGCAGCTTCGCGGGGACTTTGCCCTTCTTCAATGTGCCGTAAGATGTTTTCTACATCAATGATGGCATCATCAATTACGCTACCAATAACCAAAGCCAAAGCTAACAACGTAATTGTTTCCAGGTTAAAGCCGAAAACGGCCATCACAATAAACGTCGCTAACAAAGATGTGGGAATTGCCAAAGCAGAAATTAAAGTAGCTCGCCAATTCCATAAAAATGGGAAAATTACTACAACTGCCAAGATGATAGCTTCTATCAACGCATCTATAGTTGATTTGGTAGCTTGGCGAATATATTCTGCTTGGGTAGCCGCTAGGGTAAGTTTGACATCTTTTAAAGTAGAACGCAGGTTTTGTACTTCCTCCTCTACACGACTGACAACTTCTAAAGTGTTAGCATCACCACGTTTAATGACTTGAAATGCTAGTACATCTTCACCATTGAATCTAACTAAATTTCCTCCCCCTTGAGGTAAAGCCGCAGTAGCATTGGTAGGATTGAGAGGAGGTGATTTTGGTGGAGCGCCTAGCAGTGAGACTTTGAGAACTCCTGGCAATTTGGCGATCGCCGGGACAATTTTCTCATCTGCCAATTTCTGCAAATCATCCAAACTACCAGACTCGCTTTCAATGGCATAACTAATGACTGACGACTCATTCAGGTTTAAAGGAATAATCTTATAATTAGCTCCTTCAGGCAATTTTAAACCCTTGAGTGCAGTTGTAGTATTTTCCGTAGAAGTTTCTAAATTTGTCCCCACTGCAAACAACAAGCTTACAGCACTTTGCCCCGGATAAGTGGAAGAACGGGTATTTTCCAGCCCTGCCAAGGACTTGAGGCTTTCTTCTATTGGTTTAGTTAACTTTTCTTCTGTATCTAAAGCCGAAGTTAGCGGTGCTTGAGCATTTACCACCACCACGGGAAAAGTAATATCAGGGAATAAGGCGTATTTTAGAGAACTAAAAGCTAAAATACCCGCTATTGTCACCCCGATCCAAAAACACACCGTCAACCACGAAAATTTTATTGCCCATCTGGAGATATTAAAAATTTCGCGTGCGGATTTTGAGTTATTAGTCTGTACCATCTTGGAAAATCAATCATCTTGTGGCTGACACAATCATTTAGCTATGCTACATTAACCAACCACCTTTTAGTCAGTTTTGCAAAGAGCTATATTTCCAGTGTTTTGCATCTTGGAATATGAGCTATCGTCTATGCCACAAAGCTGATGCTCAATCAGTTTAACAGAACAGGGAACAGGGGAGGTTAATACCCAATCACCAGTCACCAGTCACCAGTCACCAGTCACCAGTCACCAGTCCCCAATCACCAATGTGGACAGTTTCTCAACACGGCTTCCAGTTTCCTAACAACATCCAAAGAATCACTAACAAGGATTAGGAATAGGAAGTTGAGATGGTAAAACAGTTAAAGCAGCACCAAAAGAGGAATTTTTTTACCCTCTTATGTTCGTTCCTCCTTGTCCCGCTGGCCTTCGTGGTTCTGATCGTTGTCCTGGTTTTGCTTGCGCCAATAGTTAAAGATCAGGAACACTAGGCAAAGGAGAGGTTTTGCATGAAAAATCCCCTGCTTGTTAGGCATGGGGAAGATTAATGATAACCTTAAATCAGGAGTTGATTAAGCAGCTAGATTTGCCGCAGCAAAATCCCAGTTAGCTAGGTTATCCAAGAAATTCTTGATGAATGCTGGACGAGCATTTCTGTAGTCGATGTAGTAGGCGTGTTCCCAAACGTCTAGGGTGAGAAGTGCCTTTTTACCATGCGCTAGGGGGTTTTCTGCGTTTGGTGTTTTGATGACTTTGAGTGTACCACCATCATCAATTAACCAAGCCCAACCGCTACCAAACTGGGTTGCAGCCGCAGTAGAAAATTCTTCTTTGAATTTGTCAAAGCTACCAAAGTCTTTATCAATCTTAGCAGCTAGTTCACCTGTGGGTGCGCCACCACCAGCGGGCTTCAAAGAGTTCCAAAAGAAGGTGTGGTTCCAAACTTGAGCTGCGTTGTTGAAGATACCAACTTTAGAGGAGTCTTTAAAGGAAATTTGGATTACTTCTTCGAGGGACTTATCAGCAAGTTCTGTACCATCGGTGAGCTTGTTGAGGTTATCTACATAAGCTTTGTGATGCTTACCATAGTGATACTCAAAGGTTTCTCCTTTCATGCCAAATTGCTCTAAAGCATTAAAGTCGTAGGGTAAGGGAAGCTGTGAAAATGCCATGTTTTTAAATCCTCTCTTTACTGTTTTCCAGTTCCCAGCTATTGCCGAAACCCAGAAAATTACAGGTTTTGTATTGATTCAGTTTTATATCCTTGATTTGGGGACATAAAACTTAACATGGTTATTTTACTACCAAAGTGAAAGTTAAACCACAGAACTTTGGGAATAAGTCCTATTTGGAGATATTTATGGTTATAAATAAAAATTGCTAATGGTTCATCTGCCGAGTTAATTAGCCGTTTGCGGAAGATGATCCTCAAATTCAGATTTCCAAATATGCACAGATCAAGTATAATGCACAGCTAAGAATTCAGAAGTTAGTCGCACAACAAGAAACTCGACTTATAGTTTTGAGATATAACAAGGGAAATATTTTAAATCTATCTTTGGTGAGATGAATTATGATTTAAAGGCTTTACAATGTTGAATACAATACTTTCTGATTGGCGATTGAAGATATAACACTGCTATTTAATTTGTGTTCCCAATTTTTGCCATATTTTCAGTTGACAATTTCCCGGAATTTGGGGGAGGGTTTAGCATTGCTAAACCCCTACTTTATGCAATAAATTTGATTGCAGGTTGAGTTTTGGGAATATTGACTCCTAACTCCTGAATTCTTACCGATGAGACAAACGATCTTGGTAATAATTAACAATTTGCGTTGCTACTTCCGACGGGGTAAGTCCATCAGTTTGAACTTCCACTGCATCTGCGGCTTTTCGCAAGGGGGAAATTTTGCGAGTGCTATCTTTGTGATCACGTTCGGCTATATCCCGTTCCAGTTGTTCTAAACTTACTTCGGGTTGTCCTTGTTTGGTAAAATCTTGCTGACGACGACGTGCGCGTTCACCAACAGAAGCAGTTAAAAAGATTTTCACTTCTGCATCAGGGAAAACATGAGTACCGATGTCCCGGCCTTCAGCTACCAAACCACCCCGTTTACCCCAACCTTGCTGTTGTGTGACTAGGGCTTTGCGGACTGCACTTTGAGCAGCGATCGCTGATACTTGTGATGTTACCTCAATGGTGCGAATTTCTGGAGTGACATCATGACCATTAATCCATACTCGCACGGGAGTGTCCAGATTTTGACTGGGAGTAAGTTCAATATTACACTGGCTTGCTAATTCAGCGATCGCACATTCATCATCAATAGCAATACCTGTTTGCAGCACTAGCCAAGTAATAGCCCGGTACATAGCACCCGTATCTAAATACACCAAACCTAACTGGGTTGCCACTTGACGAGCCACAGTAGACTTACCAGCACCAGCCGGACCATCAATAGCGATAATAGGTTGGCGTAGCCCGTTGTAGACATCGCGCAAGATAGTATTATCAATCAGACGTGTAGAACCAAGACGGGCTGCGATCGCCAGCATTCCTTCCTCCTCAACTTTTGCTAAAAACATCAATGTAGTCGGTTCAACCAATTCAATATATTCCACATAGATAGTGCTGACCTTTGCTATTTGGTCCCACACCAATGCTATCAGCTGACTACTGTTGCGAACGCCAGCACGAAACGCCGCCTCAGCTTGCTGCAAGCCTTTATATAACACTGTTGCCTGCTCTTTTTCTGTTGCAGTCAAATATTGATTACGAGAACTCAAAGCCAAGCCAGACGCTTCCCGTACCGTTGGACAAGCAACAATTTCCACTGGCAAATTTAAATCAGCCACCAGACGTTTAATAATTGCCAGTTGCTGACCATCTTTTTGACCAAAGTAGGCTCGGTCAGGCTGTACCAAATTGAAAAGCTTGGTGACAATCGTCGCCACACCTTGAAAATGACCCGGCCGATATCTACCACACAAGCTACTTATCATACCAGATGGAGGGATTACTTGTGTCACTTGAGTTTCTTGTATATTCTTCTGAGGAATTCCCATTTCTTCCGGAGTCGGAGCAAAAATTGCGTCTACTCCAGCTTGTTCACACAATTCTTGGTCTTGGTCTATAGTCCGGGGATAGCGTTGATAATCCTCATTGGGTCCAAATTGCAAGGGATTGACAAAAATACTCACAATCACTGTAGAATTTTCTTGTCTAGCATTTTCAATCAGGCTCAGATGACCTTGATGCAGCCCACCCATAGTTGGTACTAAACCAACTGCTGTCGGATACCAAGTAGTCTGATCATCAAATAATAGTTCATCTGAAAGCTTAACATTGCTTTCCCGGCGACGTTGATTTAAATAACAGCGTAAAGCGGCAACGGTTGTCAACAAGCGCACAAAATACCCCTAGTTCTTCTCTATCCTCTCCCCCGTTAGTTTATCGAAAATTGGGGTTAGGGATAAATGAACCAGGGGAAACAACAATAGTGAAGAGCGAAAATGAGTTTGTCCGAAAAAGCGCGTTATCTTCCCAGCACATCAATACGCACTGGAGCAACTCCACTGTTGATCATTCCTAACATCCGGGCTGCACCCAGAGAAAGGTCAATAATTCGACCACCGATGTAGGGACCACGGTCATTAATTCGCACAACCACAGACTGGCCATTCCGGGTGTTAGTCACACGAACTTTTGTTCCCATCGGTAAACTGCGGTGTGCTGCTGTCATTCCTTCGGGATTATATCTCTCTCCATTGGCAGTTTTCCTGCCCGCCCAATCATAACCATACCAGGAAGCTATGCCTTTGAAGTTGAGTTTGATGCCACCAATAGCAACCTGTTGAGGTAACTTGGGCATGGAGATGGTTGTATTTGCTGGTAAGTTGGCAATTTCGCTAATTGGAGATGCGTTACCTATGAGTCTCCGCAGGCGATTGGTTGCTTGTAAAGCATCTTGTGCTGGATTTCTGGTACTATCTGCTAGTTGGGTGGCTGCATTGATTTCCACCAATTCTTTACCGTTGATTTTGATGGTGTAGCGATCTAGCTGTTGTTGAACAGAGGAGCCTTTGTCTTGGGCTTTATTATGATTGACTGGAGATTTTTCCCCTGTTTTCCAGCTGACGGTAATTTGGCTTGCGTCTGCATTTTCCCGAATTAGCTGATTGATTTTCGAGGCTAATAAGCCGGCTCTCTGTACTGGGTCATCGGCAATAATGGAGCTAGGAGATTTGCTCACATCTATCCCACTTCCTACACTGGCTACCTTGGCTGAGTTACTAGCTGCCAGGGTAGATGATTTAACACCCTCACTATTTCCAATTGTTCCCACTTTTGTTTCTGCACTCTTGACTGGGGCAGAACCCAAAAAGGTAAGAACGGGAATATTTCGGATGTAAAGAGTTGCCGCTTGACGGCCTTCAATGCTGTGAGGATGAATTTGTGTGTTCACAGCATCCAAGGAGGTTTCCTGTGTCGGGGATTGATACTCTCCCACTTTCACTACATCAGCTAGAGCAGATGTTTGGGAAGTTGGAGTGTTTCCCTTGGTGGTTTGAGCATGACCCACTGCGGGTAGACTCAAAACAGACAGAAACACAGCGACAGTAGTCCACAAATGTCTTTGATTCATGCGTCCGATTTTAAAGCGACTGTAGAACTTAAGTTTTTTAATCTGTGGGTTTTTCACTTGTGATGGTGATAGACCCTGAAACTCGAACTCGTTCCGCTTTCACTTTTTGTTTATAACTGCAACAGAGTAACATGAACTTTTAGGCTTGGGGATCAGGGTTTTAGCGTAAGTCTTGCTCAGGTTCTCCCTCAACACATTCGATTTTCTCGGTCAAAACCTTTTGCAAGTCAGGTTTTGGGATATGTAACATTTTTTTTCGGGATCTGAATAATTTTTTATGAAAACAAAATATTAGGCTGATGTTAAATGAGTATGCTAATACCTTGATTGATAGATAGACAATATTTCACATAAAGTAATATATTTAACTCAAAACAAATTTGATTTTTGGTAAAAAATTACAGATGACAATTCAAATTCTATAGATTTACACGTAAATTTTTTTGATTAATATTTTGATATAATTTCCTTTTTAAGCATAAAATAAAGGATTTTTAAGAAAAAACCGATGATGAGATTTTTTTAATTCCCAGGAAAAATTTAGTAAATCATCATCAAAATAATTCTAGTAAATTCCAAAAATTTTAGTATAGTAAAAATTATTAATTTACGTAATTTTACGATTGTAAAACTGGCAATAATGGCATTATCCATTTTGGAAATCAAAAAAAAAGCAATGATGGGAAAATAAAAAAGAGTTGTCAGCTTGTAAAGTTGAGTTTTGAATGTCAAAAAAAATACATTTATACGACTGGACAGGACTGATCCATCACATATAATAGTTATTAGCAAGTTATCAGCCCTATGGCAAACTTACAAGATCAAGAAATAGGTTCATCAGCATTTTCGGAAGTTCTCAAAGATTTGCATTCCCAGTACAAATCTCTGCAAGAGGGTACAGTAGCAAACTATATTCCCGAACTGGCAAAAGTAAACCCCAACTTGTTTAGCATCTGTATTGCTACTATAGATGGTCAGATTTATGAAGTCGGTGATTTTCAACAGCTATTTACTATCCAATCAATTTCTAAGGTGTTTGTCTATGGACAAGCTTTAGAGGATCATGGACGGGATTATGTGTTAACTAGGGTGGGGGTAGAACCGACTGGGGAGGCATTTAACGCCATTATCCTTGATGAACAATCTAAGCGACCCTATAACCCAATGGTAAATGCTGGGGCTATAGCTACTACTAGTTTAATTAAAGGTAATGGGGCAACAGAACGGCTCAATCGCTTATTAGCAATGTATCGGCGCTATATTGGTCGGGATGTGTTTGTGGATATTTCGGTATTTACTTCCGAACGCAGCACGGGACACCGTAACCGCGCTACTGCCCATTTGATGCTAAATTTTGGCATGATTGACCAAAATATTGAAGAAGCACTAGATTTATATTTTCAACAATGTTCTGTGATGGTAAATTGTCGAGATTTGGCAATTATGGCTGCCACTCTCGCTAATAAAGGAGTTAACCCAATTACCAAAGAGAAAGCGGTAGATAGTTGTTATATCAAAGATATATTAAGTGTGATGTACACCTGTGGGATGTATAACTTTGCGGGTGAATGGGCTTATAAAGTGGGAATTCCGGCGAAAAGCGGCGTTTGTGGGGGAATTATTGCAGTTGTTCCCGGACAGATGGGAATTGGTGTGTTTTCACCTCTGCTAGATGTGCGAGGTAATAGTGTGCGGGGGGTGAAGGTGTGTGAGGAACTATCGCAAAGGTTGGGGTTGCATTTATTTGAGTGTGCTAATTCGTAATTCGTAAATAAGGGAATTGGGAATTGGGGAAATATTTTCCCTTTTCTCCCCTGCTTCCCCTGACTGCTCTCTATAGCAATCCTATTTGAGTTGTGTTCACACACATCTTGCACCAAGACTAGGTGATTAGAAAGATGCCTCCAGATCCCGTTAGGGATACACCGCTATACAAACTAAGTCCGTCTGCATGGACTCACGGAAAATCAAGGGTTTGAAACCCACGCAGGTGGGTTTTGTTTGTGTAGTTGTGACTTACAGACTTACGGTCGCCTGGTGCAAGATATGAGTTCACTTAGTGTGCCGGAGGCATCACGGTATTTTTTTTAACGTTCGCGGAGCGTGGCGTTAGCCATACCGCTCCAGACGCAGAGAGCGCAGAGGCAGACAAAAAAGAGGTGTTCACATCTTATTTAGGATCGCTATATTCCCTATTCCCTATTCCCTGCTCTCACAGATATGATAACTATTTAAATGTACTTGATATAACAATCAACAATGGTATCTACTTCTACATCATTTCCTGATATTCAAAATCATTGGGCGCGTTTATTTATTCAGGCTTTAGCCCAGCGTCGGATATTGAATGGCTATCGGGATGGGACTTTTCGCCCTGATTTTCCTGTTACTCGTGCGGAATTTGCGGCTATTATCGGTGCTGTATTTACGGTGACTAAAAAACGGGAATACGTACCTTTTGCGGATGTTCCTATTACGTTCTGGGCTAATAGTGCAGTTAAAAAGGTTTACGAAACTGGATTTCTGGTTGGCTACCCTGATCGGACTTTTCGCCCTAATGATAGTATTTCCAGGGGTGATGTTTTAGTTGCGATGGTGAATGGTTTGGGAATTGCTGGTCAAGTCCAGCCTGACCTATTAAGTAAATTACCGCAAATCTATCAGGATGCAGCTGCAATTCCTAATTATGGGATAAATCAGGCGGCGATCGCCACTGGTGTTGGTTGGGTGGCTAGTTATCCGAATATTAAATTACTCAACCCCAGAATGGCTGCTACTCGTGCTGAGGTGGCTGTGATGGTATATCAAGCTTTGGTATATTTGGGAAAGGCAGAAAAAATTGCTTCTGAATATATTGTCGTACCGCCATCATCTGGAACTGAACCCAAGACTGTGCGGGTAAGTCATAACCGCGAGTTTCGAGGTGCTTGGGTGACGACTGTGTGGAATAGTGATTGGCCTTCTAAAGCGGGGTTGAGTGTTGAACAACAGAAAACGGAACTACTGGAAATTATTAAACAATTACAGTCTTTAAATTTTAATGCTTTGATTTTACAGGTGCGGCCAGAAGGTGATGCTTTATATGCTTCGGCGTTAGAACCTTGGAGTGCTTGGATTACGGGAACCCAGGGAAAAGCACCAGAACCATTTTATGATCCTTTAGAATTTGCGATCGCTGAATGTCATAAACGCAATATTGAAGTTCATGCTTGGTTTAACCCATATCGTGCCAAAACTACTACCAAAAGTGGTGCTAATGTCCGTCCCCATATAGCTATCACTAATCCCGAAGTTGTCTATCAATGGGGTAATCAATTATGGATGGACCCTGGTGCAAAAATTGTTCAAGATCGAGCTTACAATGTGATTATTGATGTTCTCAACCGTTACGATGTAGATGGTATTCATCTAGATGATTATTTTTACCCCTATCCTATATCTGGTCAATCTTTTCCTGATAATAAAACCTACGCCGCTTATAAAGCCAATGGCGGTAAATTGAGCTTAGAAGACTGGCGAAGAGAAAACGTTAATCAAATGGTATTCCGTTTATCTGAGGGCATTAAAAAAACCAAATCCCATGTAAAATTTGGCATTAGTCCTTTTGGTATTTATCGACCTGGACAACCACCAGGTATTGTTGGTTTAGATCCCTATAATGCCCTGTATGCTGACTCTAGAAAATGGTTACAAGAAGGTTGGATAGATTATTTAGCCCCTCAACTTTATTGGCGTACAGACCAAACACAACAGAGTTATGAAGTTCTGCTGAAATGGTGGACTCAAACTAATACTAAACAACGACATATTTACACAGGGAACAATATTTCTCAACTGGATGGTAAAGTTTGGAAAAATTCAGAAATTGAAAAACAGATTCAAATTTCTCGCAACTTAGCCACAAACTTTTCTTTGGGGAATATCTTTTTTAGTATGAGTTCCATCAAAGACAACCGCCAAGGTATTGCTGATCAATTTCAACAAGTTTATTATTCCCGTCCGGCCATAGTTCCTACTATGTCATGGCGAAGTATAACACCTCCATCTCCTCCCAAAGAACTTAAATTTCAAGATGGGAGATTAAATTGGCAAACTGGTGATAATCAACCTGTACGTTCTTGGACTCTTTACCGTCAAAGTGGAGATAATTGGATCATTCAGAGAATTTTGTCTGCTGGTACTACCTTTGCAACTGTACAACCAGGAAGCTATGCGGTGTCTGCGGTGGATAGGTTGGGTAATGAGAGTGTGGGTGTGATTATTACTGTAAATTGATCTAAAGGAAGGAAATTAAACAGGATTTTTGGTAACTTCGTGTTGTTGATCAATTAATATGGAGTTGTGAATTTTTAATACAAATAGAGTTGGTAGTGAGGATTTGATTCCTTGCTACGAACATTTTTATTTAGGTTGATGGTTTGACTCCTAACTCCTGATAGCGTGGCGTGAGCCATATTCTGCTGTGTCTGATCATGTGATTTTTGGTAATACTTATTACCTACTCAAATGCGCTTAATCTACAACTTGACTCAGTTTACTCGTCGTTCGCAAAATATACCATTGCAGCTGCTATTGGTAGTTTCTTTTGTGCTGCTGATTGTGGTAGCAGTGAGTATAACTGGGTATCTATCCTTTATCAGTGGACAAAAAGCAGTCGAAAATCTAGTAGATCAGGTCATAGAAGGTACTAATAATCAAGTTAACTTGCGCCTTAACGAATATTTAAGCACACCTCATCTCATTAATAAACTAAATTTGAATGCAGTTAAATTAAACCAATTAAATATTAAGAAATTGAACGAAGTCAAATATAATTTTTGGGAACAAATCAAACTTTTCGATTCTGTGAGTTTAATTATTTACGGTGATGAACAAGGCAATTCTATAGGTTATGCAAGACAGCTTGGTCGGTATTTGTTAATCAAGCAGAATGGTGTTGATGGTAACAAAAATATTGCTTATGAAGTAGACAATCAAGGCAACTCCCGTGAAATATTTTTAGTCAGACATTTTGATACTCGCCAACGTCCTTGGTATCAAGCAGGTAAAATGGCCAAAAAGTCAGTTTGGACTTCTATTTATCCTTGGGCTAATTATCCAGCAGCCGCCATTGCTATCAGCACACCTATATATGAGGGGGAAGAAAAGCTAAAAGCCATAATATCTATTCACTTAACATTGGATAATATTAGCAATTTTTTAGATTATTTAAAACCCTCTCCACATGGACAAATTTTTATTATTGAAAAGTCTGGTGATTTAGTAGCAAGTTCGACTTTAGAAAAGCCATATACTAATATTGATAACCAGTTTATTCGCCTAGCAAGTGCAGATAGTAAAAATCAATTAACACAAAAAACTGCCAAAGAAATCCAGCATAAATTTGGTAAATTTAAAGAAATTGAAGCCACAGAAAAATTAATTTTTTCAGAAAAAGGAAACCGGGAATTTGTCAGAGTTCAACCTTATCAAGATGAGTATGGTTTGGATTGGTTGGTGATAACGGTTGTCCCAGAAAATGATTTTATGGCGGAAATTAATGCTAATCGCCGCACAACAATTATATTATGTGTGGGAGCATTATTGGGAGCGATCGCACTAGGAACAATGATATCAAGTTGGATTACTAAACCTCTGCGACGTTTGATGATTATGAGTGAAGCAATAGCAACAGGTGATCCTCATCAAAAAATCCCCGAAAATTTGCCAATTCAAGAATTATCAAAGTTGGCTAAATCATTTAATCTAATGTCTGAGCAACTGCGTCAAGCATTTGCTAGTTTAGCAGTTGCTTTACAGGAATCAGAAGCCAAATTTACCACACTGTTTGGCAATAGTCCTGATCCGATGGCGATCGCAACTTTAAAAGAAGGAATCTATTTAGAAGTCAATCAAAGTTTTTTAGAGGTTTCCGGATATAGTCGAGATGAGGTAATAGGTAGAAATTCTCTAGCATTAAACTGTTGGATTAATCCCCAAGACCGTGATCGCTATATTCAAGCAATGCAAACTGACGGTTTTATTCAAAATTACGAAGCAAAATTTCGTACTAAATCAGGAGAAATCAGAACCCTATTAAGTTCAGCAGAAGTTATTGAAGTTTATGGACAAAAATGCGCCATAATTATTGCCAAAGATATTACAGAACGCAAAAAGATTGAAGCTGATTTGGGTCAGAGTGAAGCTACAACCCGCGCTTTAATTGCAGCTATTCCCGATTTACTTTTGCGATTAGATCGCAATGGTAATTACCTGAATATATTTGTAGGTAACGAATTTCAACCTATCCATCCTGATCGCAGTCGATACGGGAAAAATATCTTTGATATCCTGCCCACCGACAGAGCAGAAGAGCGAATGTATTATGTAGAAAAAGCACTAAAAATAAGTAAGGTACAAACCTACGAACAGCAACTAGAAATTGAGGGAAAAATTCAATATGAAGAAACCCGCATTACTCCCCTCAATGATAATGAAGTATTAGTCATGGTACGGGATATTACTGAACGTAAACAGGCAGAATTAGAACTAGCACAGGCAAAAAAAGCCGCAGAAGCTGCCAACCGTGCCAAAAGTGAATTTTTAGCAAATATGAGTCATGAATTAAGAACACCCTTAAATGCTATTTTAGGATTCACTCAATTAATGCAGGGAGATCCGACTCTCAACGCTGAACATAAAGAGAATTTAGATATTGTTATTGCCAGTGGTGAACACTTGCTGTCTTTAATTAATGATGTGTTAGAAATGTCAAAAATTGAAGCAGGGAAAATCACATTTAATAAAACTAATTTTCATCTTTATACACTGATTGAATCACTCCAATCAATGCTACAACTCAAAGCTACAGAAAAAGGAATTAAACTTAATTTTGATTTAGCCCCAAATTTACCCCATTGTATTCGCACAGACAAGGGTAAACTCAGACAAATTCTCCTGAATCTGCTCAGTAACGCGATTAAATTTACTCATCAAGGAAGCGTCACTCTTCAAGTAGAAATTCAAGAAAAAAATACTCTCAAATTTGCAGTTATAGACACAGGAACAGGTATTGAAACAGATGAATTAAATCATCTTTTTAGTCCTTTTGTGCAAACTGAATCAGGGCGTAAATCTAATCAAGGCACAGGCTTAGGTTTAGTCATCACTCGTAAATTTGTACAACTCATGGGAGGTAATATTCACGTTGACAGCACTTTAGGCAAGGGTAGTATATTTCAGTTTACAATTCGCTTCCGTTCAGTTTTGGCAAATGCAGTTACTTCACCATTATCAACACGCAGAATTATTACTTTAGCACCCGACCAAACTCATTATAGAATTATGATTGCTGATGACATAGAAAATAATCGTCAGTTGTTAGTTAAGTTACTTCAACCTATTGGGTTTGAAGTGAGAGAAGCCAAAAATGGAAAAGAGGCAATAACATTATGGCAAGAATGGCAACCGCAACTAATTTGGATGGATATGCGAATGCCAGAATTAGACGGATATGAGGCTACTAAAATCATTCGGAAACTTAGCCAAGAACAAAACAAACCAGTAGTTATTATTGCTTTAACTGCCAGTGTATTTGAAGAACAAAGAGCCGAAATTAAAGCTGCTGGCTGTGATGATATGGTACGTAAACCATTGCAACCACAAATTATTTTTGATAAATTAGCTGAATTTTTAAAGTTGCAGTACATTTACAACGATAATGAAATTAAACCTCCCAAAAAACTGCCTCAACCCTTAGTTAAAAACCCCCTTAAAACTTCATCTGAAGTGAAAATTCTCATAGCAGAAGATAACCTAGTAAATCAAAAAGTGGCTTTGCGTGTTTTGCAAACATTAGGATATTCTGCTGATGTTGTGAATAATGGTCAAGAAGCTATATCAGCACTAGACCAAAAATATTATAATTTAGTATTAATGGATATGCAAATGCCAGAAATGGATGGTTTAGAAGCAACACGCCAAATCTGTGAACATTGGCAAACGGATCAACGTCCTGTTATTATTGCCATGACAGCCAATGAAGAAGATAAAGATAGAGAATCTTGTTTACAAGCGGGGATGAATGATTTTTTAACTAAACCTATTCGAGTGGAACAAGTGCGAGAAATGTTGGAGAAATATTTAGGGTAAGGAATCAAGAAAATTTGGTTCTTCGGTACTTGTTATGCTAAAGTGATAAGTTGAGAGAAGGGAACAGGGAACAGGGAACAGGGAACAGGAAGAATGTCAGATATTAATGACTTTAAAGACTTAATAATTTGGCAAAAAGGAATGGATATTGCTCAAAGATGCTATTTCCTCACTAAACTTTTTCCCAAAGATGAGTTATATGGTATGGTTCAACAAATTAGAAGAAGTGCTGTATCTATTCGGTGCTAATATATCCGAAGGATATGGACGAAGATATAGAGGAGAATATAAGTAGGTGAACAGAAAAAAAACGAAGTATGTAACGAAAAGTAAAATATCCCAAAATCTCTTCTCTGTTCCCTGTTCCCTGTTCCCTGCTATATGAAACAAAGACTAGATACATTATTAGTAGATTTGGGTTTATGTCCTTCCCGTCAACAAGCACAAAGACTAATTCAAGCTGGGGAAGTGAAGGTAAATGAACAACTGATAGATAAACCTGGAACTGAGGTAGATACAGCAGCACAAATAGTAGTTAAAGAACGTCCTCCTTTTGTTTCCCGTGGTGGCGAAAAACTATCGAAAGCTTTAGCCTTTTTTGGAATTTCCGCCAATGAACGTATTTGTTTAGATGGGGGAATATCTACAGGTGGTTTTACAGATTGTTTATTACAAAATGGTGCAACCCAAGTTTATGGAATTGATGTGGGTTATGGACAAGTTGACTGGAAAATTAGAAATGATGAACGAGTTATTTTAAAAGAACGTACCAATTTACGAGAACTAGAACCAGAACAATTATATACAGATGGAACAACATTTCCAGATTTAGCAGTTGTTGATGTTTCCTTTATTTCCCTAACTAAAGTTTTACCAGCAATTTGGCGTTTAACCCAAACACCAAGGGAAGTAATTTTATTAGTAAAACCACAGTTTGAAGTTGGTAAAAACCGTGTAGGTAAAAAAGGTGTAGTGCGTGATTCAAAAGACCATGCCGATGCAATTTTTCAGGTTTTACAAACTGCGTTAGAATTAGGATGGAAATATCGTGGTTTAACGTTTTCTCCCATCACAGGACCTGCGGGAAATATTGAATATCTTTTATGGTTAAATATGGAAAGTGAAACTCAACCACCAAATTTAGCAACCATCCAAGAAATTACCAGAAACGCTGTACAGGAATTGACAAAAAATGAACAGTAATCATCAATTTGCTTTAAATTCTGTATATGAACCAATACAGTTCAGTTAAGCATTTTTTCTTCTCTCTGTGTCCTCTGCGTCTCTGCGGTTAGTTAAAAAATTCACTTTGAGAAAAAAATCATCAATAATTGAGCATAGAGTTAAAATAGAGGGATTGTGAAAAGATATATGACAAATGTTTTGGGCTGATAAAATCGCTGCTGATGCACAAGGCTACCAGGTAGTTAATGATTCTAAAACTCCTTCAGGGAGAGTACACGTCGGATCATTGCGGGGTGTGGTTATCCATGACGTTATTTACCGTGCCTTAAAACACGCAGGTAAGCCCGTAAAATTCATGTACGGTGTGGATGACTACGACGCGTTGGATACCGTTCCCAAATATTTAGACAAAGAAAAATTTAAACCATATTTGGGTTTTCCACTGTGTAATGTACCTTCTCCTGGTGAGGGTGCGAGTGATTATGCTAAATATTTCATTGGCGAATTTTTTGAAATTTTCGAGTATTTAGGAATTAAACCAGAAACTTATTTTTTACGTGATTTATATCGTTCTGGTAAACTTAATTCCCACATTGACACTTTCTTAAAAAATGCTCATCTTGTCAGAGAAGCATATAAAGAAGTAAGTAAAGCAGACCGACCCAATAACTGGTATCCTTTTCAAGTTATTTGTGAAAATTGCGGTAAAATCGCCACAACTGTAACCACAGATTATAACGGTTCAGAAGTTTTTTACACTTGTAACCCAGATGCAACTGACTATACAAAAGGTTGTGGTCATTCTGGTTGGGTTTCTCCTTTTAATGGTAATGGTAAATTACCCTGGAAAGTGGAATGGGTAGCTAAATGGGATGTGTTAGGTGTAACTATTGAAATGGCAGGAAAAGACCACTCTCAAAAAGGTGGTTCTAGGGATGTTGCAAATGCTATTTCTCGCAAAGTTTTACAAAAACAACCGCCTTTTCATTCACCTTATGAATTTATTCTTGTTAATGGCACAAAAATGAGTTCATCTAAGGGTGTGGGTTCTAGTGCTAGGGAAATTGCGGATTTATTACCACCTGAGTTATTACGGTTTTTAATGTTAAGAACGCAACCCAGAACAGTAATTAATTTTTCTCCCAACTATGAAACAGTTACTCGGTTATTTAGGGATTACGATACTTTAATTAGTAAGTATCAAGATAATTCTGAATTAACTGAAGAATTAATGTCTTTATTTTATGCTCAATTGGGTGATGAAATTAAACCTTTCCAACCTTTTGATTACAGTACATTGATTTCGCTGTTGCAAGTTCCGCGTTTAAATATTCAGGATGAGGTTGTACAACGTAGTCAACAGCCTTTAAATGAGTATGATCAATTCATTGTAGATCAAAGAATCGCTTCTGCTCAAAAATGGTTGCAAGATTACGCTGATGAAGAAGAAAAGTTAGTTCTTTACTTAGAACAAGTTCCCGAAAAAGCTAATACCTTAACTGCTGAACAGGTTACTTATGTACAGAAGTTAGCGGAGAATTTAGAAAATGCTGCTAACTGGGAAGCGGAAGCATTGCAAACTGTGATTTTCTCAACTACTAAGGAATTACAAATACCTCCAGCGAATGCTTTTAAAGCCTTATATTTGGCGTTTTTAAATAAAGAACGTGGTCCAAAAGCTGGTGGTTTGTTCTCTTATTTAGAGAAGTCTTTTGTGATTTCGAGATTACAAGATGTTGTGAATTTGAATCAGGCAAAAGTTTAATTACTTGTTCCCTGTCTCTGACAGGGAATACAGTTAATGAGTCTCTGACTCATGTTTAATGTTAGCAGAAGGCAGAGCCTTCTTGATTGCATTCCCAGGTAGAACCTGGGAACGAGGAGAAGGAGGAGAATATATATTTGTATCATTTTTCATAATTTTGATAGTAGGTTTTCATGATCAAATTCTTTCCGCGTAGCTTTTATATCTTGATTTTGATCACGCTGTTGAAATTCCTCTAACAAAGTAAAAAACCTGTTAAAAGCATCTTTTTCATCACGAGTAAATAGCAAAATAATATTCGCCCAAGAATTGGAAGTTCTCACATTAAAATGTTGCTGTATCCAAGGCTGAAAATTTTCGTAAAAATCTGCTTCTTCCTGATTTAATTCCACTCCTAACTCATTCCTGGCGAATTTATATCCTACTAAAAAATGACGTAAAACAGTAATGGAAGAATTACCAATATACATTCCTGGTCTATCTTTGATTTTCTGTAAAACTTCATATATTCCTGCCATATTAACCTCCTGACTATGGTTGTGATTCTCTTACTATAGCAAATCTATTTCAGTGATAATAAACTCACGGCTGAGACAATCAAAATCATTCACCCAATCTTCTCGCGTCATTCCTTCAACTGAGAGATTATCAAAAACTTTACCGAAAACTTCCACTCCATAATGAGTACCATTTTGTGTAATTGAATTTGTGATATCCTGTCTTTCTAAACGATTACTCAAAATATATTCATCTGTTCTGTTTTTTGTTTTTAATTTGAGAATTTTAGCTTGAATATTGTTATTTTGTAACCATTGGTATATAGCCCTAGCACAATCATCACATTGATAAAGGTCAAAATTTTGAATTATTTTACCAATTTCTTGAAAAATCTCCTCTTCAGATAATCGACTCACCCACACCTCCATGCTACCGCTAATTTATCAACCTTTATATTTTCTTGTCCCCTGTCTCTGACAGGGAATACAGTTTATGGTAAAAATTCAACTCTCTTAAATCCTCTTACCTTTGTGTCCTTTGCGTTCTTTGCGGTTCAGTCATATCAAACCTTGTAGGAATTGCAAGATTCCCAAAAATTATATCCCCCCAACCCCCCTTAAAAAAGGGGCTAATATTGATTTTATGTTAAAACTAAATTATCTCTATGAATGACGGTTTCTGCACCTGCATAACCTAAAATTCCTTCAATATCCCGTGAATGACAACCACGAATTTTTTGTAGTTCTTCGCTGTTATAATTCACCAAACCTCTGGCAATTTCATTACCATTACTATCACATATCTGCACTGCTTCTTGGTTATCAAATTCCCCTTCTACTGTTTTAATTCCTGCTGGTAATAAGGATTTTCCTGCTTGAGAAATAGCTGTAATTGCACCATCATCTAAATATAATTTCCCTGCTGGAACTAAACCATACGCTATCCAGCGTTTTCTCGCTGATGTAGGTTCTGGTTGGGGTGCAAAGTGTGTTCCTATGAGTTCCCCTTGAATAATTTTTTCAATGTTGTGGGGAAAACGTCCTTGAGTTATTACAGTTCTCACTCCCGCAGCGATCGCAATTCTGGCAGCGGATATTTTTGTTACCATCCCCCCAGTACCCCACTGTGAACCCTGTCCCCCAGTTTGAATCTGTAATTCCGCTAATTCCTTCATATTACTGATTAAACTGATAGGACGAGCATCGGGTACAGTCCGGGGATCTGCTGAATATAATCTATCAACGTCTGTCAGTAAAAATAACCAATCTGCTTCGACTAAGCTGGCAACTAAGGCGGAAAGGGTGTCATTATCGCCAAATTTTAATTCTTCTACTGCAACTGTATCATTTTCGTTAACTATGGGAATTACTCCCAGTCCTAGTAATTCCTGAAAAGTATTATAAGCATTAAGATAGCGGCTACGTTGTACTAAATCTGCTCTCGTTAATAATACTTGGGCTATTGGTTGTTGCAAGGTAGTAAATAAATCGTCATATATACGCATTAAGCGACCTTGCCCAACTGCTGCTACTGCTTGTTTGAGGGCGATCGCCTTGGGACGTTCTGTTAAACCCAGACGCGCACAACCCACTCCCACAGCACCAGAGGAAACTAAAATTACATTATGCCTTTGGTGTCTTAAATTACATAGGGTTTCCGTTAAGCTGGCAATAGTAGAAAGGGCTAATTGTCCCGTTTCTGGTTGCGTCAGGCTAGATGTACCGATTTTAACAACAATTGTTTTAGTCATTAGTCATTAGTCATTAGCTATTTGTTATTCTCTTCTGTCACCTGTCACCTATCAATACCTAAAAAATTGTACAGCGCCAATCCCTCTATGGTGAAGGTTGACGCTGTACGGGTTTATGTTTATCTGTTATCGTCTAGGGTCTTTATTTGCTTGACCCGATGTTATTAATACTTATAGTCTCCGATTTTGGGAGAAACTTGAGATTTCTTAAGTATTTCTTTAGATTTAGTTTTCTAATGATTTATCAATCTTTGTTAATTTTTGTGTGCTTGGGAGTGATAGAAGCGCCGAGTATTTCTGATACCCAGACTTCAAAGTTGCGGATAGGATGAGAACGAAGGACGGTATCTGCATGAACAATTGGTTCTACTAAGATTGTAAACATTCCTAAGCGATTACCTGCTATAACATCGGTAAACAAGCGATCGCCTACCATACCCACTTGATGTACAGGTAAATTCATACCTTGCAGTGCTGCCCTAAGTTTGCGCCGTGAGGGTTTAGCAGCACCCAGATAGTAGGGGAGATTCAAAGAACGAGCAATACTACCAATTCGGGTTTCACTTAAGTTGTTGCTAACTAACCACAGTGCAGCACAGCAACGCATTTCTTCTACCCACTTTTGCATTTCTGGGGAAGCTGTACTGACAGTAATTGGTACTAAGGTTTCATCTACATCCAATACTAGCCCTTTGAGTCCATATTGTTGGATGATATCTGGTGTCAGGTTCAACACTGAACCTTCTAAAATCAAGTCAGGCTGTAAGAGATTATTCCAAGTCATCATAATTCATAATTCATAATTCATACATCAGGGAACAGGGAACAGGTGACAGGTGACAAGGAATAGGCTGTAGGGTGTAGGGTGTAGGGGAGATAGGGAAAAATATTTACCTCCTGCCTCCTGCCTCCTGCCTCCTGCCTCCTGCCTACTGTAACAAAATTCCACTGCTAATTAAGAGGAGATTAGCAATGGAAAAATTCATTTTACTTGCTCATTATTCCACCTGATTAAACAGATGTTCTTCTAAGAGCGGTTGGACTTGACGGAATTCTTCGGGAGAGAGCAATTTAGGCTCACCTAACTTGGTAATGCGGGCAAAAAACAGCAGCGGATCGAGGGGGGTGTAAACTGCATACTCTTGGTTTTGATGATAGAAACTAGCCAGTAGCTGTAGTTGCTCCGGTTCCAAATCAGCTTCTTCATCTTCAATTTCTAGGGTGAAGATTTCTGATTCTTCTACTGGTGGCAATTCACCGGCTACTGTCAAAGCATAAGCAGTATTTTTGATGATCAAATTTTGCTCAGAGAGAACTGCTTGAGCGGTGGTAAAAATCTCGTCAATGATGGCATCATCTTCTACCAAAATTGCTTCTTCTTCTTCGCCATCACCTTCCCAAGCAAAAATTTCTATTGGGGTATCAACAGGTAGAAGTAAAACATATTCTTGTCCGTCTACCGAGAGGGAATGCTCAATATAACATTCGAGCGATCGCCCTTTTTCATCTGTCAAGGTAATAACATCAGCATCAGCACGATCATGTTCTTCAGAAAATTCAGAGTAATACATAGTCATATTATGTAAATTTATCAATACTCAAACCTATGCAAATCATTTAACTGTTTTATGACAGCCAATGTCAGCTAAAAAGCTGGATATACAGTTGAGTAATAGTTTTTAGAATACCATGTTCAAAGGTATTAATCCTCAACAAATGCTACTGATCTGTTGGCGGTGCTGCGTCTAGCATCTAGCCACTGTTGCAAAATTAAAGCTGCGGCTTTCCGGTCAATCAAACCCTTATGACGTGATGGAGAGCGATTTTCCGCAATCAGCATTTGTTCTGCCTGAAAAGAAGTTAATCGCTCATCGACGTATTCCACAGGCAGTTGCACAGCTTTAGCCAACCTCTTAGCAAATTTCTGGACGTGTCGAGCTTGAAACCCTAAAGATCCATCCATTGAATATGGTAGACCAACCACCAGAACTTGAACTTGGCGTTCATGCAAAATTTGTTGTATTTGCTCTACATCCTCTTGAAAGGATCTGCGTTCTATTGTAGTTATACCTGTGGCAATCAAACCAGTACCATCACACCCAGCCAGACCGATGCGCTTGCTACCGACATCCAGACCCAAGGCGGATATAAAAGATTTTGATTGCGGCTGAGGTATCACTCTAATTATTCTCCTGCTGTGCCTCTGGTGGTTCAGATTGGCGAGATATTTCCATATTATGAAATTTTTGACTGCCAAATGCAACAATTTCTGATTTAGTTGGTGCTGGGCGGTCTGAGGTGGGCTGGTGTTTGGGAACCCATGACATTCCCCCTGGTATGGGTTTACGTGCTGGTTGTAGTCCTTGCAGCACTTCCGGCCACTGAATTCCTTCCAAGGAAACTAATTTTGATTCGCGGATTTTATGCCAAACTGAGCGGGACATAATCAGTGTATGTTCAATGCGTTTAGCACCAATTCTTTCTAAATATTCTTCCCGTTCTGGCTGATAATCAGAGGAAGCCAGTTGTAAACCTTGTTGGGGAAAATCTTGGGCGATGCGAGCTAGTTGGGATAATAATTCTGGATACAACCAGGTATAAGCCGGGTGAACCGTCAAACTCGCTACATGAGGATTTTCGCCTTTCCGGTCAAGTTGTACCTGAAAATAGCCAATAGCTGCTTTGCGTTGGGGTTCAAACACATAGCCGCTAACAACTTCTGTTTTAGTCACCCATTGCTTAATCGCATCAGAGAGAACGCCAAATAAACTGGTTTTGAAGTCATGGGTGTGGCGGTCAAAAACCTGACGTACCAAAGGCGGCATGGATGCTGTATCTAGTTGATATAACAATGGTGCATCAGCATTACTGACTGGTAAGAGGTTGGGTAAGTCTGGTTCTGCTTGTGCTAATTCCCGCAGTAACTCTGGGCTAATTTCCCAGTAGGTCATTTCTGCCAACCGCTGAAAGCCATTTTGCCGATAAAGTGCTAGGGCTTCAACATCATTAATATTAACTTCTAGTAGCCAGGTACGAGCTTCTAAAATTGATTCAAAGCAGTGTCGTAGCAGTTGTGAGCCTACCCCTTGCTTATCAACTGCACGGTCTAGCATCACCCTGTCAATGCGCCAAGTGCTGCGGGTACGGTTAAATGGTGACACTTGAATCATCGCCAGCAGCGATCGCCCTTGTTCTGCTACAAATCCACAGAAGCGATATTGTAATGGGTTGGGAAACCAACTCAAAAACTTGAGCAACCCAAACCAGTGACGCAGCCATTGTATGGTAAAAAAGCTGCCTTTGGGAGATAGATCCGCAAAGGAATCTTGTGTGAGGCGTTCAATACCGTCCAGATCCCGATATTGGACGGGACGAATTACGAGGCTGAGATTTCGAGGAAGTAGTGAATTCATTTTGATTCAAGCCGCCATTTAGCCTTTACTAATTGCGATCGGTGAGGTACTGCTGCAATAATAATCTTAACGGCTTTTCACTCCTAGCTATTGCTCCAAAAGAGTGATTTTCGCAACTACATACCGAAAAAAGCATAAAAAGCAGAAATTGTGATGACACTGTCAGCGTAGACAGCATCATTTCTGCTTCTATTTTATGATTTTTTTGTGAAATTTTTCTATATTATAAACGGTTCTATAAACCCTGTCGAGAAGCCAGCTTTTCAAAGTAAGCTTGGGTTTGATGAAGTAACTGTTGGCGACTATCTTCTTGTATATGTTTGAGGGTTGGAACCAGGTTGCGAGCTTGGAGTGTCATGTGCAATTGTAGATGCGCCACATATTCACTGATATCTTGGTTTTCTGCAACTGCGCCAGTTAATACATTTGATTCCATTGCCACTGTATTCTCCTTGATCAATTTTGTGCGGTTGTCTGAACATGATCAAAACTTATCATATTTGTTTTACTTAGCTTATTGATTTGCAACGAACTGTAATAGTTAGGGACTGGGGACTGGGGACTGGGGACTGGTGACTGGTGACTGGTGACTGAAGGAAGTTTACTAATTACCCATTACCAATTACCAATTACCAATTACCAATTACCATTTCTCTACCCAATAGATAATTTCTGAGGCTGAACTATCAATAGCAACTCCATAGCTATGACCATGCTGCCATTGAAACCCAGGCTGACCTTGATCTTGTGCCTTTAATACCAATATTTGATATGTATTGGGAAAAGCTAGATCCTCAGATTTGCCAGTATAAAAAAAAGTTGTGGGTACACCATTAGCCTGTTTGATATGGTCGTTTGTATCACCTCCCCAATACTGATGCACTGCAATTTTACTGTACTGTGAAAGTAATTTTTGAATCTGATCTGGAGGCTGTTGAAGACGGATTTGAAAAAAACTGCTTCCTTGCATCAAACCAGGAGAGTAAGCCATAGATAAGGCCTTAGCACCACCTATAATTTCTACAGGAAAATGTTTTATTTGGTGAATATCAGACCATTTTTGATTGCGAATTTCTGGATAGCGTGATATATCAGTAATTATCTGTGCTGTTGCAGTATTGCTTAAAGTTTTTGTGAAGAGAAAACTTCCCGCAGCTACACTGAAACTCCCAACAGAAAATAAACCTACTGTAGCGATTTTTACAAAAAGAGATGGCTGCATTTAGTTAAGTGAATCTAGCTGGTAGATTAATATCCCAACTAATCCAACAACCGTCATGATAATTTTGAATCTATCGCCAGATATATTCATTTTCAGAAGTTACCCCGCCTGTACAGGAGTCAGAATATTGGAGAAAGCAATAATTTCTACAAGAGCTTTTGCTAAAGTTGATGAATACAATTAGTTACAACAAATAACTTTGTTGATGATATGATCCGTGATTTGAATTAAAAAAATGATACGCAGGTTTATTAAATTAGTTGATAAATGAATGATATATATTATTAAGAGAAAGATAAAACCTTTTTTACTACATCTTGGCTACTTAACCAATAATTGGAATATAGCCAAGAAAATAACTTTTGGTTATACAGTCATACTGAGCATTGCTGCTATAGGGACAGCAAGTGGTTTGTTGATTGCCAATCACTATGAAGAAACCGCTCAGAAGCAATTATTAATATCTTATCAACAACAATTACTTTTGAAAGATTTAAAAAATGCAGTAACCACAATCAGAATGTATCCGCAAAGATTAGCTAATGTCATAGAAAATTATGTTTTGTTAGATTTTGAAAAAGAGCAGTTTTCTGATAATATTACTCAAGTTAATCAACAATTATCTCAACTCAGAAAGTTCATCCAAGACAACCCTAATGTTCTGGCTGTAAATGATAGCAATTTTACAATCTTAGTGGAAGGATATCAAAATACTACACAGTTATATACGGCAACTATCCAAGGTTTTTGGAGATATCTAGAAGGAAATAGCTTAACATTTCAAAAAAATAGTTCTGCACAGTCTATTCTCTTAATCTTACTCAATGATCCAGAATATACTAAGCTTAATATTGAATTTGAGAGACTTTCAGAGCAGCTAAATCAAATTATTAAAAGTGCAGATACTCAAAGAGATGAGGCAAATATTAGTTTTGCTAAAGCTAAAGAACTGCGAGTTCAAATTATTATTAGTGGTATAGTATTGTCATCTTTCATAGCAGTAGCTCTCGCATTTTTCACTACTAAATTAATTACTCGTCCACTACAAGCGGTTACTAATACTGCTAGGAAGATCACGGAAGAATCAAATTTTAACATCAGAGCTAATGTGATCAGCAATGATGAAGTAGGGACATTAGCAGCATCTTTAAATAGATTAGTGGAATGGGTGGGAGATTATACAGAACAGCTTGAATTTGCTCGCAAAACTTTAGAACAAAGGGTAGAAGAAAGAACTCAAGAACTGCGACAAGCACAACGAACTTTAGAACAAAGGGTAGAAGAAAGAACTCAAGAACTGCAACAAGCACTGCAAGATTTAAAAAATACCCAAGCGCAATTAATTCAAACAGAAAAGATGTCTTCTCTTGGGGAAATGGTAGCAGGGATAGCCCATGAAATTAATAATCCTGTTAACTTTATTTATGGTAATATTCAATGTGCGGAAAATTATCTGCAAGATTTAATCAGTTTATTAAATTTGTATCAAGAACAATATCCTGATAAAAATTTGTTCATTGAGGAGAAAATTGAAGAAATAGATTTAGAATTTCTGATGGAAGATTTGTCAAAAATGTTGTCATCGATGAAAGTAGGATCTCAGCGTATTCGGGAAATTGTGTTGTCGTTGCGTAATTTCTCCAGATTAGATGAATCTGAAATGAAGGATGTGGATATTCATGAAGGTATTGATAATACTTTATTAATTTTAAATCATCGCCTGAATCAAGAAATTAAAGTTATTAAAAAATATGGTGATTTGCCTTTAATTGATTGTTATCCAGCGCAACTGAATCAGGTATTTATGAATATTATTAGTAATGCTATAGATGCACTGATAGAATCTAAAAAGCAAGCTAATAAACAAATAGTTATAGAGACATCAAAAGTTGATGATCAATATATTAAAGTAGGAATTAAAGATAATGGAGAAGGAATTTTACCGGAAATTATCACTAAGCTATTTGACCCTTTTTTCACTACTAAGCCAGTAGGACAAGGTACGGGCTTAGGTTTGAGTATTTGTTATCAAATAATTGATAAGCACCAGGGTAAAATAGAGGTGGTTTCGGCTGTGGGAGAGGGAACAAAGTTTGTGATTACTTTGCCGATAAAGCACCTAATGGGTAATGGGTAATTGGGAAAGAAGGGAACAGGGAACAGGGAACAGGGAACAGAATTTTTGACTTTTGACTTTTGACTTTTGACTTGATTCTCCCCAGTCCGTTTTAGAAAGAACCAAAAATCATTCCTGCTAAAATCAGAAATCCAATCCAGACATTTTGACGAAACATTTCACCATAAGCAGGGTTGGGTAGTTCTGGGTTTCTCAAGCGGATAAATTGCCAAAACCAGCCAATAGTAGAAATTATTAAACTGATCCAGAAAAATCCATTGAGATGAGTTAAGAAACCTTCCCCAGCGAGGAGAATGATCGTACCGCCGAAGAAAATACCAATGATTGTAGAGGTGTATTTACCAAAAAAGAGGGCGCTGGAATTAACACCAATGCGCTGATCATCTTCGCGATCGCTCATGGCATAAATTGTATCAAATCCCAAGGTCCAGAGAACAGTTGCACCCCACAATAACCAAGTAGGTGGGGAAATGTTTTGTGTAACTGCACTCCAACTAATTAAAACTGCAAAACCCCAAGCGATGGAAAGTACCAACTGTGGTACAGGAAACACCCGTTTTGCACCGGGATAAAGTAAAATTACGGGTACTGCTGCTACAGACAACCAGAAGCTTAAGGGGTTAAGATAGAAAGCGAGAATTGCGGCACAAGCGAGGGAAACTATTCCCACAGCTATACCAACTTTGATGGAAAGAGTGCGGGAAGCCAGAGGGCGATCGCGTGTTCTCTCGACTTGCGGATCTATATCTCGATCCCATAGATCATTAACTACACAACCTGCGGCACTAGTGGCTAAAGTACCTAAGATAATTACCCCAACTAGGGGTAAAGGTGGTTTACCAGCAGCTGCCAAAAACACAGCCCATAAAGCAGGAATCATTAAAATTAACCTGCCTTCTGGTTTATGCCACCGTAACAGCCGAATAATGACCAGCCATAAGGGTTCTTGGTTGCTTTCTGGTGTTGTTAGCATATTGCTCGATTCACATATCTTCACATCTATAGAATATCGTTATTTGATAACTGTACATACAGGGAGCATCCAAATTTGGGAAAAATCAACAGCACTGATGTAAAAACCTGATTTAATCCTCTTTCCTTTGCATCCTGCGGTTTATTTTTTTGATCATCCCTACACATCAACTAAGGTTACAGCTGGGGATACAAATTCATTACTTTTCATTACTTTAATTGTCAGTTGTTTGTTGTGAGTAATTTCACCAGACAATTAACCTGAACATTCTATAGATTGTACGTACTAAGTATTTAGTGCGGATTAAATCAGCACACCAGCTTTGTCCATCCATTGTTAAGAGAGAGAAACCTAAATGCTGAATGTAGTTTCTGCTAACTGGGAGAGTGTACCAACTCCACCAGTGAAGCAAAACCCGATTATTGCGTCTATTGATATCGGTACTAATTCTTTGCACATGGTAATAGTACGGATTGAACCGACGCTACCAGCTTTTACGATGATTGCCAAAGAAAAAGAAACGGTGAGATTAGGCGATCGCGATTTAGAAACTGGAGAACTCAAACTAGAAGTGATCAAAAAAGCGATCGCTTGTTTAAAACGCTTCCAAGAACTAGCCAAAAGTCTAGAAGCAGAAAGCATTATTGCAGTAGCTACTAGCGCCGTCCGTGAATCCCCCAATGGTCGAGAATTTTTACACCAAATTGAAACAGAAATAGGCTTAAGTGTTGACTTAATTTCTGGTCAGGAAGAAGCGCGACGCATCTATTTAGGTGTGCTTTCTGGCATGGAATTTAATCAACAACCGCATATCATTGTTGATATTGGTGGTGGTTCCACAGAAATAATTTTAGGCGACTCGGAAGACCCCCGCAGTCTCACCAGTACAAAGGTAGGTGCAGTAAGACTAACTGGGGAATTAATCAGCACCGACCCCATTAGCAATACTGAGTTTCAATATCTGCAAGCCTACGCACGGGGAATGTTAGAACGTTCTGTAGAAGACGTACTTTCTAAACTCCAACCTGGTGAAATTCCCAAATTGATAGGAACATCTGGCACAATTGAAACCATAGCCATGATTCATGCTAAGGAAAAAATGGGGGTTGTTCCTTCCACCCTCAACGGTTATAAATTTAGTCTCCAAGACTTGCGGACATGGGTAACGCGCTTGCGACGGATGAATAACGTAGAACGGGCGGCAATTTCAGGAATGCCAGAAAAGCGGTCAGAAGTGATACTCGCTGGGGCAGTGATATTACAGGAAGCCATGACCCTGCTAGATGTGGAATCAGTAACTCTTTGTGAACGTTCCTTGCGGGAAGGTGTAATAGTAGACTGGATGCTGACACATGGTTTAATTGACAACAGACTGCGTTATCAAAGTTCCATTAGAGAACGTAATGTTTTAAAAATTGCCAAGAAATACCAGACCAACCTAGAACATAGCGATCGCGTTGCTGCATTTGCATTGAGTTTATTTGATCAAACTCAAGGTAAAATACATAATTGGGGTAAAGATGAAAGACAATTACTTTGGGCTGCTGCCATTTTACACAACTGCGGTCACTACATCAGCCATTCTTCACACCACAAGCATTCATACTATTTAATTAGAAATGGTGAATTACTTGGTTATAACGAAACTGAGATAGAAATCATTGCTAATTTAGCCCGTTATCACCGCAAATCACCACCTAAGAAAAAGCACGAAAACTACCGGAATTTATTGCATAAAGAACATCGGCAAATGGTATGTCAACTGAGTGCAATTTTAAGATTAGCAGTTGCTTTAGATAGAAGACAAATTGGAGCAGTATCTCGCGTGCAGTGTGAATACTTTCCTAATATGCAGCAATTGAAAATGTGCATCTTTGCTGCTAAATTAGGTGATGATTGTGCATTGGAACTGTGGAGTTTAGATTATAAGAAAGGAGTTTTTGAACAAGAATTCAATGTGAAATTAGGGGCAATTTTAGTTAATTCTAGTGTCGTCGGTAATTCCTGATTTTTAGTGTTCATGGTGCGTTATTTGGAATTTAACGCACCTGGAAAATATTCTAGTCATTAAAACCCTCTTCTCTGTTCCCCGTTCCCTGTTCCCTGTTCCCTTGTCATAACGACAATTTTTAATGCCTACCTACTTTGTTAATAACATTCTGTAAATATTAAAATAATGTAAATCTTGATTCTGACTACTTTGCTTAGAAAATACTCCTGAATAAAAAAGTTATTTTTCTGGAGGTTTAAAGCTATTCCTATACAAATCTATCTGTCGATTGTTATCACGAAAAGATGCAGGAAGTTTGTCTAGAATTGCATTAACCAGTTAACACCTAACCTAACACGGGTATTTTCACGGAATCCAGAGTCATATCAGCTTGATAATACAAGAGTTATAGATAAATCATTGCTGATAAAATCCTAATTATAGCTGTTTCCACTCAATTCATTTTCCGCAAATCTTAACCTTGAACTCCTAATATAATCTTCATCAATCTCAAACGCTAACCAATGTCTTTGTAAATTTTCTGCTACTCTACCAGTCATATTAGAACCAGCAAAAGGATCTAAAACAATATCCCCTGGTTCTGTACAAAGGTTAATCACAAATTCTGGTAATGCGTATGGAAATCTTGCCGGATGTGGTTTAAAACCTTCTTCTTTACACCGCTTTTGATAATAATCATTGGAAGCAGTATTTGAAGCAGAAATTACATTGACAGAATGTATTAAATCTTCGGAAGATGTTTTTTCTAAAAGCGTTTGTTGTCCTATTTCTTCTTTATCTATATTGCAACGTCCATCAATTATATTAGGAGGAATAGCACCTCCTCTGTCATTGCCAAATTTACTAGAAATATCATGTCCTGATGGTCTAATTTTAGGTTTATAACCATTCTTGAGCAAATTTTTCATTGACTTGCTATAAGGTTTTAAAACTCTTCTATTATTAGCTTTAGGATGGGGTTCTTTAGATAACCACCACACTGTATTTACCGCATCTTTAACTCTTTCTCTGCGAACTGTCACCCATTCAGCAGGTGTAGGAAGTTTAGCAGGATTATACCAATATAATTCCTGTGCTAAATAAAATCCTAATCCACCTTTTTCTTTGGATTTACACAGAGAAATAACCAATTCAAAATGATAAAGAGAACGAACTGGCATTCCTTTAAGCCAACTACCACCAATATCAATAACTAATGAACCTGTGGGTTTAAGAATGCGGTGAAATTGAACTGCAAAATCTTCAAACCATTCCACATATTTGTCTGCATCAACATTACCATATTCTTTTTTTCTAACTAGCGCAAAAGGTGGAGATGTGCAAATTAAATCAATACTTTCATCAGGGATATTTGCCATTAATTCTAGGCTGTTTCCCAAATAAGCAGCACCAAATTTTGTTGTATAGTCAGGGGTGAAATTTAGTATCATAGCAGATTTTTAGGACTATTTTATACGTATCAAACACAATTCGGATTTGAGTCTTCAAGATGATTTTTTGTAACTTTTACTACCTTTGAGTATTAATTCCTGGTTTGCGAGATGCTACATAAACATAAAAGTAAATGTTTCTGTAAAATTAGGTAAAGTAATGTTTCCACCTAATTAACAAAACACCATAGCCTATCATGCAACTGCAACTGAGAGGATCAAAATCTACCTTAGCTTCCCTATTGTTAATTGCCCCTTTTTTCCTCTGGGGTACAGCAATGGTAGCAATGAAAGGGGTAATACCTCATACCACACCTTTATTTATGGCAGGAGTACGTTTACTACCTGCGGGGGTGTTAATTCTCATCGCTGCGGCATTTATGGGCAGACCACAACCCAAAGGATGGTTAGCATGGTTATGGATTACAATATTTGCCCTGGTTGATGGTACGCTGTTTCAGGGCTTTTTAGCAGAAGGGTTAGTGAGAACCAGTGCGGGGTTAGGTTCTGTGATGATTGACTCTCAACCTTTAGCCGTAGCTTTACTGTCTTTGTGGTTATTTCAAGAACATATTGGCCTTTGGGGATGGTTAGGGTTAGGATTGGGAGTAGCTGGTATAAGTTTGATTGGCTTACCAGAAGAGTGGATTTTTCATCTTCTCGACTCAGGTGTAAAAATCACAACCGATAATTGGCAACAATTGTTTGCGAGTGGTGAATGGTTGATGTTACTAGCAGCTTTGTCAATGGCTGTAGGAACCGTACTAATTCGGTTTGTCTGTAGATATGCTGATCCGGTAATTGCTACAGGATGGCACATGATTATAGCAGGGTTGCCATTGTGGGGAATTTCTGCTGTTGTAGAAGTACAACATTGGGAAAATCTTGTATTATCCGATTGGTTAGCTTTAAGTTATGCAACTATTTTCGGGAGTGCGATCGCTTATGGTTTATTCTTCTACTTTGCTTCTAGTGGTAATTTAACAAGTTTAAGTTCTCTCACCTTTCTCACACCAGTGTTTGCGTTGATATTTGGTCATATTTTTCTTTCAGAAGTTCTCACTCCTATTCAATGGGTAGGAGTTAGCCTCACTTTAATTAGTATTTATTTAATCAACCAGCGGGAAAATTTAGCAGGACAAAATCAAAAAGTTACCATCAGTGAAAAAACTAATCAGCAGCAACCAGTTTTAGAAGCATCTGTGACTAAGAAACTTTGAGAAAATCAAAATCAGAAATTTTACCTTAATTTAAACAGTAACTTAATCAGTTGGAGATGGTGAAAATGAGGGATAAAAAGCAATTATCAATGATCAATTACCAATTACCAATTACCAATTCCCTCCTGATACTATCCTCTTGTCTGTGCCTTTGTTTATACCCAAGTCGCGCGATAAGTGTTACAGATACATCAGTACCTATCCAGCCAACCATTCTCACTCCAGATATTCAAGGTGCAGAAGTACAGGTAGTGCAGGTGCAACTCAAAGCTTTAGGTTATTACAATGGCTTGATAGATGGACAGTACGGCCCAAGTACCCAAAATGCTGTAACTCGATTTCAGCAAGAACAAGGTTTGAAAAGAGTAGATGGCCTTGCAGACTGGTCCACCAGACAGCAGCTTCAAGAAATTTTAGCTGGTAAAACTCAATGTAACGCTGTTGCTACTGTGACGCAGGAAAAAAACATTCAGACACCACCATCACAGGAAAATGATCTTTGGTGGAAATTAATTAGTTTGGGTGTTGTCGGCAGTTTGAGCGCATTTTTTTATTTTGCACAAAAGTTAGCTGATAGCAAACCAGCTTTAGAGTCGGCAAGTTCTGAGCAAAAACTTTTGAGTCCATCTGCTCAAAAAAGGCCAAAATTTTTTCTCAAACCTGGCTCTAACCTGCCATCACCAGTTTCTACAGAAATATTACCAGTTGAACAGACATCTGTTGTATCTTCTGTATCTTCCGTCAATTTGTTTGAGAATTTTATAGCAGAATTACATAGTGCTGATTTGACACAGCAACGAAAAGCAATTTGGAATATAGCTCAACAAGGTGACTCACGAGCAGTTCAACCTTTAGTAGACTTGATGATTGATGCAGATTCTCAACAACAAGGTTTAATTTTATCAGCCTTGTCAGAAATTGGTACTCGCACACTTAAACCTATGAACCGTGCTTTAGCAATATCCATGCAAGATGAAAATCCCCAAGTGCGAAAAAATGCTATTCGTGATTTGGTTCGTATTTATGACACAATGGGACAAATGAGTAAGATTGTACTTCATGCGATGGAAGATCCAGACCCAGAAGTACAGGAAACTGCAAAGTATGCTTTAAATCAAATGAGTCGTATCCGTAGCATTCCAGATCAGCATATTTTCACAAATACAAATACAGAAGAATCCTGACTCCTGTTGTGAAACTACGGTAAAAACCGATCTAAAGCAGCTTTGAGTTGTTCAAGTTCTACATCAATATTGCCATTTTCTGAAGCTCTAGCAATACATTCGGTTAAATGTTCATCCAAAACAATGCGTGCTACTTTGTCTAATGCACCTCTGACAGCAGCAATTTGTAATAATACATCAGGACAAGGGGTGTTTTGTTGCACCATTGTTTTCACTCCCCGAATGTGTCCTTCTATTCGTGATAGTCGGTTAACAATTCGCCGTAATGACTCTTCACTATGCACATGGGGATGAACTGATTCGGCTGCTTTCGGAGTATGATTTGTATGTTCGTGGTCTAAATGGTGATGGTGTGTGTGTTCTGCTTGCACAGATGAAGATAAGGATTCTTCAGCTAATCGGTTTGATCCATTCATGGGTCATTCAGGTTTTGGTATTAATTAGATCCTAGCCTAGAAGCATCTGAGATTGGTGGAAAAACCGAACTGAATAGGGGCAAATTTCCATAATAGCTTGGTTGGTGTATGTTCTATTAACTTGATGACAGAAGTTGTTAGAACACGAGTCAGGTAAAAACTTCAATCAGCACCGACAGCTATAAAAATAATTGTAGCTAGATTTGTAAATAGATAGCAAACATTGGACTTCTAAATTTAGGTTTTGATTATGCAAATTTCCCCAGTACCTTGGTCTATACGCAAACTCAGTACCCATGTTTTGGCGATTTGTCTAGGAGTGGTGTTAACGGTTTCTTGTTTGCTGGTTTTACCTTCCCAAGCTGAACCAGCACCGGATACAGTAGTTTCTCAAAGGCCATCTGCTGCTGTTGGTGCTATTGGTAGCAGTAGCTTTGTCACAGCAGCAGTAAATCGTGTGGGTTCTGCTGTAGTGAGAATTGATACAGAAAAAACCATTACCCGTCCTGTTGATCCAATTATGGAAGATCCGTTTTTCCGGCGGTTTTTTGGTGAGAGTTTCCCCCAAATGTCACCGACTGAACAATTACGGGGTTTAGGTTCTGGTTTTATTCTGGATAAAAGTGGCATAATTCTCACTAATGCTCACGTTGTTGATCAAGCTGATAAGGTGACTGTCCGGTTGAAAGATGGTCGCACTTATGAGGGTAAAGTTAAAGGTATTGATGAAGTTACTGATTTGGCGGTAGTCAAGATTAATGCTGGTAGCGATTTACCTGTTGCTCCTTTGGGTTCTTCTAGTAATGTGCAGGTGGGAGATTGGGCGATCGCTGTTGGTAATCCGTTAGGATTTGATAATACTGTAACTTTGGGGATTGTCAGCACTTTAAAACGTTCTAGCGCCCAGGTGGGAATTAGTGATAAACGTTTAGATTTCATTCAAACTGACGCAGCGATTAACCCTGGTAACTCTGGTGGACCGTTGTTAAATGGTCAAGGTGAGGTAATTGGCATTAATACCGCTATTCGTGCAGATGCGATGGGGATAGGGTTTGCTATTCCTATTGATAAAGCAAAAGCGATCGCTGCTCAATTGCAACGTGATGGTAAAGTTGCTCACCCCTATTTAGGTGTACAAATGATCACTTTAACACCCCAGTTAGCTAAACAAAATAATTCTGATCCTAATTCCATGTTTGCAATTCCTGAAGTCAAAGGTGTTTTAGTGATGCGAGTTGTACCCAATTCTCCTGCTGCAAATGCTGGTATTCGACGCGGAGATGTCATTGTCCAAATTGATAATAAAGCAATTACTACTGCTGAACAATTACAAGGAGTTGTGGAAGATAGTCGTTTGGGTGAAATGTTGGATGTGAAAATACAAAGAGGAAATCAAACTCAGGTGCTTTCAGTTCGTACTGCTGAATTGCAAGATATTTCTTAATAGTTGAGATTTCAGAATTTGAGCATATTTAGATCCCCGATTTTGTAAATAAGTCGGGGATTTATTATTTTCTATTTCCTATTTCTTCTTCCCTATTATCTAAAGTGATATAATAGAATAATTAAAACTGCGAGGTGAATTTCTATGGTAACTCTAGCACCTACTCACAGCAACACTCACACCAATAGCGTCATCCTCCATAATATTTCCTGGAATACTTTTGAAAGGATTTTATTAGAAACAGGTGATACTCGCAACAACAGATTTACTTATAATCAGGGAATTTTAGAAATTATGACTCCATTAATGCCTCATGAACACAATAAACGCTTACTAGAAAAGCTAATTGATACTTTAGTTGAGGAATTAAATCTCAATGTTAAAAGCACTGGTTCATTAACTTGTAAAAGAGAAGATTTAGCGAGAGGTGTAGAACCTGATTCTAGTTTCTATATTCAAAATGAACCAATCATGAGAAATAAAAAAACTTTAGATTTAACCCAAGATCCCCCACCCGATTTAGTGATAGAAGTTGATTATGCTAGTTCTTCTATTGATAAATTACCGATTTATTTAGCTTTAGGTGTTCCTGAAGTGTGGCGTTATGATGAACCTGTGATGCAAATTTATAGTTTATCTGATGGTAAATATATTCCTTGTAATAGTTCACCAACCTGTGCCAATTTACCTTTAAATACAGAAGTTCCTCGGTTTTTGGCTGCAAGTTTAGAAGTGGGTGAGGTGGCAATGATTAGGAATTTTCGGAGTTGGTTAAAAACACAAGTAGAAAATATTAAATAAATGTCTGAATCAGGATGTCCAGGATTTTAGGATTTACAGGATGGTTATTGATAAATTGTCTGTTAATATTTAGATTTTATAAAATAAAAGTACACCCAATAGTAAAAATATCAAATATAGATAGAGTATAATTAAAATACAAAAGTTTGATATTTAGGACATTAAAAAATGTATCAAACAGATCCACCTTTAGCGGCAAAAGAAACATTACCGACGATGTATGATCTTCCTAGCGAAGATCCAGAGGAGAAAGGTTTGCCAGATCAATTTCATTTATTACAACCACAATTATTAGCAGATACTTTTATTCCTCCTAATTATCCAAATGAGGAAATATTTACAGGAAGTGACATGAATCTTTATTTTGATTCTCGTCATCCATTGTGGTATAAACGCCCAGATTGGTTTGCGGTTGTGGGTGTTCCTTATTTATATGAAAAAAGAGATTTGCGGTTAAGTTATGTTGTTTGGCAAGAATCTGTTAATCCTTATATTGTGGTAGAGTTATTATCACCAGGAACGGAAAAAGAAGATTTAGGTCAAATGTTGCGAGATGTAGAAAAACCGCCTGGTAAATGGGAAGTTTACGAAAAGATTTTAAGAATACCTTATTATGCAATTTTTGACCGTTATCAATCAGAATTTAGAATGTTTGAATTGACAGGCGATCGCTATATTGAAACTTTGCGATCTACACCTTCAGATGCTAATTCTCGTTTTTGGATTCCTGGGTTAGAGTTAGGTTTAGGAATTTGGGAAGGTAGCTATAAAAATGTACAAATGCCTTGGTTACGATGGTATGATCAAAATGGTAATTGGGTATTAACTCCCGCAGAACAGGAAAGAGAAAAAGCAGAACAAGAAAGACAGCGTGCAGAACAGGAAAAACAGCGTGCAAACCAAGAAAGACAACGTGCAGAACAGGAAAAACAACGTGCAGAACAGGAAAAACAAAAAACAGAAAAATTAATTGCCCAACTACGTGCTTTAGGTGTTGAACCTGAGATAGATTAAAATTCAGATCCCCGACTTCATTTATTAATTTCCCCTCCTTCCCCTTCCAGTCTCCGACTGAGAATGCCATATAGATAGAGGCTATGCCTCATGATATTAAAATAACATCATTTTATTATGATACAATATAATCAAGTTACAAAAATACAACTACATAAATACAAAGAATATGAACCAATACTTTTCGGTTAAGCCCAAAAAATATAATGATGTAGGTTGGGTTGACGATAGGAAACCCAACAAACCCTTGTAAACGTTGGGTTTCGTTCCATTGCTTCGCAACGCTAACGCGAACAACCCAACCTACGTGATTTCGTTGTTTTGAGTTTAACCGAAAAGTATTGGAATATGAATAACCTATCAATTCCAGCGCAAACATTACAGGAAGCATGGGAAAAAGGTGTACAGCAAGGTTTAACCCAAGTTGCTGTAAATATGTTACGAGAAGGTATTGAATTAGATTTTATCGTTAAACTAACTGGACTGCCATTAGAAGTAGTTAAAAATTTACAAGCTGTTGATATAGATGATGATAAAATAATAGTTAAAGAATTTTTAGAAATAAGTGAATCATCATTAAATAAGGTTTGGCTTGATCCAGAGGAATACGAAGCATGGAAGGATCTATAGAACATTTAATTAAAGGTATTGAAATTATAGAAAAACCATCATCACCTCCACCACCAACATCAAAAGTTTGGGAAAGAAGCAAAAAACCAAAATGATAAAACTATTAATACCCAGATCCCCGACTTATTTAACTACTTACGATAAAACCAACTTTCCCCACCTGGTAACTGTATTAAAACTTCCGCTATAGCTTTCGGTAAAGTTTTCGCAGAATGTTCATAAGTCAAACTTAAAAATTGACAACCTTTTGCTATCAACTCCGTTTTATCAATCATTTCCTCTAATTGAAATTGATTATATGCACCATTTAAAACCTCATCACTAGCATCAGCAATAGCTTTCTCTATTACTTCTTCTAAAATTAAATCTTCCCATTCATCAACATCAACATAATATGATTTTTTATTTTCCTTGAGATTCAATTTGTGAATTTCCATAATAGAATTACGGATAGATGTAGCCCAAGAATTAGTTAATCTTTCTTCAATCTGATTTTTAATCAAATGAATTAACAAAATATTCACAAAAGACAGAATATTTCTAATAATAGCCTGTTTACTCATCCCCTCCAACTCATCCACAATAGCTAAAGCATCACTATAACGCTGTTCTAAAATACAATTTCTGAGGTCTATTAATTCCTGTGTCATATTTGTATTAACCTCAAATTAACTCAACATCAATATTTTCACAAATGCTCCAACAAACAATCCTTATTTTATCATACAAAACCCCTAAAATTACTATCCATCAACCAAACCTTTGCGCCTTTGCTCCTTAGCGACTTTGCGCGAAATAAAACCCTCTCCTCCTCTCTGCGTCCTCTGCGTCTGGAGCGGTTCGTTATTTCCAAATCAAAACACTTGAAAAAAACCACATAAACAGCTACCCTGCATTAGCATCAAAAATATCATCCCCAAAACCATGAACAACCCAAAAATACCCCCCTACACCTGGAAACGTCCCATCGGTTTAGGATGGGAAAAACCCTACACCGTCCGCAACCCCAGCAACCTCGACGATGGACCATTTCACGGAATGCCATTAGGTGGTTTTGGTGCAGGTTGTATCGGCCGTTCCTCACGCGGAGACTTCAATTTATGGCAAATAGACGGCGGTGAACATACATTTAAAAACGTTCCCGCTTGTCAATTTAGCATCTTTACATCAGATAAAACCTACGCATTATCCACCCAACCCCCAGAAGATAACACATTACAAACTTGGCAATGGTATCCTAATATTTCAAATGTATCAGAATTAGAGGCGGGCAAGATGCCCACCCCACAAGAAACAGGAACTTATCATGCACTTTATCCCCGCAGTTGGTTTGTCTATGAAAATGTTTTTCCAATTCAATTAACCTGTGAACAATTTTCACCTATCTGGGCTAATAATTACCAAGAAACAAGTTATCCTGTAGCGGTTTTTTTATGGACTGCACACAACCCAACAAACCAACCAATTACTATTAGCATTATGCTAACTTGGGAAAATATGAGTGGTTGGTTTACCAATTCTTTAAAATCTCCTAAAGTGGAATTTAGAAATGATGGTAGTCCTGTTTATGAATATAAACCACGTTGGGGAGAAAGCAAAAATAACTATAATTGGTTAGCAGAAGATGATAAATATTTAGGTTGTGTTTTAGGTCGAGTTGATAATAATGAAACTGTCCAAGAAGGTGACGGAACATGGTGTATTGCTACTCTTAAAAATCCCCTAGTTGAATTATTCTATCATTCTCGTTTTAACACTTTAGGAAATGGTGAGGAAATTTGGAATAGTTTCTCTCAAGATGGTTCTTTAACTAATTATTTAGATGAAACTCCCGCAGATGAAAATACTCGTTTAGGTGCTGCTGTTGCTGTACGTTTCACTTTGCAACCAGGAGAAACTTTAGAAGTTCCTTTTGTGTTAAGTTGGGATTTTCCAATTACAGAATTTGCTCAAGGTGTAAACTATAATCGCAGATATACAGACTTTTTTGGTTGTAGTGGTGATAACGCTTGGCAAATTGCGACTACTGCACTGAAAGAATATCATAACTGGCGATCGCAAATCCAAAACTGGCAACAACCCATTTTAAACCGGGAAGACTTACCCGACTGGTTGAAAATGGCCTTATTTAACGAACTCTACGACTTAACCAGCGGTGGTACTCTCTGGAGTGCAGCCACAGAAAAAGACCCCATCGGCCAATTTGCAGTGTTAGAATGTTTTGATTACCGCTGGTATGAAAGTTTAGATGTGCGGTTATACGGTTCTTTCGGGTTATTAATGTTATACCCAGAACTAGAAAAAGCCGTAATTCGTGCCTTCGCTAGAGCAATTCCCCAAAGTGATGATAGAACTAGAATTATCGGTTATTATCTCACCATCAACGCTGAAAGTCCCCAAGCTATCCGTAAGGTAGCAGGTGCTACACCCCACGACTTAGGCGCACCTAATGAACACGTTTGGGAAAGAACTAATTATACCGCTTATCAAGATTGCAATTTGTGGAAAGACTTAGGTTCTGATTTTGTATTGCAAGTATACCGCGACTACCTTTTTACCAATGACATCGAGTTTTTGGCAGAATGTTGGGATGCCATTGTGCAAACTTTGGATTATGTGAAACAATTTGATTTAGATGGGGATGGTATTCCAGAAAATTCTGGCGCACCTGACCAAACTTTTGATGATTGGCGGTTAAATGGTGTTAGTGCTTATTGTGGGGGGTTGTGGTTAGCAGCTTTGGAGGCGGCCATTGCTATTTGTGATATTTTAACGAACCGCAGAGGCGCAGAGGACGCAGAGGAACGGAGGTTAATTTATCAAGGTTGGTTACAGCAAGCTAAACCTATTTATCAAGAAAAGCTGTGGAATGGTCAGTTTTACCGTTTGGATAGTGAAAGTGGTTCTCATGTGGTGATGGCTGATCAGTTATGTGGGCAGTTTTACGCTCGTTTACTCAATTTACCAGATATTGTACCGAGCGATCGCGCCCTTTCTGCTTTAACTACTGTATATGAGGCCTGTTTTTTGAAGTTCCAAGATGGTAAGTTTGGTGCTGCTAATGGTGTGCTTCCTGATGGTTCTCCTGAAAACCCTAACGCTACTCATCCTCTGGAAGTTTGGACGGGTATCAATTTTGGTTTGGCTGCATTTTTATTACAGATGGGGATGAAAAATGAAGGTCTGCGTTTAACTGAGGCTGTAGTTAGGCAAATATACGACAATGGATTACAATTCCGCACCCCAGAAGCTATTACCTCTGCTGGTACTTTCCGCGCTAGTACATATCTCCGCGCAATGGCTATTTGGGCAGTTTACCTTTGTTTTTAATAACGTATAAAAGGGAATAGGGAATAGGGAATAGGTAACAGGTAGAAAGTTATTCTCCCCATCTCCCCATCTCCCCCTATAAGCTTATTGACAAACCGTAATTAAAAATTACACATTTTCTTAAGATTTGTCTTTGACCAACTCCCACCCCTAAAAGACCGTAAACCTGAAATCTTTTTGGTTTTCAGGGTTTAGTTGGTAGGTTTTCAGCCTATTTTTTGATAAAAGAATCCGAGTAAAATATGATATTATTTTCCGGTTATTCCCGGAAACCTTAGAAAAAATAAGAAATGATAATAGTTGAAAGTTTTAAACCTCCATACCATGTCTAAAAATATGCCCTGTTTATTTATTCCCTGAAAAAAAATCTATGATGAGCAAATTTTTTGTACAAGCACAGTCGTTTTAAAAACGTAAAACCATACAACAAAGCCTTAGTAGCATTTTTCAAACATCTATCACCAGGGAGCTAAAGGAAAACTAGAAAAATGAATACCAAATACACCACCAGGAAAATTTATCTCACCCATAGAACATTATGTAAAAAACACAGGATGATCAATGGTCTAGTGTCAGATGCAATAGGATATTGCGGTTAATTGTGTTTTATCAACTTTGACTTACAAAAAGCCACTGGAAAATAAAATCTAGGTCTATGTAGGGAAAGCGAAAGCAGCAGCAGTTATATTGATTGAGTCAGGTTCGCAAGCAGCCTCACCCTCTACCAGTAGAAACGAGTTTGGGTGATTCGGAATTATATTCTAACTCCTTTGGTTCTGATTGGCAAGTCAAAGACGATGTTAATTACCTCTTAACCTTCAAGCTTGGCATATTACCAGACCAACTAACCTCATTACTCATCAACTTTGTTCCATCCTGACTAAATTGTGGCTGAAAACAAAGTATCATTTATTACGAATGCTTTAGATACCAACTAATAATAATTAACCCTTTACATTTGCAATTAAGAAAATTGAGATGACAATTATCATCTTGGTTAATTTGCTTCATAAAAACTAAAAATTATTTGTAAATAAATTCAAAATAATATTTTGTCGCTTAATTTTTATTTAGCGGTGTAATTGTATGATTAAGTGCAGGTTAAGCCTGTTATTTTTTTTGTTAATACGCCCGCTTAAGGGTGTGTTCTTGTATGTAACTTTGTCTGATAGAGATGCTGAATATAGCATATCATAAAATAGTATCAGCAACAACTTATTGTCTAGATGATCTGACTGTTTGCTATACAATTATTACTCTGTATTCACAAGCTCCTATTGAGGATAGGTGTAACTAGAATGATTTTCCGATCAGACCTTTAAACAAAACATATAACAATATATAATCACTAAACAGTTCAGAGTAATTTACCTCAAAATAGAGGATTGAGTTTTTACAAAAATGCCTAAAATTCTTGATTTATAAGGTTTACAAGGTTTACTTAATAGTAATATTTGCTGAAAAATTAAACATAATACACTTTTTAAATTACCCAAAATGAGGGGTAACACCCCTCATTTTTTTGATAAATTTGGGACAAAAGTCAAAGTTGCACAATGCCTAAATGAACATTTTGAGATATTCAGTAAATTTAACTTATAAGACTGCCAAAGTGGCAGATGACATTGGCGAGAAAAAATAGTATAAATACGAATGTAGCTTGTGAGAAGCAAATATGAATCATCTTCTCGGCCGAATTGAAAATTATGAGACTTTACTGAAAAGCCTTCCTAATTTTCGGCGGTAAGTTATACAATAATATCCAGGGAAAATCTATTGAATTACAGCTTGTGGAATTTTTAAAGGACACAACTGCATCTACTAAACCTGCTAGATGAGAGAAAGAGGGTAAATTTTTACCTTTCATTCAAGAGTCAGCAAAAATCACAGAACATAAGTAACCAATAGCAGTTGCTTTTACCAGCAACCAAAGCTACCAGGTTACAAAACTGCACAACAGGGTCATACAGCAAAGCAGCACACAGACTTGATTAAAAACAGTCAGGTTTTCAATCACAGGTCAGGTCATGAAACAAATCATCAGGTCAATTGCAGTCGAAACACCAAGCCAACGAAATAATTTAGAGAGACAACACTCTGAATTACATTCTCGTCAGGCATCCATTGCAGAAAGTTCCGTACTTTCACCAAAAGTAAATTTATCAGTCCTACCAAAAAGTAGCGACATAGTAATTAAAAATAACAGCAACAAGTCAACATCCTGCGAGAATAAGGCACTTTCAGCCCTTCTGTATGTAGTTTGGGAGAAGAAGTTAGATATTTTGCCCAGAGTTGTGATGTGGGAGTGTACAGGAAACACTGCACAAGTCAGTCACATCCCAGAAAAACAAATCACAACTTGGATGACTAGGACCCTGGGGAAGATGAAAGCTAAAGCAGAACAAGCAACCCCAAGCACCTTAGTTTTGAAAGTTAGTTTATGGAAGTTTCTCCCCAACATACGGAAAACGACCCAGTTAGCGGTAAAAATTGCGAAAACTAAAACTTGGCTCCATAGTATCTGGATGCAACGAACACAACAGAGCAGTTTTAGCAATAGCTTTTTTACTCTTAGTTACGGGAAGTGCTGAGAAGTTGCGAAATTTCTGGATGTGCCTGTTGAACAGGTGAATCTATATTTTTCAACATTCGCTACTCATCTATTACCAATATATTCCTGTAATTAATTCAACAACTGCCGCAAAACTATTAATCAACCAAACCAAAATTGCTGGGTGAAGGTACGCATTATCAACCCATAAATGTTGGTGTGGTGGACTGGTATTGCAGTTTTTGTATGCAGTTTGTAAATAGCACTTGACAGAATAACACTCGGCGAAACTCGACTAGTTTACCTCATTGAAATAAAACTAAAACTCACCATGAATCAAGATATTTCTGGCAATAGTGGACTCCCTGATAAAAAAATCAATCCTGAGCAGTTCGACCAAGTAGTAGAAGCTATTCTCGCTGGTAAGTATTCCTGGGCTTGTGTGTTAATGCTGCGGTTTGTGGGTTACAATCCTCTGCATTACATTCCTTACCGTACTTATAACCGACTACTCAAAGAAAACTCCCGCAACAGTCGGTCAAACTCTCAACCGAATGAAACTCTGAAAATTGCCACATCACCAACTGAGAAAAGGTCTGATACTCATTTAGCACCTAGCAGCTTGAGCAAAAAAATTAAGGATATAGCTTATCTGGAAGTTGGGAGTAAGCAAAAAACAGAAGTACGTAATAGCCATAGGGAGAAGAAGTTGGCATAGCCGACAATAATGATAGTTAATAATCTCAACACCAAACAAAGTTCAAGGAGTCAGGAGTCAGGAGTCAGGAGTCAGGAGGTAAATATTTCCCCCCATCTCCCCATCTCCCTATTCCCTGCTTTTAGGAAATATGGCTAACTCGGTTTCTGGGTCAAAAAAGTGCAGTTTTTCAGGAACCAATGATAACCAAAGTTGCTCACCCAAACTGATGAATCTATCTGGGGGAATTCGTACTTGTAAGGTTTGACCATCTGAATTTGTTAAATCAGGGTCAGATATTCTTACAGCAAGAAAACTATCATTTCCTAAATTTTCTACTAAATCTACTTTTACTGGTAAATTTTTGGTTGCTGGTACACTTAAACTCAAGTGTTCTGGACGAATACCTAAAATTACAGTTTGTCCATCGTATTTTTGCAGTGCTTTTCCCCATGCTTCTGGGAGGGTAAAGCGAAAATTAGCATGGGTAATTAATAAAGGTGCGTGAAATTCTACCGGGATAAAATTCATTGGTGGTGAACCAATAAATTCGGCTACAAACCGATTCGCAGGATAATTATATAATTCTAAGGGTGGGGCAACTTGTTGAATTTGTCCGCCATACATGATGGCAATGCGATCGCCCATTGTCATAGCTTCAGTTTGATCATGGGTAACGTAAATTGTTGTTGTTCCCAACTGACGCTGAAGTTTAACTATTTGGGTGCGGGTTTCTGCCCGTAATTTAGCATCTAAGTTAGATAATGGTTCATCCATTAAAAATACTTGGGGGTTACGGGCGATCGCTCTCCCTAATGCTACCCGTTGTCTTTGTCCCCCGGATAACTGTTTAGGTAAGCGATTTAATAAATTTTCAATTTGTAATAATTGGGCAACATTTAACACTTGTTGTTCTATTGTGCGTTCTTTTTGAGAAATATAACGCAGTCCTTTGGGTAGTTTTTTCGTTACTCCCACTAGCAATTTTTCCCCCCACTGACGAACCAGAGGTGAAGAAGTTGTGTCTTGAGATCCTAAACGACGACGCAACCCAAAGGCGATATTGTCATAAACACTCATGTGGGGATAGAGGGCATAATTTTGAAACACCATAGCGATGTCTCTTTCTTTCGGGGGTAAATCATTAATTAAGCGATACTTTTGGTCAGCTTCGCTATCGCCCACCCAAATATTACCACCAGTCATCACCTCTAACCCTGCTATTAAGCGCAGCAAGGTACTTTTACCGCAACCAGAAGGACCCACCAATACCATAAATTCACCATCAGCGATGGTTAAATTAATGCGTCTGAGGACATTAATACTATCTGCACCCTCTTTTTCTGGTGATGACTGTTGTGTAGTCAGACTTTCCCCCTTCCGGGGAGGAAAACTTTTATAAACGTTTTCTAATACAACTTGTGCCACAGTTCTCAGGGAATAGGGAATAGGGAATAGGGGAGGTAGGGGAAGCAGGGGAAGAAAAGGAAGCAGGGGAGGTAGGGGAAGCAGGGGAGGTAGGGGAAGCAGGGGAAGCAGGGGAGGTAGGGGAAGAAAGGGAAGTTAATAACCCAGTCACCAGTCACCAGTCCCCAGTCCCCAGTCACCAGTCACCAGTCCCCAGTCCCCAGTCACCAGTAACTTTTATGCCAAGTGCATAAAAATCATCTTTAACAATTCAGCACGAGTAAAAGGTTTAGTTAAATAACCAGAAGCTCCTACCATTCTTGCTTTTACCTTATCAACAATTCCCTTACTACCAGTAACGAAAATAATGGGAATTTCCTTAAACATGGAATTATTGCGAATAATTCGGCATAACTCATAACCATCAATTCCCGCCATACTCAGATCCAACAAAATTAAATCGGGTTTGTGCCTAATAATGGACATCACCGCTTTGATTGGATCATTAATAGTCACTACAGCAACATTTTCATCTTCCAAACAACGACTTATTTCTTTGAGAACTGTCGGACTATCATCGACAGAAATAATTTTGTAGGGTTTTTTAGCCGTTATGGTAGCAGCGTTTACGTTTTCCCCATCAGCTTGTATGTTATTTGGTATGGTTGATTGCTCAAGGTTTTCTTTTGGTAAAGCAGAAACTTGAGGTATAGGGTTCTCTCCCAGGGTAGTGGATGGTGATGCTTCTACCTTAAACGATTTGCCATTAATTCTGATTGTGCTGTATCGAGGAGCTAGTAAAACATCTTCAAAGGTTTTAGGTAATTTATCAAATGGGGGGTCTGGTTCATGTAAAATAATCGAACCCTGAAGGATATGTGGGTATAAAGTTCGAGCCAGTTCCACCTCATCCAGATTCATAATTACCGCCAAATGACGTAGGCTAAAACCCTTCATCCAGGTAGTGATATTTTGCTGTAGTTCTGGTAGTTGCTTATCATAGAATCTACTGTTAATCAACAGGTATGGACGCTGATAGGGAGAAGAGATTTGGGGAGCGAAAGACTGCCAATTTTGTAACCGCTTGTGGCAGCGTTCCATGATATTTTCCACATCCAGCCTGCAAATTTTAGGTAAGCTATTAACTGGTGCTGTTAATTCATAAGTTCCTTCTCGAATCAGCAAAAAAGATTCAATCACTTCTTTGACTAACTCTTGAATCAATAATGCTGCATGGTGAGAGAGTAGATGTTTTTCAGTAACAAGCCAGTGAATAGCTTGATATTCCGGCGGTTGGCTGGGATTATCATCACGAGGTTCGCTGAACTGAGTTGGACCCTCAGCTTCAAACGTCATGCGTAATTGTACACGAATCTCATTAGTTAGTAAGGGAATTTGCTGGCCCAGACGACGCAGATGCCGTTCCAGTCTATCAAAGGGTTCTACTGAATGGGTGGCATAGAGGATTTTTCCCTGATCTAAGTATATAGACCATAACACTGAATTGTTCAGGACTTGTAAACAAGTAGTGTCAGAAGAATTGGTTAACTGTCTTAATAAACTTTCAGGAGATAGTTTGGTAAATGTGCCAGTATTATTCATATTTTTACAGTTTTTTCCGAAAAATTGACTTAGGATGGAGACAGAATAAATTTCAGGTTAGGATTCAATATGTCTTTCTTCTCATAGTTATCTATAAACCAACTAATTATGGATTAGGAAATTAATATATCTATCTCAAGCTATATCAATTACCCCTCTTTTGGTTACATAATACTACTAGACCGTCAACTGTGTTCGTATTGCCAAGGTGATACAAATTATCAGGTTTCATTTTTACAGTGTGTCCATTATCAAATTGCTGCATTAATTATGTTTACTGAGTGGTTGATAATTAGCAAATTTTCCACATAAAATCTTTAAATTCTTATTTATTGTCAATGGATATATTGAATATTATATTCTTATTTATTTGCAGATAAATGATGGTAACTGCGCCCAAATAAATAATGTTCACCCCCCGAACAATTGGCTTTAACTAAACTATATGGTGATGATCAAGTTTCCTGAAATAGACTATTTAATGAGAATAGGTTGATAGATGAATTTTCATCCATCTACTGCCAAATACCATACTTGTAGTCGCATTAGTCTGGCAAACTATATACTTTGAGAAAAGGAAATTAAAACGTTGGACTATAACATAACACAAAAGGTTATGCTGGATACACTAAAACTAGATGAAATCGTAGAATTTGCAGAAAACCCTGAACCTCGTTGCCCGTGCGTGCTATTGCTAGACACATCTGGCTCCATGCAAGGAGAACGGATTGAGGCTTTAAATCAGGGCTTATTGACTTTTAAGGATGAACTGGTAAAAAATTCCTTGGCAGCCAGAAGGGTGGAAGTAGCAATTGTTACTTTTGATAGTCATGTCAATGTTGTGCAAGATTTTGTCACCGCAGACCAATTCAACCCACCTATTCTAACAGCCCAAGGACTAACGACAATGGGGGCAGGAATTCATAAATCGTTAGAAATAATTCAAGAACGCAAATCCCAATATCGTGCTAATGGCATTGCGTACTACCGTCCTTGGGTATTTATGATTACAGATGGTGAGCCGCAAGGTGAGCTAGATGATGTTATAGAACAAGCAATACAGCGTCTGCAAGGAGACGAAGCAAATAAACGTGTAGCTTTTTTTACGGTAGGAGTAGAAAATGCCAACATGAACCGTTTAAATCAAATAGCGGTGCGTACTCCCCTCAAACTTCAAGGATTAAACTTTATTGAAATGTTTGTTTGGCTTTCTGCGAGTATGTCAGCCGTCTCCCATTCCCAGGTAGATGAGCAAGTAGCACTACCACCAATTGGTTGGGGGTCTGTTTAAAAGTTAGCAGTTATAGCAACAAACAAGGTGGTGAGGACATCAACTGTAGTGCTAACGCACGGTTAACGCCAACGTGTCAACGTACAGTAGGTATGGACAAAACTGAAAATACAAACAGACGTTCAACTCTGTCACCGATCACCTGTTCCCTGTCACCTGTCACCTGCTATAGCTGTGAGAACAAATTTATGAACACACCAAAACAAATTCCTCAATGGCGGATAGTAGCCGCTTCTGTATGTGGGACTAGCCACATCAAAAACCAGCAGTTGTGCCAGGATGCTCACCATTGGCAGATATTGCCAAATAATCTGTTAGTGATAGCAGCCGCAGATGGGGCTGGTTCAGCAACTTTGGGAAAAGTGGGAGCGATGATAGCGGTAGAAACAGCAATAGAACATATCTCGAACTGCGAAGATACTCACAGCATCCTGGCTGATGATCATCTTTTGCGTGATCTGCTAACCCAGACGATGTTAGCCGCTCAAAAAGCAGTAGAAAATGAAGCAGAGGTTTCCAAACATCAGCCATCTGATTTAGCAACCACCTTAATTATTGCGATCGCCACACCAAAAATTGCAGCAGTAGCTCAAATCGGAGATGGTTTAGCTGTGGCCAAGGATAGCACAGGTAACTTACAGGCGCTAACTATCCCCAACAGCGGTGAATACATTAATGAAACCACATTTTTGACTTCACCTGATGCTTTAGCTACAACCCAAATCAAAATATTGCGTCATAACATAGTTAATATTGGTGTTCTCACCGATGGACTACAAATGCTGGCTTTAAATATGCTGGTTGGTGAACCTCATAAACCATTCTTTTTTCCTTTATTTGACTTTGTAGCCAATGCTGAAGATAAAATGATAGCTAAAGAGCAATTAGTAAAGTTTTTATGTTCTGAAAGAATTACAAAACGCACTGATGATGATTTGACTTTGGTATTAGCAGCATTAAACAATTGATGAACAATGTTTATTGGGTAGGGTTTAGGGTGCAAGCTGTAAGGTTCAGGATCAGCCTTTTTCCAATCTTCCATTCCGTAGAGACGATCCAATGGGTCGTTTGTAACTCAATCCCCAGTCCCTTTCCATAACCACTGTTAACCGTAATTCCACTATGCAGGTACTACGTTCTCTTCCCCAGCCGGAAATTCTCAATCTCACAGTCAATTTGGGGCGTGGCGGTGAAGCTTGTGTCTATGCAGTGCCATCAGATGAAAATTTAGTGGCCAAAATCTATCATAAGCCAATTCTGACTCATGCCCACAAACTTCAAGCGATGATTGCCAACCCCCCAGAAAACCCAACAGCTAATTTGGGGCATATTTCCATTGCGTGGCCACAAGAGTTGTTACAAGCTGCCGATGGCAGTGGTAGTATCATCGGCTTTTTAATGCCGCGTATTCGAGGGATGCGGCCGATCATGGACTTTTATAATCCGGGAAACCGTCGTCAAAATTGTCCTTTATTTAATTATCAGTATTTACTCAGGGCAGCCCGTAATTTGGCAGCAGCTTTTGCAGCTTTACACACAAGTCAATACTGCATTGGTGATGTCAATGAGTCCAATATTTTAGTTAGTGATGCCGCCTTAGTTACTTTGGTAGACACAGACTCATTCCAAGTTCGTGAAAGAGAGCAAAATATTGTCTATCGTTGTTCAGTCGGTAAACCAGAGTATACTCCCCCAGAACTACAGAATAAAACTTTTGCTGAATATGATCGTGAAATTTCTCATGATTTATTTGGGTTAGCGGTGCTGATCTTTCAATTATTAATGGAAGGAACTCACCCATTTTCTGGGATTTTTCAAGGTCTGTTTGATCCACCCACTTACGAAGCCAGAATAGTTGCAGGTCATTTTACTTACAGTCAAAAGCAACAAGTTCCCTATTTGCCTACCCCCATAGCACCGGCTTGGGAAAAGCTCCATCCTGGTTTACGGGATTTGTTTGTGCGTTGTTTTGAGGATGGGCATCACAACCCGCATTTACGTCCTACGGCTCAAACTTGGTTGTCAGCCCTAATTACAGCTGAAGAAAGTCTTGTTACTTGTGCTGTTAACCCCCAGCATCTCTACCATAATCATCTTGACAAGTGTCCTTGGTGTGAACGTACCGCCCAGTTAGGTGGACGTGATCCTTTTCCATCACTGAAGGCGATCGCTGCTAAGGAACATCTCAAACCCCGCCGAAAATCTAGAAAGCGCCCAACACATACTCCTCGTGTACGCAGACCAGCTATTCCCGCATCTCATCTACATCATTGGCAACCAGTATTTAACCCAAACTTTTCTGCTTATCAAGCTGCCAAAAAGTCCAACAAATCAAGATTTTATACTATTATGTTTAGCCTGTTGGGTTTGGGATTATTGGGGTATTTGGACATAATGATCAAATTTACTCGTCCCTTTGTTTCTCAAAATCCTTACACTCAACAAAGCTTGATGCCTAATCAAAACAAGAATATTCATCAAGATGAAAGTCTCACTTTTGTAGATTACTATGACCGTGGTAATGCTGCTTATCAAAAGCAAGACTATGAGCAAGCAATTGAAAATTTTACCCAAGGTATCAAAAAAAATCCTAATTTTTCTAAACTGTATATCAATCGTGGCAATGCTCGCTACAACTTGAACGATTATGAAGGAGCATTGGCAGACTATAACCAAGCTCTGAAAATTAATCCGCAGGAAGTCAAAGCTTTTGTGAATCGGGGCAATGCCTATTTTATGCTGGCCGACTATAGTAATGATCCTGACCAAGAGTATAAGAAAGCTATCCAAAACTTTAATACTGCTATCAACATTAATGAGCGTGACACCGAAGCTTATATCAGACGAGGTATTGTTCGTTCGCAAATAGCTAAATATAGCCAGAATTTTCAACAAGAATACCAAAAATCAATTGCGGATTTTACCGAAGCAATTCAACTTAATACTTCCAAAGCAGAAGCTTACTTTCAGCGTGGTCTTGCTCGTTATCAATTTGCCCAATATAGTAGTAATTACACTCAAATATATAAACAGGCAATTGCAGATTTTAACGAAGCATTAAATATCAATCCCCGCATGGCTCAGGTTTACCTCAAACGGGGAATGGTTCATTATGAGTTAGCCCAATATGGGGAAACTAAATCTCAAGAAAACCAAGCAAAAGCCATTGAAGATTTAGAAAAATCGGCTCAAATTTACCTGGAACAAAAAGACATGGATAACTACCAGCAAGCACTCAGCAGCATTTGTGTAATTGTATCCAAAAGATGTGATGCTTTATTCCAAAGCTCAACTATGTTTGACCCTCTCAACCGTTAAACCCTGCTGATAGAATGGTTGGTTTATTTACGCCAACCTGTACTAGTGATTTGATCTTGGTTGCTTTTTTTGTTGTATAGCAGGAGTCAGGAGTCAGGAGTCAGGAGTCAGGAGTAAAACCCTCTTGTAGTGGAAGTTTCATTATCAATTGATGTCCTAACCACCCTGTCCACAGCTATATAAAGCTGAAATTTAAATACTGGTATTCATAATTTTTTTACAGAGAACTTATTTTAAATTTACTTTTTCTTCATAAATTTTCAGCATTTTACAGTTAAATTATTTCTAGATTCTTTGTAGAGAAAAACATATAAAAATTCGTCAAGGATTCAAATTACAGAATGAATGATGCTTGCAGCTATGGAAATGATGAATTTCAGCAAATACAACAGCGGTGAGTGGTCAGCAGTAAAACTCTTTTGCTGCAAAACGCTGTATCTATTGTTGAGATTATTAATACAAGCATCATGGCTTCTGTACAAGCTTTTCGGTTTTGTAGAGGTGTTCCGGCGGCACGTCTCTACTGACTCCTAAATTCTTGCAAAAATTTATTTTTTCTCTATTTCTTGTGCATCCTCTTCATCCCAAAAAACTCAAATCATCACCGACCAGCAAATCTTTGAGGTAATTACATGAAAGCAGTAATTTTGGCTGGGGGTCTTGGTACACGCCTCAGTGAAGAAACTAGTATCAGACCGAAGCCGATGGTTGAGATTGGAGGTAAGCCCATTCTCTGGCATATCATGAAGATATACTCGGCTCATGGTATTAATGAATTTATCATCTGTTGTGGGTATAAAGGTTACATCATCAAAGAGTATTTTGCCAATTACTTCTTACATATGTCAGATGTGACTTTTGATATGCGATTTAATCAAATGAGTATACATTCTGGATATGCGGAACCTTGGCGTGTTACCTTAGTCAACACAGGTGATAATACCATGACTGGTGGACGTTTAAAGAGAGTTAGAGAACATATTGGTAATGACACATTTTGCTTTACCTATGGTGATGGTGTAAGTGATGTAAATATCACGGAATTAATTAAATTTCATCAAGAACAAAAAACATTAGCGACACTCAGCGCAGTGCAACCAGCAGGAAGGTTTGGTGCAATTTCTCTAGGACAAGAACAAACGAAAATTGCTAGTTTTCGAGAAAAACCTGAAGGTGATGGGGCTTGGATAAATGGCGGTTATTTTGTCTTAGAACCTGAAGTGATCAACTTTATTACTGATGACACTACTGTTTGGGAGAAAGAACCATTAGAAAAGTTAGCTGATATGCAAGAGTTATCAGCTTTCAAACATAATGGTTTTTGGCAACCAATGGATACTTTAAGAGATAAAAATTACTTAGAGGATCTATGGAAAGCTGATCAAGCTCCTTGGAAGGTTTGGTAATAGCAATGTAAGAAGTCAGGAGTCAGGATTCAGGAGTCAGAAGTGAGAATATTTGAGCAATCAGTAGATGTTAAAATAGCGATTCTTAGTGTACTAACAAGCTGACAACTAATAGCTGAAAGCTGATATAGCAAGTTTAAATTTTAGATTGGGGAAAAATTACTAATGTATGATTTTGCCATTATTGGTGGGGGAATCGTGGGACTTTCTACAGGAATGGCGTTAGGATCACGCTATCCTGATGCACGGATTTTAGTATTAGAAAAAGAAAGTCAATGGGCATTTCACCAAACAGGTAATAATAGCGGCGTAATTCATTCAGGAATTTACTACAAACCAGGTAGCTTTAAAGCTCAATTTTGCCGTGATGGTAGTAGCTCAATGGTAGAATTCTGCCAGAAACATGATATTGAACATGACATTTGTGGTAAAGTAATTGTGGCGACAAATGCACAAGAACTACCACGGCTAGAAAACCTCTACCAACGAGGTTTAGATAATGGAATAGCAGTGCAGAAAATTAGTGCTGAAGAAGTCAAAGAAATTGAACCTCATGTGAGTTGTGTTGGTGGAATTCGGGTATTTTCTACAGGAATTGTTAATTACAAACAAGTTTGTTTAAAATACGCTGAACTGATTAAAAACCAAGGCGGAGATTTACGTCTCAATACCAAAGTTTTACAAATATTCCAAAGTGGGAAAAATCAAGTATTAGAAACTAACCAGGGTAGTTTTGAAACGAGATTTGTAATTAATTGTGCCGGATTGCATAGCGATCGCATTGCAAAATTAGGTAAAGCCAACCCCGAAGCTAAAATTGTCCCCTTTCGGGGCGAATATTACGAACTCACCCCCGAAAAACGCTATTTGGTGAAAACTCTCATTTATCCAGTTCCTAACCCTGATTTTCCCTTTCTAGGTGTCCATTTCACCCGCATGATTGATAACAGCGTTCATGCAGGACCAAATGCAGTCTTGAGTCTCAAACGTGAAGGGTACAAAAAAACCGACTTTGACTTAAAAGACTTTGCAGAAGTAATCACCTATCCTGGTTTCTGGAAACTAGCAGCAAAACACGCTGATGAAGGAATTCAAGAAATAATTCGTTCCTTTAGTAAAGCGGCCTTTGTTAGCAGTTTACAAAAACTAATTCCCGAAGTTAAAGCCGAAGATTTAGTACCCACCCATGCAGGAGTTCGCGCTCAAGCATTAATGAATAATGGTTCTCTAGTAGATGATTTTTTAATTATCCAAAGTGACAACTCAATTCATGTTTGCAACGCACCATCTCCCGCAGCAACTTCTTCTCTAGAAATTGGCAAAGCAATTGTAGAGAAAATTGCCCAACAGTCTCCCCTCCTAGAAATGGCAGTAAAAAATTAACTTTTGATTAATTACTTGCCATCGAGAGCATCCCAAATGTGTAAGTTTACTTTTTATCTGAGCTGATCACTGATCCAGGAAATAAAAAAACTTAACGCCAAAAACCCATAGAGCGCAAAGGGAAGAAAGCTTAAAAGTTTTTTCCGTTCAGTCTCGTGATTTTTGCTGTTCTTGGGATGCTCTCCCTTTTGCATCTAGCCTATATTCACCAGGTATACTCTTCATTTACTCCAGAATAAGTGAATAAGAAAATTATACCTAATCACTTATTATTGCAGTCGCTGTCAAGCATATTTTCATCTTCAACAACGTTAGTTATAGGATTTTCATTATGTCCATTAACTTCAATCTTCAGCCGATTACACTTGTCTGTGCTGCTGATAATAACTATGCCATGCCCCTAGCAGTCATGATTCGTTCAGCACTTGCAAATTTCAAAAGTAATCACAAGATAGAGTTATTCATTCTTGATGGAGGTATTAGTAAATATAACAAAAATAGAATTACTAAATCTGTGAAATCAGCACAAGTTAATATTTCCTGGCTACCGATAGATGATACGCGGTTAAATAATTTGGTATTGGTCGGACATCTAACAACAGCTACATATTATAGACTCCTGATTCCTAAACTTTTACCCATAGATTGTGAAAAAGCAATTTATCTAGATACCGACATGGTAGTACAGGGAAATTTGGAAGAATTATGGAATATTCCTATAGAAGATAACTATGTATTAGCGGTTCAGGATGATGTCCAGATGTACATATCAACCTGTGATGGATTAAAGAATTATCAAGAATTGGGAATTGATCCAGATTCTAAATATTTTAATGCTGGAATGTTAGTAATTAACTTGAAAAAATGGCGCAGCGACAACATAGGAGAAAAAGTAATTGAATATATAAAACAGAATAAAGAATATGTAAAATACAACGATCAAGATGGTCTAAATGCAATTCTGGCAGGTAAATGGCGAGAAATTCATCCGAGATGGAATCAACTCCCCAGAATATATGATTATTCGTCCTGGAAAGAGAGTCCTTACCCAGAAGATGTTTATGAGGAACTGCTGCATAAGCCTTACATTATTCACTTTATTAGCTCTCCTAAACCCTGGCACGCAGGATTACAAGCAGAGTGTAAACACCCGAAAAAAGATTTATTTTTTCAATATCTTGACATGACATCTTGGTCAGGATGGCGGGACACTTTCTGGAGAAGATTAGGGCGAAAATTCATGAAATTAACATCATTAACCACCGCCAGAATCTAAAAAAAGGTGGTTGCAAAAAGATTAAAACATCAATAACAAGGAATTGAAAACAATGAAAATATTAGTCACAGGAACAGAAGGATATTTAGGTTCTTTATTACCTCCTTTATTAATTGCTAAAGGTCACGAAGTTATCGGACTAGATACAGGTTTTTATAAAGTTGGTTGGTTATATAACGGGACTGACATCACAGCTAAAACCCTCAACAAAGATATTCGCGATATTACACCGGAAGATTTAGAAGGTATAGATGCAATAGTTCATAAAGCAGAACTTTCTAACGATCCTACTGGACAATTAGCACCCAACATTACCTATGATATTAATCATTTAGGTTCTGTACGTTTAGCTAATTTAGCGAAAACAATGGGGGTGCGTCGCTTTATTTATATGTCTTCTTGTAGTGTTTATGGAGTTGCGAGTGAAGGTGATGTCACCGAAGAATCACCTGTAAATCCGCAAACAGCTTACGCTGAATGTAAAACATTAGTAGAAAGAGATATTAAACCATTAGCGGATGATGATTTCTCTCCTACCTTCATGCGGAATGCTACCGCTTTTGGTGCTTCTCCCAGAATGAGATTTGATATTGTTTTAAACAATTTAGCTGGTTTAGCTTGGACTACCAAAGAAATTAAAATGACCAGTGATGGTACACCTTGGCGGCCATTAGTTCATGCTTTGGATATTTGCAAAGCCATTGTTTGTACCTTAGAAGCACCCAGAGATATTGTCCACAATCAAGTTTTTAATGTGGGAGATACACAGAATAATTATCGCGTTAAAGAAATTGCCGAAATTATTGCTGATACTTTCCCTGGTTGTAAATTAACCTTTGGTAATAATGGTTCAGATAACCGTAGTTATCGAGTTTCTTTTGAGAAAATAAATACAATTTTACCAGGCTTTAAGTGTGATTGGAATGCTCAACGCGGCGCTCAACAGTTATTTGATTTGTTCCGTCAAATCGACATGACTGAAGATACTTTCTTGTTTAGAGGATTTACAAGATTAAAACAGCTTGAGTACCTGATTCGTACTCAACAAATTGACAAAGATTTCTTTTGGACTAAATAAGGATTGATAACGGATGAAAGCAGTAACAACTATTTTTTACTGCTTTTAATCCGTAATTCTTGATTTAATTCATTGTGGGAAAAATAATTTGATTTGTTTGGATCATGTCAACCTATGAATAAATTACTGACCATTGCTATTCCTACCTATAATCGTGCGGATTTGCTTGATCAACAATTAGAGTGGTTGTCTAAAGCTATCAAAGGTTATGAATCTGATTGTGAGATATTAGTTTCTGATAATTGTTCTAGCGACAACACTCAGGAAGTTATCAAAAAATGGCAAAATACTATCAATAACATAACTTTTAAATCCAATAGAAATTTTAAGAATTTGGGCGTAATGAGAAATATCATTTATTGCCTAAATTCTGCAACCACCAAATATGTTTGGACGATTGGTGATGATGATCCAATTCAAGATCAAGCAGTTAGTTATGTAATAGATAAAATTAAAACTATTGAGAATTTGTCATTAGCGTTTATCAATTTTTCTGGTAGAAATAAAATTACTGGTGAACCTGTTCATCCACCAACAATAGTTGGTAATCGCTGGTTTGATGCTGATAGTGAAGATGGTGAGGTTGATGGTAAAGAAATATTTGAATATTGCTTCTCTAAAAGTGTGGGAGCAGTCATTTTCTTGACGGCTTCAGTATATAGAACTGATTTAGTTAAACGCGCGCTCCAAATTTGGCCAGATGCTATCAATAATTGGATTTCTTTAGCATATTTAGCCGGGTATTGTGCTGCTAATGGCAAAGTAATTGTGAGCAAAGATACCTATTTAGAATGTATTGTTGGTGTGAGTTATTGGCAAAAAGAGCCACAATCTGCCCTGTTAATGCAATATAAACACTTCCCAGAGGTGATTTTTAAGTTGCAAGAAAATGCAGGGTATTCTCAGCGATTTTATGCACAAATGATGGTGCATAATTTTCAAGAAGTTAACTTGAGAGTTTTCTTAGGTGCTTTGAGAAGATGGCCAATTACGGCTATTAAAACCGTCGTTCCTTTTTTAGCTCTAGCGGCTATTTCTGCTATTGAAGTCATGGCCGCTCCTGAAATGAAAATTGCCGAATCTCATCAGCCATTAAACCAAATTTCCCGCCGAAGTAAAGTATAAGCAATTAGGTATAAGTCTCATGTTAGAAACTCTTAACGAAAAAATAAATACACTGACTTCTGAGCTAGATTATCAAGCATCTCTGGCTAAACAAAGAAAAAATTTACCTGCATTATCTCATGAAGATCAATTAATTGCCCAAACTCTGAAAAAAGAAGGTGTTTACATCACTTCCTTAGAGAATTTAGAATTACCATCAACTGCACAAATGTTAGATAGTGCTAAAAATTATGCAGCGATGATGGAAAGTCCTAGAAATGTGCAATCAGGATATAACTTACCGCAGATTTATACAGTTACAGATTTACCAGAATTCTTTACTTGGGGAATTGAAAAACGGCTGCAAAATATCATAGAAAACTATATCGGATTACCTATAGCTTTTCATGGTGTTCATGTGCGGAAAGACTTCCCAAATAATCAGCAATTACAAACACTACTTTGGCATAAAGATTCTGAAGACCGACGTATGATGAAAGTCATCATCTATTTACATGATGTGACAGAAAAACACGGCGCTTTTGAATATATACCCCTGCCTAATAATCCGTTAGAGTGGTGGAATTATTATCGGGTTGATTATGCACTGTGGAAGTCTAATTTCTTAGGAATTAATGACCTACAAATGATGAATATTATTTCTAAAAAAGCTTGGAAATCCTGTCCAGGAAAAGCAGGAACTGTGATTTTTGTAGATCCCAGAAATGTTTTACATCATGGTACTGTGAGAAGCGAAGAACGCTCAACTATATTTTTTGTCTACACAGCAAAATCACCGAAGCGTCCAGAACTTTGTACTCAATACAATGATGATACTTTTATCAAACCCAATAAAAAATTTATCCCTGAAGCTAGAGGAAAATGCTAGTAAATTATATTAAGTAATGGATAATTTTCACAAACTTTTACCTGTTCCCTGTTCCCTGTTCCCTGTTCCCTTTTTTCTGAAAAACTATGATTTTTACTCAAACTAATCTCCCTGGTGCATTCATTATTGACTTAGAAGAAAAACCAGATCATCGTGGTTTCTTTGCTCGGACATTTTGCGCTCAAGAATTTGCTGAACATGGTTTAAAGCCAACAGTTGCTCAATGTAACTTATCTTTTAATCATAAAAAAGGTACGTTGAGAGGAATGCACTATCAAATTCTCCCAGCAGCAGAAACAAAATTAATTCGTTGTACTCAAGGAGCAATTTATGACGTAATTGTGGATATGCGTCCTGAATCTCCAACTTATTTGTCGCATATTGGTGTAGAACTCACGGCAGAAAATCGCCGCGCTTTATATGTACCAGAAATGTTTGCTCATGGCTATCAAACTTTAACAGATGGTGCAGAAGTTGTCTATCAAGTGGGTGAATTTTACACTCCTGGTTATGAACGTGGTTTGCGTTATGATGATCCACTTTTAGAAATTTCTTGGCCTTTAGCTGCAACTGAAATGTCTGATAAAGACCGCAATTGGCCTTTACTAGAATCTATTTTAATAGGAGTTTAATCATGATTATTGTTGATCAAGCTTTACAAGCTCGTGCTGCATTAGGTAAACCTGTAAAAGTAGCAATGATTGGTGCTGGTTTTATGGGTCGGGGTATTGCTAATCAAATTATCAATTCTGTGCCGGGAATGGAATTGGTTGCTATTTCTAACCGTCACATTGATGGAGCTAAAAGAGCTTATTCAGAAGCAGGAATTGAGGATTGCAATATTGTTTCTAGTGTAGTTGATTTAGAAGATGCACTGATTCAAGGTAAATATGCAATTACCGAAGATGCCATGTTGCTGTGTGAAGCTGATGGCATAGATGCAATTATTGAAGTCACAGGTACAATTGAATATGCTGCTCATTTGGTGATGAGAGCGATCGCCCATCAAAAGCATATAATTTTGATGAATGCAGAACTAGATGGCACAATTGGACCTATCCTCAAAGTTCACGCAGACCGCGCTGGAGTAATTTTAACAGCTTGTGATGGCGACCAACCAGGGGTAGAAATGAACCTGTACCGCTTTGTGAAAAGCATCGGTTTAACTCCCTTATTGTGTGGCAATATTAAAGGTTTACAAGACCCCTACCGCAACCCTACCACCCAAGCTGGTTTTGCTCAACGCTGGGGTCAAAATCCCGCAATGGTGACAAGTTTTGCTGATGGCACAAAAATTTCTTTTGAACAAGCAATAGTCGCCAATGGCACAGGAATGAAAGTAGCAAAAAGGGGAATGTTGGGATATGAATACACAGGTCATGTTGATGAAATGACCAAAATGTATGATGTTGACCAACTCAAAGAATTAGGTGGCATTGTTGATTATGTAGTTGGCACAAAACCGGGTCCAGGAGTGTTTGTTTTTGCCACCCATGAAGACCCCAAACAACGGCATTATCTAAATCTTTATAAACTTGGTGAAGGACCTCTTTATAGTTTCTACACCCCTTATCACCTCTGCCATTTTGAAGTTCCCCTTTCTGTAGCGCGTGCAGTGCTATTTCATGATGCTGTGCTTGCTCCTATAGCTGGTCCAATTGTTGATGTTGTCGCTACTGCCAAAATTGATCTTAAAGCCGGAGAAACTCTTGATGGCATCGGTTATTACATGACCTATGGACAATGTGAAAATTCAGAAATTGTCCAACAACAAAATTTGCTACCAATGGGGATAGCAGAAGGATGTCGCTTAAAACGTGATATTGATAAAGATCAAGTCCTGACCTACGATGATGTCGAATTACCTGAAGGTAGACTTTGCGACAGATTACGCACTGAACAAACAGCTTATTTTGCTCCTGCTAAAACTTTGGCAGTTGTCAAATAAAGTAAAAATTCAATAGTAAAACTGAAATTCAGCCCCCTTTTTCAGGGGGTTGGCAAATTTTCATATTTCTGTTCAAGACGAGCAAATAAATTAGAATTTACCTGATATTCTGTTACCACCTTGAGTTTACAGGTAAAAATTAAAGTTTTATTCAAAAGTATCTACCTGGTAAAAAAAAGCCAAAGGCAAAACATAAAGATATCTATAAAGTAGATTTTACGCCGATTGCCAATGGTATCTCTACATCCGCCTAGTTATACTCATTACTCTGACTATAAATGGCTAATTAAGCAATGTCATTTAATGTACAAGCTTGCGGGTTTTGTAGTTAATCAGATTTGGAGTGCGATAGCTACGCTGACCAAAGCTATCGAACATTTGCCAAACTTAAGTTGCAGCCTGTAACTATCTAAGGACGGGTTTAGTACAGACATAATACTGCTATAAACAGAGAGATTATTAACATCTGTACACCTTACGAAACAGCCCCTAATTTATTTAACACTCCCATATAAGGCATCATCCATGAAAATTGCTCTTGTCCATGATTACTTAACCCAGCGCGGTGGAGCAGAGCGAGTGTTTGAATTGCTTTGTAAACGCTACCCCCAAGCCGACATTTTCACATCCTTATATGATCCGCAAAAAACAATTGACCTGGGTGAACGGATAGTTAGAACAACTTGTTTACAAAATATTCCCGGTGCTGCCAAGTATTTTCGCTTGATGGCTCCTCTGTACTTTCCTGCCTTTCGAGCATTGGATTTACAAGACTATGATTTAATTATTAGTAGTAGCACTAGTTTTGCCAAAGCAGTGCGTAAAAAATCACAAGCACGTCACATTTGTTTCTGTCATAATGTCACTCGTTTTCTATGGGATACAGAAACTTATTTACGAGAGTATGGAGACTATCGCTATTTTGCCCCCTTAATTGAAAAAATATTTGAAATGATGAGAAATGTAGACCTGAAATATTCTCAGGAACCAGACCTCTACATTGCCAATTCCAGCGTTGTTGCCCGTCGCATTCAAAAAATTTATAGGAAACAAGCAATTGTGATCAACTATCCAATTGATACCAATAAGTTTGTTTTTTCCGATACCAAACAGGAATACTACTTGGCATCGGCGCGGATGATAAGTTATAAACGTCTTGATATCATAGTCGAGGCTTTTAATTGGTTAGGGTGGCATTTATTAATATCAGGTGACGGACCCGAACTAGAACGGTTAAAATCCAAGGCATTAGGTAATATCGAATTCTTAGGTCATGTTAGTGATGGTGAACGTAAAGACCTATTTTCTAAAGCCAAGTCTATTATTGTTGCTGCCTTAGAAGATTATGGATTAGTTCCAGTAGAAGCAAATGCTAGTGGAACTCCAGTAATTGCTTATGGAGCCGGTGGGGTATTAGATACTCAGATACCTGGTAAAACCGGAGTTTTTTTTAAGAGGCAAACACCCGATTCTTTACAAGCAGCATTATTAGAGGCTAGAGGAATATCTTGGAATTACGAAACTATTCGTAATCACGCCGTCAATAATTTTTCAGAACAAGCATTCTTTACTAAGGTTGAGGAAATTCTTGTTCAAGCTTCTGGTGTGCATCACTCATTTATTTAACTTGTTAGTTTTACCCCTACGGGGCAGGAAACTACCCATAGTGTCTCCCACAGAAGGATAATAAAAGTGGTTCAAACTAGTCTAAATACCCAGATAAATCCCATAGCAGATCAAGAACCAGGTTATGGACAAATGTTTGCTGTATTGCTCAGGAGATTTCCCTGGGTTGTGTTAGTATTTCTGAGTTCTACAGCTTTGGCAGGAATCATAACTTTAAAAACAAAGCCCACCTTCCAAAGTACAATGCAACTGTTAGTAGAACCTAACTATCAAGGCAGAAAAGAAGGAGACACGCTAGGAAATCAGTTCACAGATTCTAACATTGTTATAGACACTGCAACACAGCTTAACTTAATGCGGAGTTCTGGACTGATCCAAAAAGCAGTGGATAAACTCAAGTCAGAATATCCAACAATCACTGTACAGGAAATTAGAAAATCCTTAATCTTAACTCAAATCAAGACTCCAGAAGATAATATCGCTACTAAGATATTTCAAGTTGACTATAGCGATAGCGATCCAGAAAAAACGCAAAAAGTGTTAACTGCCATTCGGCAAGTTTATGTTGAATATAACAAAGAACAACAGGATGTACGTTTACAAAAAGGTCTACAAGTTATCAGAGATCAATTACGAAAAGCTAGTGATGAAGTGAACGCATCTGAAGCTAATTTGCAAAGATTTCGCAGCAATCAGAATTTAATTGATCCAGAGTTGCAGGCCAAAGCAATTGAGGAAACCTTAAATACTATTCAGAAAGAGCGACAAACAACTCGTTCTCAATATGAAGAAACTATAGCAAAGCAAAAGTCTTTGCAACAACAACTTAACCGTTCACCTCAGAATGCCTTGGTTTCTTCCCGTCTGAGTCAGTCTTTACGCTATCAAGGGTTACTTAATGAAATCCAGAAAACAGAACTAGCTTTAGCACAGGAACGCTTACGTTTTACTGATGATACTCCCAGTGTGCAGAAGCTCAACGAACAGCTTCGGAGTCAAAAAGAACTTTTGCAAAAAGAAGTCAGTAGAACTTTAGGTAGACAGTCTAACACTGGATTCAGTTTTGGAGAAAATCTTCTCGAACAAGGACAACTTGGGGAAATTGACCTCAATTTGACCAGTGCATTAGTAGAGACTCAGACAAATATAGTTTCTTTAAGCGCCCGTGATCAAACTTTGGCACAAAAAGAAAATGAACTGCGATCGCAATTAAAACGCTTTCCCTCTCTTTTGGCTTATTACAATCGCATACTTCCCCAATTACAATTTAGTCGGGAAAGAATGGAGCAATTGTTAAGAGCAGAACAGCAATTGCGTCAGGAACTTTCCAAAGGTGGATTTAATTGGGAAGTGGTAGAAGAACCACAAAAAGGCATAAAATTAGGACCAGATCTCAAACAAAATCTTTTGTTGGGTGCAGTAGTGGGATTCATGTTAGGTGGTGTTGCCGCCTTTATTCGAGAAGCATCGGATGATTCAGTACACACTACTGCGGAATTAGAAAAACAAGTTGCCCTGCCTTTGTTGGGAACCACTCCCAAATTACCACCAGCAAAACCGAAAGAATCTATTATCAAGTTACCCTTTGGTAAACCCGAAGTTCTTGCCCCCTGGACAATTCAAGTCTTACAATCTCCACCACGTTGGGAATCACTAGATTTGATTTATAAAAACATAGAACTTCTCCATCGTGTGAATGACTTGAAATCTTTAATGGTGACATCAGCATTACCAGATGAGGGTAAGTCAGCTTTAACTTTAGGTTTGGCGATGAGTGCGGCTCGCTTACATAAAAAAGTCCTGCTAATTGATGCTAACTTACGAGATCCTAGCTTACACAAACAGTTAAATCTTCCTAATGAACAAGGTTTATCAACTTTATTAGCTAGTGATGTCACCCTTCCTAATCAAATTGGAGTTCAATACTCAGGTTCAGCCTATATTGACATTTTAACCGCTGGACCCATACCTGTAGATCCGGCTCATCTTTTGAGTTCTCCACGCATGATGGAATTGATGGCTGCATTTGAAGAAAACTATGATTTGGTACTCATAGATGCTCCATCAGTTATTGGTATGGTAGATGCTATGCTCACAGCCTCATCTTGTCGGAGTGTGGTCATGGTCGCAAGCATTGGTAAAGTCACACGCAACCATTTAGCCCAGGCAACAGCCATGTTGAGCAAGTTAAATCTAATTGGAGTTGTGGCTAATGGAGTATCTAACTCTGATAGCACTTATGTTCCTTATGTTAAACAACAACAATTAGTGCTACCAGAATTTGTGGAAAAATAGCCAAATGATTCCCACTGCTCCATTTTGTTTCCAAAATACTCGATTTGTGCATTTTCCAGTCAAAATTTGGCTAAATGAAAATGAAAAAGTTATGGGTAAAGAAAATCAGGTTAATCAATCCTTTTTTTCTTTCCCATTTCCCTTTTATCATGAACAGACCAGTATGGATATTTGATGAATTACCAAAAACTCAATTCTTGAATATTGAGTGTAACTTTCTTTCATGCTGCCCTGAAAAAATTTTAATTTATCAAAACTTAATATTTTGTGAAAATCTATTTAAAGACTAAATAAAGACTAAATAAAGAATTGATTTAATCCTTAGTGAATGCTCCTCCTTCTTATATTCTAGAAAATGAGGATAAAACTAAAAGTCAAAAGGCTAAGAGTAGAGGACTTTTGTAATTTTTGGTGATAGCTACATCAGGATTAAGTACCTTAAACTAAATTAAGGTAGCGATGATTCCCAAAGGAAATTTATCTCTAGATATATCCAGAGAAAATACCAAGTTTCCTCACTCACCATTTATCTTAATTGCGGCTTGCTTAACTCTTCTTGTTGCTTTCTGTACATCTTCAAATCTACAGAATTGCACAAATGTGAACTCCTATTTTCAGTTCAGTAATTGGCTACTGTATAAATGCAAAGACCTATGACAACTTCCATTGTTCCCAATTTACAAGAACTCAGCACTATACCCCAACAGCCCCAAAATTATCACTCGCAATACTGCACACTTAAGTGGCGTAGGGGTCAGCTATTGGTGAAGTCTCCTGGAAATTTGCAAGAGCCATATTTACCTTCACTAGAGAATAAACAATTATTAGTAGATTGTTTAAAACATTCTTCGGTTAGTTTGGTAACTATCGAGCCACAATTAGGTGATGCTGCGCTGAGATTTTGGGCAGATGCCTGTGAGCAAGCTAATAAGCCAATATTCCTCCGTCTACCTTTTAAAAATCAATTACCAAAACCAAAAAATCAAATATTTAGGGTTATACAAAGAGTAATTGACTGGGTTTTGGCGTTAATTTTGCTGCTATTAGTTAGTCCTTTAATGATGGGATTAATTATATTAATGTGGCTTCAATCACCAAAGTTCATATTTTCCTATGATTGGCATATTGGAGAAAAAGGTAAACTATTTCGAGCCTACAAATTTGGTGCAACTAGAAAACATACTATTACACCACTGGGTTTATGGATGCGTAAATACAGTCTAGATAATTTGCCTAAATTATTCAACATTTTGCGCGGTGAAATGAGTTTGATTAGGTATCAATCATGGTGTTTAGAAGATGTAGTAAATCTAAGTATAGAAGCACAAATGCAACATTTAGATGCGCTACCTGAAGTCATAAACTCATGGCAGATAGATGCTAAATTTAACCCGGCGAGATTGTCATAAATCCCAGGAAATACAAACTAGGATAATGAGATATTTTTCTATCCTAGTCCAATACTTATCGGGTTTTGTAGTTCAAGGGGAAAGGATAAAAAAACCTTTAACCCTGACTCATTAACCCTTTTCCAAACCCAATGAAAACTTCAAGGAAAAAAAACGTTCAATATTTATCTAACTGAAGATTGTTATTTCCTGTTTTGATATCTAAACCCAGGAATTATGTACATTAGTTAAAAATAATTAGCACCATGAAAACAGCAATTTGTACTGTATTTGAAAAAGACTACCACTATGGTGTAGGAGCTTTAGTAAATTCCTTATATCACAAAGGGTTTCGAGGAATATGTTGGGCTGGTTATCGTGGTAATTTGCCACCTTGGGCTAAACCTCTCAAAGCAGGAAATGGTTATCAAGAATTTTCTGTCTCTGAGGGTTGCGCTATCCGTTTTGTGCAGCTAACAACCCGAAAGCATCTAGGTTTTTATAAGCCTGATTTTATGTCCCAATTATGGGAAAGCTATTGTCCAGATATTGATGCTTTATTTTACTTTGATCCTGATATTGTCAATAAGTGTAGGTGGGATTTCTACGAAAATTGGGTGAGTCGAGGAATTGCTCTTTGTGGTGACTCTTGGTATCTTGTTCCTGCAAATCATCCCAAACGTTTAGCATGGAAAGAATTTGCTCAAAACAACGGGCTGATATGTGAACGTGAGTTAGATTATCACTACAATAGTGGCTTTATTGGTGTCCATAAAAACTACAAATCTATCCTAACAATTTGGCAGCAATTAGAAGAACTGGGTGAGATGTCAGGATATGCCAATTTAGAGGATCTTTATGCCGATAAAACCTTTTCTCAATACCCCTATATTTATGGAGACCAAACTTATCTAAACTTAGCATTGATGCTGAATACTTATCCTTTAAGTACCGTTGGACCTGATGGAATGGATTTTATTCCTGGTGGTACTATTATGTCTCACGCCACCGTACCAAATGTTAAACCTTGGCGCAAGAAACTGATCATCAGTGCTTTAGAAGGTAGCTCTCCTACTATAACTGATAAATTGTATTGGCGACATAGCCAAACTCCTATTAAGTTGTATTCAACAGCGAAAGTTCTCTGGCAACAATTTGAAATTATATTTGGTTCTGCTGTTGGTCGTTTTATCCGTCGCGCTCCCATGTAAGGATATTGCATTTCTTTTGCTCGACTGCACTTAATTCTGAAAATTATCTTCCCGAATTTTTATGTATCTCAAATTTCCTACAGCAATATTAAAAATCTTCAAAGCTACGAGTTTTGGTCAAAATTATCATTTAATATTACGAGAATTTAAACATTTTCGATTGACAGCAATTTTAGCTATAGTTTTTTCAACTTTAGCCGCCAGTTTTGAAGGGTTTGGCTTAGGTTTTTTGCTAGTTTTTCTACAAAGCTTAACTACTCCTAGTGCTGAACCTGTGAAAACAGGAATTGACTGGTTTGATATTGTGATTTTAGGAATTAATGGTTCAGCAACAGAGCGGTTATATCGAGTATCGGCTTTAATCATCATCACCACCTGTATACGTGCATCATTAAACTATCTAGGACACATTTGTATCCAGTTTAGTGAAATAAATTTAGTCGATAATCTCCGTAAACGAATTTTTGAACAATTAGCGGCTCAAAGCCTGAGTTATTTTGGCAAAAAAAGCTCTGGAGAATTAATTAATACTCTCACCAATGAAATGGAGAGGATTAGACAAATTTTTGGCGGGATGGCTTTTTTAGTCACCAGAACTTTAACTCTAACAGTTTATTCAATTTCATTGTTTGTCCTGTCATGGCAACTTTCAATAATTTCTGTTTTGTTGTTTGGTCTTTTAGCAGTAGCATTATCAACATTAAACAAACAAATTAGAGAACGTAGTTTTCAAATTACAAAGGATAATGATCATTTTACTTCTAGGGCGTTAGAATTTATCGAAGGTATACGCACAGTTCATGCTTTTTATACTCAAGAATTTGAACGGCAACGATATAATCAAGCCAGTGGCAATATAGTTAAGGCTTGGAAGAGAGTTTATTGGATTTCTCTGCTAGTTAGACCTTTGGCAGAAAGTATAGCTACCATGATTCTGGTCACTCTGATTTGTGTGGCATTAGTGACAGGATTAATGCAAGTTTCTACCTTATTAACTTTCTTCTTTGTGCTGTTTCGCATCGTGCCAATGACTCAGGATTTGAATGGCGTGATAGCTTTTTTAAGTACCCAAGCCGGGGCGGTAGAAAATATCAAGGATATCTTAAAAACAGATGATAAAATTTACTTCCAAAATGGACATCTTCAGTTTAATGGATTACAGCGAGTTATAGATATCATAGCTGTGAATTTTGGTTATGAACCTAATAATCTGGTACTCAAAGATATTACGCTGACGATTGAAAAAGGGAAAATGATTGCCTTAGTTGGTGCATCTGGTGGTGGTAAAACAACACTTGCTGATTTAATTGCCAGATTTTACGAGCCAATAGACGGAAGAATTCTGATAGATGGAGTAAATTTAAGGGAATTTGAAATTGAATCTCTGCGCCGCAAAATGGCGATAGTTAGTCAAAAAACATTTATTTTCAATACTTCCATTCGCAACAATATTTCCTATGGAACATCAGCAGCAACTGAGGCAGAAATTATAGAAGCTGCACGTCTAGCAAATGCTCTAGAATTTATCGAAAAATTGCCTCAAGGCTTTGATACCCTAATCGGTGCTGATGGTATTCAATTATCTGGAGGACAACAACAGAGGATTGTTATTGCTCGTGCTTTGGTAAGAAATCCAGAAATTTTGATTTTAGACGAACCAACCAGTGCTTTAGATTCAATCACAGAGCAAGTAATTCAAGAATTGTTAGATAAATTTACCATAGGTCGAACAGTAATTGTGATTGCCCATCGACTTTCTACAATTTCCAAAGCAGATAAAGTGGTAGTGATTGAACAAGGAAAAATTGTGGAACAAGGCATATATCAAGAATTACTAAAACAACGTGGTAAATTTTGGAAATATTATCAAATCCAAAATGAAGTGAGATAACAGATGAGGATAAATTCATAATAAATTATCCAATTATCTTGAGTTTATGTCAAAAAAATTAACTAAATCAATAGGAGAAACATGATTAGCAATCTTCCAGATAAATTTAATGGCAAAGTATATTTTTTCTGTGACCCCAGAGAAGAAATTAATTCAGGCGATAAGTTTCAACATTTGTTTATTTGTTTAGCAGAAGGTTTTCGGGAACTGGGGATATCATTTTTTTCTAATGTCAACTACTGGCAAGAGTCAACTGAAGAAGAAAAATATTTATTTCGTTATCAACCAGATATTACACCCGATGATTGTTCTCTTGTAGTTTTGGCAAACAATTGGTTTAATATTAATTATGATTTACCTGAGAATTTATTTCACCGCAAACGTCAATATATAACTGTTTATTTGGATGGAGAGGATAATGACAAGACATACATTCAAAGACCAGAATTTAAGCAGTTTGATTTGATCTTTCGCACTCATTATAACCGTAAACTAAAATATGGAGATAATTTTTATCCTTGGGCTTTTGGTTTGAGTAATCGCATTTTACAAGAACTTAAGGAACCCCCCAATTTTGATCAACGAAAAAAGCAGATTCTGATTAATTTTAGGCATTGGAAAAAAGGTCATCCAGTTAGGAATATCAGTTCTAGTTTATTCATACCCCAAATTAGTAATCTTTTGGAAATTGATAATAGTATTGATAATCCTCATGAACGTTCAGCGGAAGCATATCATGAATTACAATGGTTGCAAACAGGTAAAAGGCATTATCCAACTTATTACAACCGCCTCAAAAATGCAACTGCCTGTGCTTGTTTTGGAGGCTTTTTTATTCCTAGTTGGCCTCAGAATCCTGGCAATTTCATGAATCGTATGGGTAAGCATCTTCTCAGTAATTTACGATTAAAATCTAACACAATTGTACAGTGGGATAGTTGGCGATTTTGGGAGTCATTAGCAGCGGGATGTACTACTTTTCATTTGGATTTTGAGAAATATGGGATTTGTCTTCCTGTAATGCCTGAAAATTGGCGGCATTATATTGGCATAGATTTAGACAACGTACAAGCTGCTATAGATAGAATAGCTGATGATCCAGGAATTTTAGAAAGAATTGCTTTAGAAGGAAGAATATGGGCAATTGAAAATTACAGTCCAGTGCCGACTGCATTACGTTTCTTGGAAACAATTTACCAACAGCCATTAACTCAGGAAAATAAATTCGTAACTTTGGTAACAGCCTGAAGAGAAATTATTATCTTTAGGGAATTTTACAGTTATCAATTGCTAATTAAAAACCTTAAACAATTGGATCTTATTTGCGGTTATTTCTTTCCTTTCACTGTTGCCAATATAATGAGTTGAAATGATGTTTATTAATGATAAATTACCTGAACCTCTAGTTAGCATTATCATCCCTACTTATAACCGACTAGAATACCTAAAACAAGCAATTTATAGCGCAATTAAACAAACTTATCAAAACATTGAAATTATTGTTTCTGATAATTGTAGTCCTGAAAATACTCAAAGTTTAGTTGAATCTTTTGCTGATCCACGCATTAAATTTTGGCGACATCCAGAAAATGTGGGGATGCTAAATAATCAGATCAATGCCTTTAAAATGGCAAAAGGAAAATATGTAGCTAGTCTCCATGATGATGATATGTGGCATCAAGATTTTCTAGCCAAACTTGTACCACATCTAGAAGCAAATTCTGATTTAATTCTAGCTTTTTGTGACCAATATATTATCAATGCTCAGAGTGAAATTGATCATGCTGCAACTGAAGAAAATTCACGCAGCTACAAGCGTGATCAAATCGCTTTAGGAATTCATCAGGAGTTTCAAAAAATTGGTTTAGTTGATAAAAGTATAGCTACAGCAGCAGCTTGTGTAATTCGTAATGGTTTGATTAATTGGGATAGCATTCCTTCAGAAGTTGGGGGAATGTGGGATTTATATTTAACTTACTTGTGTTGTATATCAGGGTATGGTGTTTACTATTGTCCAGAAAAATTGACCTATTATCGTGAGCATGAGCAAACAGATACCATGCTCAGTGGTAGACGCAATATACAGGCAAAAATTCGCAAAGCTAAAAGTGAAATTTTCTGTTACAAAGTCTTTATGGAAGATATACGTTTACAGCAGTTTCATTCACATTTTAGAAAGCTATGGTTAGAAGCACATACAACTTTAGGAATTGGCTTGATGTTAGATCAACAAACCACAGCAGCACGTTCTTATTTTTGGCAAGCCTTACAGGAACAAAGATTTAATTTGCGGACTTTAATAGCACTTGCTCTGAGTTTTACACCGCAAATATTAACTAATAAATTACTAAGTGTTTACTAAATATTGACTTATTTTTTATCGGTGAGAAATTTATAAAATAGAGAGGTAATGAGTGAAACTTTGCATTGTTACTCATAAAATCAGAAAAGGTGATGGTCAGGGACGAGTAAATTATGAAGTTGCTCTAGAAGCAATTCGTCGTGGTCATCATTTGACGTTATTAGCCAGTGAAATAGCACCTGAACTAGAAGAAAATAGCCTGGTAAATTGGATTAAGATTCCCGTCAATAGATATAACAGTGAATTTATTCGCAATTTCGTGTTTGCTCAAAAAAGCGGCGAGTGGTTGCGAAAACATCGGCAGGAAGTTGATTTAATTAAAGTCAATGGTGCAATTACTAAAGGTGCTACTGATGTAAATGCCGTGCATTTTGTTCATAGTTCCTGGTGGCGATCGCCTGTACATATTTCCCGGCAACGTCGAGATTTATATGGTTTATATCAGTGGCTATATACTGCACTCAATTCCTATTGGGAAAAACAAGCCTTCCAGCAAACAAAAGTTGTGATTGCCGTATCTACAAAAGTAGCTGATGAATTAGTTAATATTGGTGTACCCCGCGACAAAATTCGCATTATTGTTAATGGAGTTGACTTACAAGAATTTTCTCCCGGTGTGACTTCTCGGCAAAAATTGGGTTTACCAGAAAATGTAACTTTAGCCTTATTTGCTGGAGACATTCGCACAACTAGAAAAAACTTAGATTCAATTCTGCAAGCCTTAGTACAAGTTCCCAATTTACATCTAGCTGTAGTAGGAAAAACAGAAGGTAGTCCCTTTCCAGAATTAGCAAATGCTTTGAGCATCACTGAACGAGTACATTTTTTGGGATATCGACGAGATATAGCCGAGATGATGCGGGCTGTAGATTTCTTTGTTTTTCCTTCACGATATGAAGCTTGCAGTCTTGTGTTGTTAGAAGCATTAGCTTCCGGCTTACCTGTCATCACTGCTGCTGCTACAGGAGGTGCGGAATTAGTCACACCAGAAGCGGGAATTATTTTACCTGATACAGACGACATAAATGCTTTAGCTTCCGCCTTGTTATCTTTACAAGATGATTCACTATGTCAGCAAATGGGTAAAGCAGCTCGCACAGTTGCTGAACAACATAGCTGGACAATGATGGCACAAACCTATTTAGATTTATTTGCAGAGTTAATCAAAAATGAGGAACACAGTTCTCATCCCCACCTATCGCCGTCCTCAAGACCTATCACGCTGCCTTACCGCACTGCAAGCCCAAACTAAACCAGTTGCTCAGGTAATTGTAGTAGTCCGGGATACAGATACCGAAACTTGGCAATTCTTGAGGGAATTTCACCCCCACAACCTACCATTGCAAATTGTCACAGTCACACAACCGGGAGTAGTAGCCGCTCTCAACGCCGGACTAGCAGCAGTAGAGGGAGACATTCTTTCCATTACTGATGATGATGCTGCTCCCCATCCTGACTGGCTAGAAAAAATCACTGCTCACTTTCAAAGCGATGGTTGCATAGGTGGTGTAGGTGGACGTGACTGGATACACCAAGGCGAAAAGATAGAAGACGGTTCCTGCTTAACAGTTGGCCGTTTACAGTGGTTTGGGCGAGTAATTGGCAACCATCATTTAGGAATAGGAAAACCCCGTGAAGTTGATATCCTCAAGGGTGTAAATATGAGTTTTCGCACCCAGGCAATGGGGAATTTACGATTTGATCAAAGGATGCGAGGTACTGGCGCACAGGTACATTTTGAAATGGCATTTACCTTGACTCTCAAGCGAGCAGGTTGGAAAATTATTTATGATCCTAGTGTTGCCGTAGACCACTATCCAGCCCAACGTTTTGATGAAGACCAGCGCGAAAATTTTAATGAAATTGCCTTTACTAACTTAGTTCATAATGAAACTCTAGTTTTATTAGAACATCTATCCCCTTTACGCCGGATTGTCTTTTTATTCTGGGCAATATTCATAGGTACAAGGGAAAATATAGGACTAGTTCAATGGCTGAGATTTTTCCCCAGTCAAGGCACAATTATGAATAAAAAATTGCAAGCATCTTGGCGGGGACGATGGCAAGGATGGCAAACAAATCAATTGAGAATTCAGAATTCAAAATTCATAATTCAATAAAATTACCCATTCCCAAAAAAGTGATTTCCAAACAAATACTTTTCAATAGTTTTTTACAATCAAACTATTCTCCAGAAAAAAGAGCAGCACAGAGTTGGATAGTCATTGCTGGCTTTCTCTTGCTCATAGCAACTTGCTATTTTGGCGGTGCTGCTGGCTTGTTACGCTTAGTTTTTCCCGCCACCTCTTTACTGGTAGCTGTATTTTTATACTTGCGTCATCCCATTCTCTACATCGGCTTTACTTGGTGGATCTGGTTTCTCACACCTTTTCTAACTCGTTTAGTTGACTATCGAATTGGTTGGGACCCCACCCGTCAAATGCTGGTTGCACCATACTTGGTGGTATTTGTCACTATTGCTACTTTTATCAAACATTTACCTCGTGCTGTTCATCAAGGCGGTTTACCTTTTGTTTTAGGTTTTATTGGGGTTTTTTATGGGTGTTTGATCGGTTTAATTTTCAATCAACCAATTTCTGTTATCCGCGGTTTTCTGGATTGGTTGAGTCCCATTATCTTCGCTTTTCACCTATTTATGAATTGGCGAGATTATCCCAGCTATCGTCAGCACATTCAACGGGTATTTTTATGGGGTGTTTTAATATTAGGAGCCTATGGTATCTATCAATTTGTGGTTGCTCCTGAGTGGGACAGATATTGGCTAATAGAATCAAAAATGTTTACCAGTGCAGGAGATCCTGTACCTTTTGGTATGAGGGTTTGGAGTACGCTGCACTCATCTGGTCCATTTGGTTCAGTTATGCAAGCTGGTTTGTTATTATTATTTACCAGTTCTGGTCCATTAATTTTTCCTGCCTCAGCAGCTGGATATTTGTCATTTTTACTTTCGCAAGTACGTACTAATTGGGGTGGCTGGTTATTAGGGATAATTATAATTTTGGGTTCTGTGAAGGCGCGGATTCAAATGCGCTTAATTATGATCATTTTAGTGATGGCTATGTGTGTAGTACCATTGGTAACTATTGAACCTATCTCTAAAGTCGTGACTACTCGTTTAGAAAGTTTTTCTAATCTGGAAAAAGATAGTAGTTTTCAGGATCGATCAGCAACTTATGAGCGCAGTCTCAATTTAGCCCTTTCTACTGGTCTTGGTAGTGGTTTAGGAAATACATGGAAAGTTAATGAAAAAACTGGACAAATTGAGGTTGTTGTCATTGACAGTGGCATCTTAGATATGTTTTTTACTTTGGGTTGGTTCGGTGCTATACCCTATGTTGGCGGTTTGATCTTGATACTTGTCAGTGTTAGTCAGTATACTGAAGGTCAGTTTGATAGTTTTGTCAGTGCGTCTCGTGCTATTGGTATCAGTTCCTGCGCTCAGTTGATTATCTATAGTGGGATGTTAAGTGTTTCAGGTATGATTATGTGGGGTTTTTTGGCTATGGCTATGGCAGCACATAAATACTATCGACATCAGGGAATGAAGATATAGTTAATCTGGCCAGCATTCAGCAGTCCGCAAAGGAGAGAACCCAAAGTTTCTCTAGTGAACAAAAAGATTCCCGATTTCTTAGAGAATTAGAGAAGTCGGGAATTTGATAGCGTAATGATATATAATCATTGCTATGTTTTATTACCAAAATGCTCCTGATTAACTAATATTAATTAGGGTTAATTTAATTTATAATAAAGCGGCTTTTTGGCAGTTTTTCGTATATATGAGGTGATTATGAATCAAATCAATCGGGTGGCAATTGTGGGGGGAAGTCACGGTAATGAATTAATAGGAGTTTATCTGGTTAAAAAATTTCAAAAATATCCAGATTTAATCAAGAAAGAAAATTTTGAAACTTTTTCATTACTTGGTAATCCCAAAGCTATTGCCGCTAGAAGAAGATACATCGACAAAGATTTAAATCGTTGCTTTACTGGACAGAATTTACTAGATGACAAAACTTCTAGCTATGAGGAATTAAGAGCTAGGGAAATTCAACAGATATTGCAACCACAAAATCAGGATTTGGTAGATGTAATTATTGATTTACATACAACTACCGCTAACATGGGATTATGTATTATTCTGGGTAATATGCACCCCTTATTACTGAAGTTGGCGGCTAATTTGAGTGCAATTAATCCTTTGGTAAAAGTCTATAGTCATCAGCAACCTAGAAATAGTGGTTTTCTCCGTTCTTTAAGTGATTTGGGTTTTGCTATAGAGGTCGGTGCTGTAGCTCAAGGTATTTTAAATGCGGAATTGTTTCAACAAACAGAGCAACTTATTTATGCTGTGTTGGACTATTTTGAAGATTATAACCAAGGTAAAGTTACGCCAACTAAGAATACGTTGACACTTTATCAATCTCTTGGTGCAGTTGATTACCCTAGAAATGAAAATGGGGAGATTCAAGCTATGATTCACCCCCATCTTCAATTTCGGGATTATGAACCTCTGCATCCTGGTGATCCAATTTTTCTAACTTTTGAAAACAAAGAAATTCTTTATGAGGGAGAGTCTACTGTTTATCCTATTTTTATCAATGAGGCTGCTTATTATGAGAAAGGAATTGCTATGTATCTCAGCCAAAAGGAAATGATTGATATATAGAATAGGGGATAGGTGGGTAGATTTGTACGCAGTTGATGATGGCTATTTACCTACTACGAATTCTCTGGTTTTCATGGCGGTGATGATGTTGTATTTATGGGTTAATTCACGATATATAGTCAATGTTTCTTCACTTACCCGCACGGCGCTAAATCTTTCTAGATTTTGTTTGGCGCGTAATTTCCAGTTTTGTAATTGTTTGCGATCGCTGAGTAATTGTGTCAAAGCATTAGCCAAGGTTTGGCTATCTTTGGGTGGTACTAGGATACCAGCCTGACGATGATCTAAAGTCTCTGGAATGCCGTCTACATCACTAGCGACAATTGCACAACCGGCTTCTCGTGCTTCTGTTAAAACTAAACCAAATGATTCACAGTGTGAAGCGAGAACAAAGATATCTGTGGATAACATATACCGTTGAGGTTCTGGTTGGAAACCTTCAAAATGAATGCGTTGACGTAGTTCCTCGCAGCTTGAAACCATGCTTTCAAACATAGCACGATCAGGTCCATCTCCTACTAAATAAAGATGGGCTTGGGGAAAATCTTGAGCGATGAGGCTGAAGGCTGCAATTAAGTCACCAATGCCTTTACGGGTATACATTCCTGCTACTGTGGTGATGGCTGGATGATGCAGTTTCAGGGGTTGGTAATCTTGAATTTTTCTATGTCGAGGACTGCCTAAAGTACCGTTAGCAACTACGCGCAATTTTTTGGCTGGGATACCACGGCGGATCATGGAATCAGCAACTGCATGACTAACGGCAATTACCCGATCTGCTAATCCCATTAATACTGCACTACGTTGAAATTCATTATGTACAGTGGAAACTAAACTATATTCACCACTATTTCTGAAAATTCCTGCGAGTACAACTCCTGTCATCATGTGGGCATGGACAATATCTGGTTGAAATTCTTTGATGATTTCTTGATAGCGCCAAGCTGCTTTGATGATGTTTCCTGGTGTGCGTGATTGATCTAATTGAAAGTGACAAATACCATGATTTGTTAATAATGTTTCGTATTCTCCCCCTGCTGAAGCAACAGCAACTTCAAGACCTTTTTTGGCTTGTAAACAGGCTAAGTCTACTGCTACATTAACTATTCCGTTACCTATTTTTTGGACATGGTTTGTAATGTGTAGGATTCTCATTAATTTTTCTCCACGGCAATTGTTTTTAGCAAAAATGATGATTTATGGGTAACATAACTTACGCATGAGTAAGGTAAAAACTTACTACGGAGGAGACAGACAATAGATGGTAATTAGAGTGTGAGTATTTTTGCGTAAGTCTTAGCTAAGATTCAGCTTTAAAGAAGATTTCTTCTGAATGTAAGAATCGTTTAATAAAGCCACGAGGTAAGTTTTTTATTTGGGAAGGATAGGCAGCGATCGCTGTTTTTTTCTGTTGTTGTACTGATGTGATTGAGAGTCTATAAGCTGCTGTAATATCCTTTAATTTCAGGAGGATAAATAATGGCGCTCTCCAAAATACCCAGATAGGATACTGTAGCAGTTCTACTTTAATTTTACTGTGAGCGATCGCTTCTTTAACTAAGTAATATGTAGCTTCATGATCTTTATGGCAATCTTTACGGTGCGGAACATAAACTTCTCCTGGTTGATAATGTTTTAGCAGGTTAGAAATCTGCTCTATTGTCTGTTGTCTTTCTGACGAATTTAAATCTGGTAAAGTGCCATCTTGCTTATCCAAAAAGTGAATTTCTGAAGGCTGCACTCCCAAAATACCTAATGCTTTTAAAGACTCTTCTTTACGAATTTGGATGATTTGATTTTGAATATTTGGATCTGTTCCATGTGAACCACGTCCATCGGTTAAAAACGTGACAGCTACTGTTATTCCTTGTTGTCGTTTCTGGGCGATCATTCCACCACAACCGAAAGTTTCATCATCTTGATGGGGAGAAAAAACCATTGCTGATGCTTCACTAAATTTTAGGGGTTGACTTCCCCAGTGCAAAATCCATTGTGAAAGTAAACTGGCATGGATATATTGAATTTGATTTAACAAATTTGTAGGAATTAGTTTTTGTAATTGCATCAAGGTTGTTTTCTGCATATTTTTTCCTCTCTATACCTTTGGTGTAATATTTTTGGCACAAATGATAAATAGCTATAAGTAAACATTTTTATAGCCATCATTATTTCTCAAACAATAATTACCAACTTGAAAAAATCTTTGTATTTGCCCCCAGTAATTATCATCATATTGATCTAAGGTTAGCTATATTTATTGATTTAGTAAATTTGCCATATTAATATGAAGATTCCATTTTTGAACACTCAACAAAAATGTTATACTATATACTATTTACATTAAATGCAAATTTAGTAAGTAGTCTCACAATTAGGTCAACATAATTAAACATAAAAATTTCAGTATGGTAATTGGTAATTGGCAAAAATCAATGATCAACCAGCCCAGCTATACTATAAATAATTAGCTGGACTGAATATAATAAATGTCGTTCCTCCTATTGAATTTCTGTTAACTTCGGAAACGATAAATAATCACCTTTCCATATAAATTTTCTTCCACAAACACTAAATATTCACCATTAGCACGGCGAAAAGCCCGAATACCGTGGGGGATATCCACCCAGCCACTTTCTTTACCGACTTCCGGACCTGGACCAAATTTGTGTACAAGTTTTCCTGTAGCAGCGTTGTAAACATAGACTTCTGCTGTTTTGACTGTCACCGCAAACACATAATTTCCAGCTACACTCATAGCTGCGGTAGAAATTTCTCGTTTACCAGTGTTGTCATAGGGAACTACAGTTCGCCATCTAGGAGTGCGGTTTCCTTGACTCCAATTATCAAAACGGGCAATTTCTGAGCCGACAACTCCCGTATCATCACCAACAGAAGGATGATCTAAGGTAAAACCTGACAAATACATAGTATCTGTTTCGGGGAAATATTCAATCCTCCGCAAATCTCCAAAAATGCTAGGAGTCTTTTGCTTTTGCATAGAACTATAGGTATAAATTGGGTTTCCTTTGCTATCTAAACCCTGTAAAGGATAATGGCGAATACCATCTTTAGTTCGCAAAGTTTTCCAAACATCACCTTTAGTATCTACCCACCAACCGCCAATGAAAGGATAATCTTCACTGCTATCATATTCATTTTGATCAAATGCACCATTACCATTTTTATCTCGCCAGATCCATTCTCCTTTAGTTGGTTGATGTGGAGGCCAATTACCGTTTATTGCTTTACCTTGATCATTAGTTCCCACAAACAGTCCCGCAGGAATAGCAATTTTACCATCTGTGTTTGGTTGAAAACGATAAATTTGCAAAAAGCCGCCAAACATATCTGTAAGAAATAGAAAAGGCTTGCCTTGAATACGGCGGAAAATGGGACCATCTGGGGATGTGTGTAAACGAGGATCTTGAGGATATTTGAAAGGATTCAAAGTGTAGGCTTTATAAGTCCATTTTTTACCAGCAGGTTTACTGTAATCTATCAAATATTCTTCATGTTTGGTGAAGAGATTTACACCATCGCTTTTGGGGTCAGTATCGGCATTATCAACAAATATTAAACCGAGTAATTGCCATTGTAGTTTTCCAGATGAGGAAAATTTTCTTAAATCAGTTCCTGATCTATTGAAGCCATTATTATTGATATATAGATTACCTGCGCTATCTGCTCCAACGGCTGTAATACCATAGAGTTTTAAATTGCCAACTTCCCCAGGAACACCACTATAAATGCCATTTTTAGCGCCGAAAGTTCCTACCTGTACAGGTTTATTTTTGATGTTGTAAATTAGTACCTGTTGACGGATACCATTTTCTGCTACTAATAATCTATCTTGTTTATAAATGGCGATCGCTGTTGGATCAACAACATCTCCAATTTGTTGGGGTAATTTTTTACCCGTTTGGTCATAATGAACAATTTTACCAGCGGTATTACCTTTTTTATTTTGAATAATCCATAAAGTTCCCCGTGGATCAATAGCTATTCCTCCAGGATTTGTAACAGCAAATTTGCCCATTTCCTGCATTGTTTCTGTATTTAAAATCCGCACAATGTTGGCATCTGCATTACTGACAAATAACTTATTACCAACAGTTGCTAAACCAGTGACTTCACCTTTTTCACTGATAATGAACATACTTTTATCCCAGCCATTTCCACCAGCAAAAGGTACAGGTTTTCCCGCTAAATTATAGCGTCTCACGCAATACCAAGTTTTACCTTGTGGTGGAGAACCTTCTTTTTCATTACCCATTGCTCCCTGACTCATAGCAACATAAATATATTTGCTATTGGCTGTCACTGCTTTACCACCAAGACGATACCAACCGTGAAGGTCTTCCAGGAAACCTATAACTTTACCATCTTTATATATTCCCGCTTCTCCTCCAGCTTCGTCCCAAATGCTATTAGTATAAATCTGACCATTTTCTGTTACATACATTGCCTCTATATTGTTTTGTACCCGCAATTTTCCTTTACCAATAGTATTCCCAAGCCAAGAAGTTTCATAAGTAAATGCACCTGCTGTAGCTGTTTGAGTGGTGGCATTTTCAATTGTCATGACTGCGAATATCACCACTAAGCTCAAAGTTAAAGCCAATAAACCTTTGAAAGCTATATTTTTCCGCCAATATCTATTCTGAAGTAAATTATTAATAACTTGATTAAGTGGTTGACGGATTTTTTTAATTTGTGAAGTGAATCTGTTTTTCATGGAATTGCGATGGTTGCATATTGCCAATTAACATTAATATGCTTTTGCTATTTTGATATGTTGTGCCATGTCCAATAAACGTAGAGTAGACAATATACACACTCATTATGAACACTAAACATAAACAACCTAACAAATAAATGTTATTTTCCAGGTAATTTCATCAAAACTTTATCAAAAAAATATATATTTTATATCCTGGGTAAAATCTGTCTAAATTTATATTTATTTCTATTTTTTGGTATAGAACTTTCATTGCATGGCTAACCCAGTTAATTATGATACAGGATTGGTAAAAATTTCAGTCCAGGGATAGATCCAATCATTGAGAAAATGCTGAATTCTAAAAGGTGAATAGGTAATTATCAAAGGAAAAAATGAAATGTTTACTATTTTTACCTTTCTTCATCTGCTGTCAGAGACTAATTACAAAAGTAACATTTATTATCAGTAAAATAATTTGTAAATAATGAAAACGTAAAATTTCCAACTCCTATGTACAGTAAAAGCTCTAGATATAAAATTAGTTTATTTAATAAACAGATGGATTGATAATTTTTTAACCGGATTTCCAGGTTAGTTCATTGATGTTTGTAATCATCAATTGTGAGAATTGTATTGGTTCAGACTTAAATATCAAGGTATGGAGTCAGGAGTCAGTTTCATCTTGTGCGGAAGTCAAGGAGATAATTAGGTGGAAGGTAACAAAAAAACTTTAGCATCAGCATCTATCCTCACCTTGGGAACAGGTTGGTTTCCCAAAACACCAGGAGGGTTGGAAAGGTATATTTATGAACTAACTCATAAATTAGCTATCAATCAAGACCGGATAGAATTATGTGGAGTTGGTTTACCAGAGGAAAAAAATGTACCAATTAAATTAAATAATTTAGCATCTCCAGATAGTCGTATTTGGGAAAGATTATGGTCAATTCGTACTAACTTCCAAAAAACAAGATTAGATCAACCTGATGCAATTAATCTACATTTTGCATTATATAGTTTTCCGATTTTGGATCTTTTACCAAAAGAAGTACCTATTACTTTTAATTTTCATGGTCCTTGGGCTTCTGAAAGTCAGGAAGAAGTAGTAGATAAAAAATTGAGTATTTGGATGAAGCAACAGTTAATAGAAAAAAATACTTATAATCGTTGCGATCGCTTCATTGTTCTCAGTAAAGCTTTCGGTAATATTTTACATCAACAATATCAAGTTCCTTGGGAGAAAATCCATATTATCCCCGGTGGAGTAGATATTAATCACTTTCAATATAATTTATCCCGTCTCGATGCCAGAAAAAAACTAGGTTGGCCAACTGACAGACCGATATTATTTACCTCCCGTCGTTTAGTTTATCGCATGGGAATTGACAAATTATTACAAGCAATAGCCACAATTAAACCCAAAATTCCTGATATTTGGTTAGCTATTGCCGGTCGTGGACATATTCAAAATTTACTACAACAACAAGTTAGAGAACTAGGACTAGAAAACAACGTTAAATTCTTAGGTTTTTTACCTGATGAACATTTACCAATTGCTTATCAAGCTGCTAATTTAACAGTAATGCCTAGTCAATCTTTTGAAGGTTTTGGTTTAGCAATTGTTGAATCTTTAGCTTGTGGTACTCCGGTTTTATGCACACCTGTAGGGGGAATGCCAGAAATTTTACAAGAATTTACACCAGATTTAATTACTAATTCTACCACTGCTGAAAGCATTGCTGAAAAATTAGAACAAGTAATGTTAAGAAAAATTGCTTTACCTTCTAGAGAAGAATGTCGTAATTATACAGTTAAAAATTATGACTGGACTAATATTGCTCAAAAAGTACGGCAAGTTATTTTAGCTGAAAAGAATTGATAAATTAAACGCAGATAAACGCAGATAAACGCAGATGAAGGAAGATGTTTATGAAGGTTTTGTTTTTGGATCAAAGTGGTAAACCTGGTGGTGCTGAGTTATGTTTGTTAGATATCGTTAAACCCTACGCTCATACTTCTTTGGTTGGTTTATTTGCAGATGGTGATTTTAGAAAGTTACTGGAAACTAATCATATTCCTGTAGAGGTTTTAGCCACTCAAGCTATTAATGTTAGAAAAGAAAGTAGTTTACTTACAGCATTAGCTAGTTTAGGAAAACTCACACCTTTAATTAATAAAGTAGTTACACGCGCAAAGCAATATGATTTAATTTACGCTAATACTCAAAAAGCTTTGGTTGTCGGTGCTTTAGCGAGTTTTTTTGCTCGTCGTCCTTTGGTTTATCATTTACATGATATTCTATCTACAGAACATTTTAGTAAAACTAATCTGCGGGTCGCTCTTACTTTAATTAATCGTTTTTCATCTTTAGTAATTGCTAATTCCCAAGCTAGTAAAACTGCATTTATTCAAGCTGGAGGAAAACCAGATATTATTGAAGTTGTCTATAATGGTTTTGAACTTCAAAATTATGAACTTTCTGAAAATGATGCTCAAATTTTAAGGCAAAAATTAGGGTTAGCAGAAAAATTTGTGGTTGGACATTTTAGCCGTCTTGCTCCCTGGAAAGGTCAACATATTTTAATTAATGCTCTTGCAGAATGTCCAGAAAATGTCACGGTCATTTTAGTTGGTGATGCTTTGTTTGGTGAAAATGAATATGTTAAAGAATTACACGAAAAAGTAAAAGCTTTAAATTTAGAAAATAGAGTGAAATTTTTAGGTTTTTGTGAAGATATTCCTCAATTAATGTCAGCTTGTAATTTAATTACTCATACATCAATTGCACCTGAACCTTTTGGTAGAGTTATTGTTGAAGCGATGCTGTGCGGTAAACCTGTGGTTGCTGCTAAAGCTGGTGGTGCAATGGAGTTAGTTGAAGATGGTATTAATGGTTTTTTAGTGACACCAAATAATCCCCAAGAATTAGCGCAGGTAATTAATAATTGTGTTCAGGAAAAAGACATGATGCAAAATATCGCCAATCATGCTAGAATTACTGCTAGTCAACGGTTTGATGTGAATATTATTAATCAGCAAATTCAAGAGTTGTTAGCAAGAAAAGTTAGAAAACATGAATAAGATTAATTAGGAATTATGAATTATCAATTATTTGGTGTTGGGTTTCCTTACGTCAACCCAACCTACAACTGTTAAATTACGCTGCTTCCCGCATTTGCGAAGGAATGCTCACTTCTGGAAAGGGAAGAGAAAGTTGTTCGGCTTGAGGTATTGCTGCTTCCTCCAAGACTGTGACTTCAATATTGACACTGACTAAATAACTACCTGTATCCGCACCTACCGCTTCAGCAATTAATTTCGCTATATCTGGACGTTTTGCGGTCAGAGGATCGCGTAAAATACAACGATCCCATTCATGCTTGGCAGTTGGATTAAGATTGAGAATATAGTGCTTCATCATAGGAATATCCTTGAATCCATCTTCCAGATGTCGTTTACAGGTCGGACACGATGAATTCATTATAGTACAAGTATACTATATCGTCAAGATGATAGATGATATTAGTCAGGTACACAAGGGTAGGCAAGATGCCCACCCCACAAGATTTGTCTTGTTAAGATGTGTACTGGCAATGTTAAATTTTAAATTTTGAATTTTTAATTGCTATTAGCATCATTAACCCAGATGGCTTGTTGTGGTAGTGGAATGCTAATACCTGCTTGATCTAAAGCAATTTTGAGACGACGACGATATTCTCGCGCCACATCCCATTGTTTGAGGGGTTGGGTTTTGATCCAGACGCGAATCATCATCCCGCGATCGCTAAAATTATCAATTCCCAAAATACTCGGTTTTTCGATAATTTGCCGTTTCCAAATTGGTTCTTGATTCATTTTTAAAGCCACATTTTCAATTAAATTCAAAGCTTCATCAATATTGGCTTGGTAGGAAACTGGTATAGTTAAATCAGCACGTGACCAGCGACTAGAAAGATTAGCCACTACTTTAATTTCGCTGTTAGGAATTGTAATCAAACGTCCTTCCGCATCTCTAACTTGAGTCATTCGCAGATTGAGATTTTCTACTAAACCTCCCACATCTCCCACAGTAATGACATCACCAAGGGCATATTGATCTTCGAGAATAATTAAAAACCCATTAATGGCATCTTTAATTAAGTTCTGAGAAGCCAGAGATACAGCCACACCAATTAAACCAGCACCCGCTAATAAGGGAACTATATCTATACCTAAAGAAATCAAAGTTAGCAAAATACCAACTCCCATCCAGATGAGAGTAGTGATACTTTTGGTAACACCTGAAAATGTGGAAACTCGCAATTGCATCCGTTCAGAAGTTTCTGAATTTAATAAAACACCACCGCTAATTAGCGTCGTGGTAAATTTATCAATTAGGGCATAACTAAAGCGAATTGCTACGTAAGTTCCTAAAACCACAATACCTACTTTTACAGGAATTTGGGCAACTGCAAGCAGGGTAATTTGTAATGCTCGCGTATAGGGAAATAAACCCAAAATTACAAAACTTCCACTTCCCCAAATACCTGTTTGCGTTAATTGAAATAGGCGCTTTTTAACTTCTGCTAAATGTTGATGTTCCTGTTGATTTAGTTGGGTTGTAATCGGTTGTTCTATTTCTTCAATGGGGGAAATCGGTTCTACATCGTCTTTTTGAGAACGGCGTTGATAACGATATATTAATAAACTTGACAAAATCATTGCTAAAGCAAGACCGCCAGCAATTTTACCTTGGAATATTAAAGATGAAGTTTGGCGTTCTTCCCTAGCTTTTTCCAACTCTGTCTGCAAATCTCCGGCGATTTGATTAGCCATTGTTGCAGAATCTACCTGAAGTAATCTAGCATCATTGGAAGTAACAGTCATCAGGTATTTATCATTCACATAAATTACTGGCAAATCATTAATTCTGCGGATTTGCACATTTAGTTGTGGTGTAGATGTGTTAAAGAAATCGTGTTTAATTTCTTGTAAATTACGGTGGATATTTTGTAGCCGTTCCGAAATATCTTTTTTCGATGCTGCAATTTGAAATATGGGACGACCATCTAAATAAATCCATTCAGAAACAGTTTTATTCTCGGAATCATTATTTACACTGCTAGGAGTTGGTAAGAAAGGAAAAAGAGGAATCTGGGCTGTAGCTTTTGGGACAGATACAACAGTAATAACCATTGCACCTGCGATAGCTAAAAATTTTAAACGCACTCAAAAACCTCCTTGAATAAAATCTATTCTTGGGTACTCATAGAGTCATTATCAACACATGGACTATATTATCTATCTTTGGTCAAATCTCCCTTAAATGACCTTTATTTCTATCTAAAGATAGATAAAATATGTTGATGGTCATGAATAGCCCAGTTGTTCCTAATACTAATAGCAGATAGTAGGAAAAAATGACAACTTGGATAAAAATGGTGATTGGTAAATTCTCGCTTTTTATCTATCACATTCTGCCTGATGCGGCAATTACAGCCAAAATTTGCCACTTGTGAGAAAATGTTGTTACAGTACGTGAAGGTTTCCAAACTTATATCTTGCACCTTGCCTTCAGAATATAATTCTGAGGCTATGCAAACAAAGTCCGCCTACGCGGACTAATTAAAAGTTAAAACCCACGCAGGTGGGTTTTGCCTGTGTAGCAGCGATTTCTAATCGCCTGGTAATTTTTTGTTTTATAGAGGATAATTTTTCATGACCGCAACAACTCCCAGATTAAAGCACGAGGTTAAAGACCTCGCTCTCGCTCCCTTGGGAAGACAACGCATTGAATGGGCTGGACGAGAAATGCCCGTATTGAAGCAAATCCGCGATCGCTTTGAGAAAGAAAAGCCATTTGCAGGATTGCGCTTAGTAGCTTGCGCCCACGTGACCACAGAAACTGCACATTTAGCGATCGCCCTCAAAGCCGGTGGTGCTGATGCAGTTTTAATTGCTAGTAACCCTTTATCAACTCAAGATGACGTAGCAGCCAGTCTTGTAGCTGATCATGAAATTTCCGTATTTGCTCAAAAAGGCGAAGATAGCGCCACCTATAACCGCCACGTCCAAATCGCATTAGATCATCGCCCCAACATCATTGTTGATGACGGTAGCGACGTGGTAGCAGAATTGGTTCAACACCGTCAACACCAAATCGCAGATTTAATTGGTAGCACCGAAGAAACTACCACTGGTATCGTCCGGTTACGCGCCATGTTTAAAGAAGGCGTTCTCACCTTCCCCGCGATGAACGTCAACGACGCAGACACCAAGCACTTTTTTGATAACCGCTATGGTACTGGTCAATCTACCTTAGATGGGATTATCCGCGCTACAAATATTTTGTTAGCTGGTAAAACTGTTGTAGTTGTCGGTTATGGCTGGTGTGGTAAGGGAACAGCCCTCCGCGCCCGTGGTATGGGTGCAAATGTCATTGTCACCGAAATTGACCACATCAAGGCTATTGAAGCCGTTATGGATGGTTTCCGCGTCCTCCCAATGGCGGAAGCAGCGCCTCACGGTGATATCTTCATTACTGTGACAGGTAACAAGCACGTCGTTCGCGGTGAACACTTCGATGTGATGAAAGACGGTGCTATTGTTTGTAACTCTGGTCACTTTGATTTGGAACTTGATTTGAAATACTTGGCTGCTAATGCTAAGGAAATCAAGGATGTCCGTCCTTTCACTCAAGAGTATAAGTTAACAAATGGTAAATCCGTAGTTGTACTCGGAGAAGGACGTTTGATTAATTTGGCTGCTGCTGAAGGACACCCCAGCGCAGTTATGGATATGAGTTTTGCTAACCAAGCTTTGGCTGTTGAATACCTGGTGAAGAATAAGGGTAGTTTAGCTGCTGGTTTGCACTCTATTCCTAGAGAAGTAGATGAAGAAATTGCTCGTTTGAAGTTGCAAGCTATGGGCATTTTCATTGATAGTTTGACAGCAGATCAAATTGACTATATCAATTCTTGGCAGTCTGGAACGTAAGTTATTAGTAAAACCCATATCCCGACAGGGAATTAATTCCCTGTCTAATAGCTGAAGTCATCTAAAGATGACTAAGTGAAATGAAAATCTTTTAGTAAACTTTAGTTTACTTTGGCTATTAGCCCGGAACTTCAGTTCTGGGCGGGTTTGGAAGCACAACGATTAATATTTGGTTTTTGGGGATGGGCGTTTTGCTTATCCTGTTTTTATTTAATGAACTAAAACAAAAGGAAAATACTCAAATGGGAACAATCATAATCAATACACTAAATTCTTTTGTCCAATACTTTGAAGCTCAAAAACGGTTGATTGAAAAACTGTTTGATGATGACGAAAGTAGAATACAAAAACTTTTTAAAAGACAACCCAAACACCCAGCAGTTATCCAATACAAAATTTGTGAGCAAATGATTTCTCAAAATGGCATTTTGGACTGGGAGAAAAATAAAGATATTATTCCAAAACTAGCTTCAATATTATTAGATAGTTATATTTTAACCAAAGTTAGTGGTGGTAACATTGCAGATTTGTCATTGGGAAAATTTGCAACCTATGGTGATGAGAAAGTTAGAAAGACAATCCTATCACAAATAGAAGACCCAAATAAGTTCCAGGAATTGATGACCGAGCTTTATTTTGGTTCTTGGTTTATGAATAAAGCAGAATACATATTGACAGCGACTGAAGATGAAGGTTTAGCTGATTTTAAGATACAAATATCTAATCATAAGATACCACTAATTGTTGATTGTAAATATATACATTCTGACAGCGAAGATACTAGGTATAGGAAAAATATTGACAAAGCAAATCAACAAATCAAAAAATGGAGGGAAAAACTAGATTGTGACGTATATGGTCTAGTTGCAATGGATATTTCAAGTAAGCTTATTTCAAATGAAATAGATTTGGAAGAAAATTTGAAATCTCAACTTACAAAGTTAAAATTTATAAAAGAATTAGTACAAAAATATATTAAAAGTAATTTTTCATCTGTTAGTGGAGTTCTGCTTATATGGGATCTTTATGGCATAACTTTTGATCATAATGAACCATCGACAATTAAGTTAGAATTTTCTAGAAATGGTTATTTCATAAAGCATTCTAACCCTAAAGTAGCACTACCAGAAAATTTAATTGATTTGATGTTTTATCAATGGGGATATCAAACTGGATATGAAATTACTGTTTCTGACATTTCTAAATTTAAACATTTAAAATAATAGACATCCTTTTGCTTATGACACCTAACTTAGAAATTTCCATTCCAAATGATGTAATTTTAGAATGGCAGAAAGGTATAAATGATGGAATTGCTACTAATAAATGGTGGCAGTCACTTACAAAAGAGCAGCAAAAATTGTTGATAGAAACAGGTTTTGTTTTCTTACAGAAGCAAAAAATCAAAGAATGTAAATTAGAAAGTGAATCACTTGTTACCAGTCTTATAGAACTTTCAAAAAGTGCCGGGTGTCTAGAATTATATCAAGATGATAAAAATCGTTTCCTGCTTTCCGGTAGAATTGATCGCAATTTGTATGGTGTCCGAGGTAAATGCTATTCCCAATCTCCCGAATTTGTTGGGAGTATGTGTAAGGAATTTCTTGGAGGCTATTGCGTAACAACTAAGAATCATCAACATGGACAAAAAACAGTTGATGTTATTTGTTGTGCCTTGAATGCACTTCCTGGAATTACTGCGGCTCAAACTCCATCTGATAGTATTGCAGATGTTGGTTTGCGATGGGATGTAATTATTCAATGGAATGATTGCTATTTTCCTATACAAGTTAAAAGTAGTTTAATCGGAATTAAAAAGGCTTTAGAAACAAGTAATTTAGGGAAATATGCTCAAGAAAAAATTGAAAAAATTAGTATCTATGATGATAAAAGGTACGAATTAGAACAGAGATTTTTAGAAAGAACAGGTAAAAATTCACCAGAAGAAAGAGAAAATAAGAAAGCCTATTATCAAAGTAGGCGAGAAAATAGGTTATACATTAAAGGTATGTATACACAAAGTGAACCACTTTATATATGGGTTAATCAAAATAGAGAATCATTAAAATTGTTAGTCGAATTATTTGCGAAAACTTTTAAAATTGACAATAATATCAAGGAATATCAAGAACAAGCTATAGCAGCTTATCTAGAAAAATATCCTAAAGAAAAAAGTCCTAGTGAAAAAAGACAGGAGAGATTAAATAAAATTAATGAACAAAAGAAAGAGCAAGCTGAACAAATAATTCAAGCATTAAAAGAACAGATTGAAGGCAAACAAAAACGCATTCGTAATCGTAAAGCTAGAAAACGTCCTGTAGTAATAGAACATAACCAAGCTCTGAAAATTGCTGAAAGTACACTTCAACACATCCAGCAACTAATGGAAGATAAGAATAAACTCAAAATTATCAAGCCGCTATTTGGAAGGGCATGGTATTCTGATCAAACCTTGTTTGATAATATTAAAAAGCTGAGAGATATTGATAAAGAAACTAATTCTCCAATGTTGCAAAAAACGGAAGAACTTCTTACTTTAATTCAGGATTTTACGGAAATTCGAGAAACACTAATTGGAGAATTTGATGAGGAATTTTTTAATATTTGAAAGTTATGTAGGTTGGGTTGAGGAACGAAACCCAACATCTTTATAATTTTATTACGTTGGGTTGCGCTTTGCTTAACCCAACCTACGAATATAATAAGAGATTACGATTCTTCCTTTGCGACTTTGCTCCTTTGTATCTTTGCGCGAAATAAAAAATTATCCCAAAGTCAAAATACCTTCTGGAAAATCCACCACCAAACGCAACAACTTCAACCATTCAGAGCCTAATAAAACTTCTGTAATATTATCCCCCACATGAACAGGAATTTCATACTCTTGTCCAGCCAATATTACCTTACCTAAATAGATATTAAATCTTGATTCACCTTGTGCTGTTTGCATAGGTTCATTACCAAGAAAAACCCAATCAAGTCCATCCAAATCTTGAGTATTGATTGCCATAAACTTGGTAAAACCTGTATCTAACATCGCATCTACAGGCAAATTTAACCCATCAGCAGTAATCAAATCAATCTCAAAAAATAGCTGCCCCTCACCACCAAAATTTCCCTGAATCATATTCTCCCAGTCGTTCCTGTTTCATTTAGACAAAATACATAATTTTTAGCCTTTGGGTATTTTTCAAGGACTTTTTTATGAGCTTGGATATTATCTTGAGCAAGAAAGTATTCCCCACTATTTGGTTCTATGCCAATATACCAACCATAGTGACTTTCAATATATTCAGAACAGACACGATCAAAAATTGCCCGACAACGTTGATAAAATATTTCATCTTCCGCTTCTCGTCTAGCTAATTCTTCTGGTGAGATAGTCAATTCAGGAAAAATTCTTCCGCGTCGTGCTGGTTGTTTTGATGTTAACGGAGTCATATTCTTAACCTCAATCATAACTAATATTGTAACACCATATATGATATTATCTAAATAATCAATATAATAATTTTTTGATATGACTCTTAGCCAATCTCACCCCTATCTTTCCCCAGAAGAGTACCTAGAAGCTGAAAAATCCAGCCCTATTAAACATGAATATATCCAAGGGCAAATTTACGCAATGGCTGGGGCTAGTGACGCTCATGTAACAATTACTGCTAACTTAGTCGCCCTTTTAAGAAATCATATTCGTGGTACAGGATGCCGGCTTTACGTCGCTGATATGAAAGCGAGAATTGAATCTCTAGATATTTTCTATTATCCTGATATTATGGTAACTTGCGATTCAAGAGATACACAATTTGAATATTTTAAACGCTATCCAAGTTTAATCATTGAAGTTTTATCACCTTCTACAGAAGCCTTAGATAGAGGTGATAAATTTAGTGATTATCAAGAATTAGACACTTTACAAGAATATGTTTTAGTTAGTCAAAATCGCCAACGAGTTGACTGTTTTCGGCGCAATTCTGAAGGAAGATGGGTTCTTTATAGCTATAGAGGAAATCAACAATTAGAATTAACCAGTGTGAATTTTTCTTGTCCTCTAACTGATGTTTATGAAGATGTTGCTTTTTAAGATTATTTGTTGAAGAATAGAAAGATACTTCTCTTCCTTTGCGTCTCTGCGTCTTTGCGTGAGCTAAATCTTAACTTCTTACCCTCATTATGAACCAAATCATTACCCAAGTTGATGCTTTCACCAATACACCATTTAAAGGCAACCCAGCCGCAGTTTGTGTATTAGCAACTCCCCAACCAGACGACTGGATGCAAAAAGTTGCCCAAGAAATGAACTTATCAGAAACCGCTTTTTTAATTAAACAAAATGACGGTTTTAATTTGCGTTGGTTTACCCCATCGGTAGAAGTTCCTTTATGTGGTCATGCCACTTTAGCCAGCGCCCATGTATTATGGTCAGAGGGACATTTATCATTGGATCAAGAAGCCCGTTTCTATAGCAAAAGTGGTGTATTAATTGCCAAATTAAAAGGCGATTGGATTGAGTTAGATTTCCCTGTAAATCATTCTGAACCCATAGAATCAACATCAGAATTAAATGAAGTTTTAGGAGTTGCTTATAAATCAGTTTATCTCAATTCTCTTGGTTATTTAGTAGAAGTTGAATCTGCTCAATTAGTGCGAGAAATGCAGCCGAATTTTCAACAGATGAAAAACTTACCTGTTGCTAATGTGATTGTTACGAGTATTGGTGATTCAGAATATGATTTTGTATCACGGTTTTTTGCCCCTGGGTTGGGTATTGATGAAGATCCGGTGACTGGTGCAGCACATTGTTGTTTAGCACCATTTTGGCGCGAAAAGTTGAAAAAAGATGAGTTTTTAGCTTATCAAGCTTCTAGTCGGGGTGGTGTTGTTAAGGTTAATTATCCTGGTGAGAAGCGCGTTTTTCTAGCTGGACAAGCTATAACTGTAATGCGTGGTGAGTTATTAGGTAATAGGTAGACAGTAAACAGGGGATGATGAAATTCCTATTTTTATCCTGTTCATCCTTAAATCCTGGACATCCTGATTCTGACAGTTGCAATTTACATTACTAAAAGGCAGTAATGAACACGAAACAGATAAAGATTAAAAGTAATAAAAGTGTCTTAAAACCTTGTGACTGGCCGATTGAAAAATTACCAGGATTAAGTCAAGAAGAACTTTTAAAATTGCAAAGTTGTGAGATTAAAAGTACACTGGATTTAGTTAAACAAGGGAAAACACCAGCAGCTAAACTTGCATTAGCCAGTAAATTACAAGTAAATCTTCAATATGTGAGTAAATGGATAGCTTTGGCTGATCTCGCACGTCTTCCCAGTGTGGGAACTCAATATTGTGGTTTATTACTTCATGCTGGTGTGATTTCGGTGACGCAGTTAGGGGAAATTCCCACTCACAGATTACACAAACAAATTATGCGTTTGCAAGTAGCAACATTCCAGCGTCGTGATTTGTGTCCAGCAGTTGAGTTGGTGCAACAATGGAGTCAACAAGCGAAGATAATTTAGAATTCATAATTCATAATTCATAATTCATAATTATCTCGTTTTCTCCCCATCTCCCCAGTCCCTATTCCTTCGCTAACACACCGTTTAAGAAAATATCAGCCAGTCCTTCGGCCATTTGTTGCATTTCTTGGGGGGACGCATTAGGTTCAAGGAGGGTATTATCAGAAAAACCTGCGATCGCAAACATTCCCAAAAACACCTTAGCCACTAATTTGGCATCCATCTGGCGATAGATTCCTCTATCCATTGCCGTTTGAAAGAATGCTTCAGCGACATCGGTCATTTTATCAATCACTTCGGTTTGAATGCGATCGCGCAAATCTGGATGAAACTGCACTTCCATGAAACAAACCCGCATTATTTCCACATTTTTGTGCATATTCCACATTCTGCGGCGCATTACCTGGGCTACAGCCTTATAACTACCCATTTCACTCAATTCTGTGAGTAAATCTGTGAGAATATCCACCCAGCCACTAGTTGCCACCTCTACCAAAATTGCCTTTTTATTGGCAAAATGACGAAAGAGTGTACCCTCAGCTACCCCTGCGGCCTGTGCTAAGTCACGGGTTGTAGTACCATCAAATCCCTGAGATGCAAATAACCGCTGTGCCGCTTGAAGAATGCGTCCACGGGTTTGAGCTTCTGAGGGTGGGGGAGAATTAAAAACTCGCATAAGTAGTTATTGCTGTATCACAGGAACACGAATTGTAGCAATATTGTCTAACATCAAATCCAAAAAGCCCGAAAAGCTTAATACAAGATTAACGCTGTGTTTGCTAATTAACCCAATTCTCAAGAAGTGTAAATTTACTTTAATTTTTGCTATGAAACATTCGATTTTGCATTGGTTAAGGTTAAACAAAGCGATTGGAAATCACAGCTACACAGACAAAACCCACCTACGTGGGTTGAAAACCGAAGATATTTCCCCAGTCCACGCACCATCTGGACTTCGTTTGTGTAGTAGCGATTTCCAATCGCCTTTTTCCCATTTTGGCACTCGTCTGTTGTCAGTTGCGTTGGCGTTGATGATATTTTGTTTAGGTTTGACTCCCCAAGCCGCTATAGCACTGCAACCCAGCCAAACTTCTATTCAACCCTATTTAGATCGGGTGGTGAACCAGTTAACAGAATTTCGCCTCGATAATGGTTTGAAATTCATTGTTTTAGAACGACATCAAGCACCAGTAGTTTCCTTTGTCACCTATGCTGATGTTGGAGGCATAGATGAACCAGATGGACAAACAGGAGTAGCGCACTTTTTAGAACATTTGGCTTTTAAAGGGACAAGACGCATTGGTACAACCGACTACAAAGCCGAAAAACCATTACTAGACCGCTTAGAACAGTTAGATGCTCAAATTAGAACGGCTAAAACCAAAAACAAACAAGACGACTTAGCAAAGTTGGAAGCCGAGTTTAAGTCAGTAGAAGCTCAAGCAGTCAAGCTAGTTAAGCAAAATGAAATGGGCAAAATTGTTGAGCAAGCGGGGGGTGTCGGTTTAAACGCCACTACTTCCAGCGAAGCTACCCGTTATTTTTATAGTTTTCCTGCTAATAAGTTGGAACTGTGGATGTCTTTGGAGTCAGAGCGATTTTTAGATCCTGTATTTCGAGAATTTTATAAAGAAAAAGATGTAATTTTGGAAGAACGACGGATGCGAGTTGATAATTCTCCCGTCGGTTCAATGGTGGAAAAATTTGTGGATACTGCTTTCAAAGTTCATCCCTACAGAAGACCAGTAATAGGTTATGACGAAGATATCCGCAACTTAACACCAGCAAATGTCAAGCAGTTTTTTGAGAATTACTATGTCCCCAGCAATTTAACCATCGCTGTTGTTGGTGATGTTAACCCTGATGAAGTCAAAAAATTAGCCAAAATTTACTTTGGACGTTATCAGGCTAAACCCAAAGCACAAGCAAAAATTACCCCAGAACCAAAACAAACTGCAACCAGGGAAGTTACTTTAGAGCTACCTTCTCAACCTTGGTATTTTGAAGGTTATCACCGTCCAGGTATCACCGATGCTGATAATGCAGTTTATGACATCATTGGCAGTTTATTGAGTGATGGCCGCACTTCACGACTGTATAAGTCTTTGATAGAAACACAGCGGATAGCGTTGGCTGCTCAGGGTATTAGCGGCTTCCCCGGTGATAAATACCCCAATTTGATGTTATTTTATGCCCTAACTGCTCCCGGTCACACAGTTGATGATTTAGCGATCGCTCTCAGTAAAGAAATTGAAAAATTGAAAACACAACCTGTATCCGCAACAGAATTACAGCGTGTGAAAACCCAAGCCAGGGCCGGTTTATTGCGTAGTCTCGACTCTAATATGGGTATGGCGCAGCAGTTGTTGGAATATGAAGTCAAAACCGGCTCGTGGCGGAATTTGTTTAAACAGTTAGAGGATATTGCAGCAGTCACACCTGCGGATATTCAACGGGTAGCACAGGCAACTTTTACCCCGGAAAATCGTACCGTTGGTAAGTTGTTGTCGAAGCAAGGTTAAGGACTGGGGACTGGGGAGAATCAAGTCAAAAGTCAAAAGTCAAAAGTCAAAAATTCTGTTTCCTGTTCCCTGTTCCCTGTTCCCTGTTCCCTGTTCCCTGTTAAAAAATAGAGGATAGAAATAAAAAAATGGTGAAGGGTAAAAACTTGAAGTTTTCACTGAAATTTTCTAAGAGATGGCGGTTTATTTCCGCTTTGGTTGTGGCTTTTTTGTTGACTTTTAATTTTTCTTGGGTAGCGACAGCAGCAGCAAAGCATTACACCGATTTACAGTTTACGCCTGTGTCGGAGATTAAGCTACCTAAGTATGAACGGTTTGTCCTAGATAACGGCTTGGTTGTCTATTTAATGGAGGATCATGAGTTACCTTTGGTAAGTGGGACAACACTTGTCAAAACCGGAAGCCGTTTGGAAGCAGGTGAGCAGGCCGGGTTAGCTGATGTTGTTGGTTCACTGATGCGGACAGGTGGAACTATCAAGCATTCGCCTGATCAATTAAATGAGATTTTGGAACAAAAAGCCGCATCTGTAGAAACCGATATTGCTGAAGCTACTGGTAGTGCTAGTTTTGATAGTTTGACTGAAGATTTAGAAACGGTGTTTGGGTTGTTTGCGGAGGTGTTGCGAGAACCAGCCTTTGCTCAAGAAAAGTTAGATTTGATTAAAACTCAGGCTAAGGGTGGTATTGCTCGTCGCAATGATGATCCTAGCAGTATCGCTAGTCGGGAGTTTAGAAAATTAATCTATGGACAGGATAGCCCTTATGCTCGCACAGTAGAATATGCGACTCTGGATAAAATTAGCCGTGAGGATGTACAGAAATTCTACCAGCAATATTTTCATCCCAATAATATGATTTTGGGAATTGTCGGCGATTTTAACCCCCAAAAAATGCGATCGCTCATTCAAACTAAGTTAGGTGACTGGAAACCCAACCCCAAAATCGCTAAAACGCAGTTACCAGAAGTGTCACCAGCTAATTTAGGTGGTGTATTTTTTGTCAACCAACCCCAACTCACCCAAAGTAACATTCTCATGGGACATCTGGGTGGAAAGTTCGATAGTCCTGACTATGCAGCCTTAGATGTAATGAATGGGGTGTTAAATGGGTTTGGGGGACGCTTATTTAATGAAGTGCGATCGCGTCAAGGTTTAGCTTATTCTGTATACGGTTCCTGGAGTCCCCGTTTCGATTATCCGGGAATGTTCATCGCCGGTGGACAAACCCGTTCTGATGCTACAGTACAATTTGTCAACGCCTTGCAAACCGAAATTAAACGGATCCAAAATCAACCGGTGACAGCAAAAGAATTAAATTATGCCAAAGAATCTACTCTCAATTCTTTTGTATTCAATTTTCAAGACCCCAGCCAAACTTTATCCCGGTTGATGCGCTACGAATATTATGGTTATCCCGCTGATTTTCTGTTTCGTTATCAAAAAGCTGTCACCGCAACCACAACAGCAGATGTACAGAAAGTAGCGAAAAAATACCTCAAACCAGAAAATCTCGTCACCCTAGTAGTAGGAAATCAAACCGCTATTAAACCACCATTAACCCAGTTAGCAGCTACGGTGACACCAATAGATGTAACTATTCCCGGTTCCCAAACCCAAGCACAGAAATAAAACCAACTATTTGCAGTTTAGATTCTCGACTTCTTATAAAAGTCGGGAATTTTGTTTTTTATGGTATAGACACGAATAACTGCGCCTTTAGTTATAGAAGCTGGGATTTATAAAAAACTATCAGTTTCACAGACAAAACTCCTTAAATTCTGTCTGGGAAATAGTTCTCAAAACCTTGACTTAATCTGGTTCTAATTCACAATATAAGAACAGGATTTTAAAATTTTGACAATTTTTCAACTAATTACCAACACAAATGTATTTAGGGAGGTGACAAAATGGTAAGCATAAGAATTGATGACCTAAAACCAAGCATTGACACAGAAATTCTCAATGACCTAAATTCTGAAGATATGAATCATATCCAGGGTGGTATCAGAAGAAGAAGAGAACCAATTTCACGTGAGCGCAGGAACTCATCCACAGGACTGCAATCACTAGATACTAGGATTGATTCCTGGCAGAAAGAGCTAAATGAAAATTATGCCCTTTTGCAGCAAGAATTTGAATTTTAATAGCTGTCTATAAAGACTAAAATTGGGCATTATTTGACGGCTCCATCATGAAAATCCAGCTAATTTGTAAAGGGTGTTTTGATATTTTATCAAAGCACTCTTTTTTTAGATATGACAATTTTATTGAACTAGCACAATATCAGTTGATAAAAAAGACAAAATCACGTTATTTCTGTCCTGTAAATAGTGTTCAAAGCCTTGATTTTTGGAAAATCTTTAAATAAAAATAGTAGTAACAGTTAAGGAAACGACAACTCAACTGTTCAACTCTAATTACTGAAGACAAGTCACGTCTTTTAGGAGGAAATTATGGCAAGTATTCAACTCTCTGAATTAAACGTTGCTGGTTCTGAATTGTTTCAAGATTCTGAAAGCTTTTTGAATGAGATGAATGATGTAGATACCATCTCAATTCAAGGTGGTGCTGCTTCTCAGTTCTCCAAATTAGTTGACTACAGCATTAAAGGTAAGGAATTTGTGTTATTAGGTTTTGCTATTGATACCGCTGTATCTATAGCTAAATCATTCAGCGATGATTCTAAGCACGGCTACGGCTACTAATAGCTTTGTAATCAAATCATCAGCTAGATAGGTCTATTTTGATTAGTAATTAATCAGGAGAGCCTAGCAAATTCAGCAATTAATCACAATCGAAATAGCGATTAAGTAAAACCTAACTTAACGCTCCCACAACTCAAGTCTTTTAGGAGGAAATTATGGCAAGTATTCAACTCTCTGAATTAAACGTTGCTGGTTCTGAATTGTTTCAAGATTCTGAAAGCTTTTTGAATGAGATGAATGATGTAGATACCATCTCAATTCAAG
>JBJOKS010000011.1:0-151680 GCA_046045965.1 Cyanobacteriota bacterium | reverse complement strand
CCCGTTTTACCAGTTGCTGCCATTTTTGATTTAAAGCCGACCATTGTTGAATTTTTTCTGTTTCCAGTGGTTGAATCAGTTTCTGTTCAATAGCTGCTTTTAGCCAATAATCTCCCAATGTCACCAAATCCGATTTAGTAACTTTTTGACTTTGGGTAAATGGAACAAAACGCCTCCATCCTTCTTGATTATTATCTTTTGGTTGTTGCCAAGTTTGTAACTGTTTAAATAAATCATAAATCTGATTAATGGGAACAAACTTTAAATTTGCCTCTGACTGTAAACTTTTGCGAAATTGATTAACCACGTAAGCAGGTATAGAACCTTTTAAAAGCTGGACGTTGAATTGTGCCTGGTTCTTGCTGTTACACCCCATCAGCATTTGGGAAACTACCAGCCCGCTTGTACCTAGTAAAAAAGACCTTCGATCCATTGATTTTTAACTCTAGGACTATAAACATAATCTTAACCACAGGGGTTGTTGATATCTATCACCGCCAACTACTTCATATTGCTCAATGAATATTTGAGTGATACTTATAGTCATACCATTTCTTCATGAGGCTGCGCCGAATTTCCTAACCTTGTCTTTCCTTCTCTGCGTCGCGCCAGTTGCTACAAGTCGGGGAACCCGCCCATCGCACTGGCTTCTCTGCGTCTCTGCGGTTAGTTTATCTTTAAATTGAGCGCATCTTTATACAGAATTGGTATCAGTATTGATTAATTTATATTAATCTGAACTTTTTTTTGTATCATAACTCAAAAAAATATGAAAGATTAAATAAATCATAAGTATTTTTAACATTGGGAGTAAATTGAATAACATATTTAAAGACTATTTTGTGATACAGGTATTAAATGGAGTCACTGCAAAAACAGATACTAACTTTGAGCCAGAAAGTAGATGCTCTATCCCAAGTAATTGAAAACCTGGACAGGAAACTGTCGCAGGGTTTGTCTGATTGCTTTTTAGAGCCAAAACAACCAAAAGATAATTATCTAAAAAATCATGAAGTTGAAAATTTCAACTTAAAAGCTCAGATGAGTTTCACTTCTGATCTAGAGCATAAGGACGTGTTAATAGATGGCATTTATCCAGATATGAATTTGCAAGCTGGAGATAAGCTGATAACACCAGAAATTCAACTTCAACGACTAACAGCGCAATTAACAGCCGCATATAATCGTATTGCTGCTTTAGAAGAACAATTAATGAGACAACGAATTCATTAATTGCTCAAATTGAGATTCAATTGCGCTTAAAAGTTGTTCTTGCTGCCAATTCTGACTGAGATAGGCGGCTATACACGCTGCTCCAGCACCAACCCCTTCTTTGACGAAACCTTGCTCATAAGCTTGGAGTTGGGGATAACGAGAATCAGCAAAACTTAACTGTGTAGCTAGTAGGGGAGGAGTGATTTTACCCCGATTCATGCTATTTTTACCCAAGCTGAGAGCCAAGTCAACGGTAGCCCCAGTCAAGTCTTCTGCTACCCAACGAGTTGTACCAACAACTATTGCTTCTGGTTGCCAAGATAAAGAGTAAGCTTGAGCGATCGCTTGCAGCAAAGCATAAACAGCCAGCATTTGCGTCCCACCAGCCAACAAAACCCCACAACGACGACTAGCAGCGATCGCCATCCCAGCTACCACCACCTGCATGGGATCACCCACCGCTGCCACAAGTTCCAGAGGATCTGTAAACTTGTGAAATTTTTCCAGACCAGCTTGTACTATAGACCACTTTTGTGCATGATTGCAAACAGCATGACTGCTGTTAACTTTTCCTGTGGCATCAATACCTAAACCAGTTAAAATTGCCAAAGCGGTTGTAGTACCACCCACAACGCACTCACTTAAAATCAGATATCCCTGTGAGTTATTAGCACTGAGTTGATCACCCCAATGCAAACCCTGTTCCAGCAGATGTTTTACCGTGGCCATTTCCATAGCTGCACCTGAACTTAAACACCTAGCCGTCGTGCCACCCAAATCAATTATTGGCACAGCCGGAATTAAGGGTAAACCCGCATTAAACAAATAAACTGGTATTTTAAGTTCTGCCACCACAGCACGAGAAATCAGCACCGGAGAAGCACCAGCAGTCAAAGGCGGTAGGGGATACTTAGGATGATGCGCTGCACCATAATACAAAAATTCCGCATCAGCACAAGCAGTATATTTTCTATCTTCTGGAGTCAAGCCAGCCGCTGAAATACCTGGAATTAAACAAGTTTCTGTAAAACCTAAAACACAAGCAAAAACAGGTAGACTACCACGATAACGTCGTAGCCATGCCTCACCCTGTTCAATTTCTGTATAAATCCGAATCATAGTTATTAGTCATAGGGAACAGGGAACAGGGAACAGGGAACAGGGAACAGGTGACAGGTGACAGGTGACAGGTGACAGGTGACAGTAAATAATTAATTACCAATTACCAATTACCAATTACCAATTACCCATTACCAATGATGAATTATCCTTCATAATCCATTAATACTTGTACCCAGTGTGGGGGACGGGGGATAGGATTTCCCAGACGATCTAAAAGTAACCATGCTGCCAGATGTACTACAAACAAGTAAATCAAGTTGTTGAATGCAATCAAAAGCATCGCCCCCACCTGAATAAAAAACACACTCGGAGTTGCCAATATTTGGAGCTTGAGGAATATCCATTCCAGGATTTCTGTCACCTGGTTAATCACATAAACCCACAGGTCTTCACCAGATAACACAGACAGTAACCACAGACGGAAAAACACACCCAGAGTACCTAAGATCATACCCAAAGTAATCGACACCATCCAAGGTACACGACGATGCCATGTTACCCCCAACAGCACACCCATCAAGCCAAAAGGCATGACAAATAACATACTGCGAACAGGTCCCATCAGCACCGCTAACAGTAACCCAGAGGTGACAGCAGCCATCCAGGCAGCACGTTTACCCCAGCGTAAATAAACTAAAGCGATGGGAATTGGAAAAAATATTCGTAAAACTGGACCTAAAGGAAAATAGAAATTAATAAACCAAATCAAACTAGCAGTGCTGGCTAAAAATGCCGTTTCCACCATCCTCAAAGGTGTATCAACCTTCAGATGGGGGCGCTTTAACTGCTGGTCTTGATCTGACTGATTACCAGGGGTTGATGATTCAGGTGATGAATCTTCCTCCGGTTGATCTGGCAGAGAATCTAAAATACTCATATCATGTTTGTTTAAACGCCTATCATATTTGTTTTAGCTGGTAATTGGTAATTGGTAATTGGTAATTGGTAATTGGTAATTGGTAATTGGTAATTGGTAATTGGTAATTAATAACCCACTCTCACCTGTTCCCTGTTCCCTGTTCCCTGTTCCCTGTTCCCTGTCACCTGTTCCCTGTTCCCTGTTCCCTGTTCCCTGTTCCCTGTTCCCTGTTCCCTGTTCCCTGTTCCCTGTTCCCTGTTCCCTGTTCCCTGTTAAATGATCATTTTTTCCAAAGCTGACACATCGGGGATACACATCACATCTTGCTCCCTTAGAATTAAGCCTTTTTTTTCGAGCCTTGTCAGTACCCGTGTGACTGTTTCCCGTGCCAGTCCACTCAAACTGCTCAATTCCCGGTGAGGTAAATTAGGAATTTCCGTACCTGTCTGTCCTCTTTTACCCTGTCCTTCTGCCAAAAATAGCAAAGTATCTGCTACCCGTGATTGACTATCGGATTCTCGCAGACGTAAACGACGATTTACTTGACGTAACCGCCGCGCCATTAATTGCGCCAATCTGAGTCCTGCCAAGGGTTCTGTTTGCAGTAATTTGACAAAATCTTGAGCAGGCATACTGCCTATCATTGTTGGGGTGAGAGTAATTACATCAGTGGAACGGGGTACTTCATCTAGCGCCGCCATTTCTCCAAATAATTCCCCTTGCCCAATAATATTGAGTGTTACCTCTTTTCCTTCTAAATTGTAGGTACGGATTTTTACCCATCCCTCTATAATAAAATACACAGATCCACCCCAGTCATTTTCCAACAGGATCACCTGATTGGCTGGGTGAGTACGAGTAACAAGATGTGCGAGGGCTGTTTCTACAATAGATTCAGGCAACCCTTGGAAAAAGGGCGCTGAAGTGATCCAGTTTTGAGCGGATGTCTGCAAGCTATATCGATCTTCCATTAGGACATATTTATTAAAGCTGCTATGAACAGAACAAGCAAGATCGGTGTTTTCAACCTCAGCTATCAAATTACAGACGCTTTCAAATAGGAAACTAAACTATGTTACACAAGAAAACGACAATATAATTTTTTCTCAATTATCTTTACCTTGTCTTAGTATTTGCTGATTAGATACACCTGTTTTACCTCCATGTCACCACTAACCACATAAAATTTTGATTTTACACCTAACCTAGCGCAAAATTTGGAGAACTGCCTGAGAAATAAGCTGACCATCGGGTTCAAGTTGCATCTCTCAGTAATTCATAACATAATTGCCGTTAATTAACCTTCAGAAGTCCTAGCAATAACTTTTGTTACCCAGAGCTTCTGTAATTGTAAATACCATAAACATCACAGTACATTTCTAGCTAAGGTAATTTAACGTGACTTCCCGTGCAGATGAAATTCACAAGCTGATTGCAGACATTGATAACTTGCTTAACAATAGTGGCAATCGTCTATCAAAACTGCTGTCTGGTCAGGGACAAGAAGAAAGAGATGTTTTACAGCAAGTTCGTGATTTTCTTGTCAAACTCAATGAAGGTGAGACATCAGAAGAAATTCCTCCAAATGAGTCACAGACACCACCAATATCGTCTTTGTTGGCTCGATATGTGGAGCAGGAGCATAAGCAAGCAGCATCACATTCCTATCAACCCCAACAGGAACAGATTAATTTTATCGCTGGACAACTAAAAGATGAAATTTCGGTTTTGCTTCAACCCTTGCAAGCTGAATTATCAGGGATGTTGCAGGAAAGAGCCTCTCTTGTCCAGGAAATTAGACAACTGGAGCAAAAGCGACTGCAAAATTATTCCTTAACACAGCAGTTAGCAAGCCAAGAGCAGATAATTACGGAATTTATACAAGTGCTAATCAGTCGTTTAGTGCCAAGTTTAATTCCATATTTAACAAGAAACGCGTCTAATTCTCTGAGTTTAACTACAGGTGAAAATAACCAAGAAGTAGGCAACTCTGCTATTCAAACTGTTTTAGAATCAGCCCAGGGGATAGAACGGTTAGCGAGTCTGGCCAGAGAGTTGGATCAACGTTTGCTGTCACTAGATGGAACTGTTAATGTTATCTTTGGGGCATTAGAGCGTAACATCAACACATATTCTGAGTCTTTATCCCAAGCACTGGCAAGAATGCACAGTCAGGGGATGCAAGGTGAACAGTTGATGGCAAATCTTCTCAATAATTTGAATCAGTATTTACAACAAACACAATCTCCAGATGCTCAAATTTTGCCTTTTATCGTTGGGGTAGATACTGCAACAGAAGTACAGTCTGCTGCTTCTAGTTCTGATGAATTACAGCTTGATAGTGCTGATGATTTAATTCAGGAAACTCCAATGGTGGAAAGTCTGGATACAGTGCTGTCACAAATTACCGTACAGGAGCCATTAGTTTCAGTTGCTGATACTTTTATCAGTTCTAATGAATTACAGCTTGATATTGCTGATGATTCAATTCAGGAAACTCCAATGGTGGAAAATCTGGATACAGTGATGTCACAAATTACTGTACAGGAGCCATTAGTTTCAGTTGCTGATACTTTTATCAGTTCTAATGAATTACAGCTTGATAGTGCTGATGATTTAATTCAGGAAACTCCAATGGTGGAAAGTCTGGATACAGTGCTGTCACAAATTACTGTACAGGAGCCGTTAGTTTCATTTGTTGATACTTTTAGCAGTGCTGATGAATTACAGCTTGATAGTGCTGATGAAGTTGACCAACTTTATGCGAGTTTGTTTGGTAATGCAGATGCGGCTAACTCGACAGCATCTACTAATGTACCTGTGGAGACAAGTGAAGTATATAATACTTCTGAAATAGGCGAAAGTATGCCAGCATTACCCATCATTCCAGAAGCACAAGATGATAAGTTGTTGGTGTTGTCAGAGTCGGTAGAGCAAGAGGATTTAAATCTTTCAGATCAGAATCACAATCCTCTACCAGAAATTACTTTTGTTGTAGAATCCACAGAGCAGCCATCTGAGTTATGGGAAAAATCATTGTTGCCAGAGGATTCGCAATCACAGGCTGAATTTACCAGCGTTTCTACATTACTTGAATCTCGTCCAGATAGTAGTGATACAATCACAGTTCTGACTGACTTATTAGTTGATTTCAGCAGTGAAGAACAAGTTGCAGAAGTTTTATCTGTGGAGGAAAATGCAGAAACGTCTGCACCAGAGATTCCCATAGTTATTTCTCCTGTGGAAGAATCAACAGATGATCAAGATTTACTTGCAGCTACTTACATTCCGGCTTCACCACAGGAAAATTTGCTTTCTTTAGAAAATACAGATACAGAGACACAAGGTATACCGAATATTGTTCTAGATGCAGCGCAGTTGCAGCAATTGGATCAAGATTTAGCAAATTTTGATTGGCGATTAAATTCTGGATCGGAACAGACAACAAATTTAGAAAGTTTCCAGGATTCGGTGTCTGACAGTCAGAATATCCTCCAGGATATACTTGATGAGGGAATGATGATTGTAGAATCTCCTAGCACTCCTGCCTCAGAAAATATACCCTTAGCTGCTGTTTTGCATCTGGATATTCCTCAAACTGAAAAAATAAATGAAGTCACAAAATCTGAACCAGAAAATGCTCTGCTGACAGATGAAAATTTAGAGGACAATTTAAGTGATAATTCTCTATTGAGAGACAAAGACTCAAACTCTGTTTGGTATTTAGGGATTGATTTGGGTACAACAGGGATTTCTGCGGCTTTGTTGAATCGCTCCCGATTGATTGTATATCCGATTTACTGGTCAGCAGAACATGAATCAGGTGCAGTTTCTTTTGAGCAATCATTTCGTTTACCTGCTGAAGTTTATCTACCTACGGTTTCTATACCTCACTCAGAAGTTGAAAGCACAGAAAAGATTGAGCAGATAGGACCTGCGGCGGTTGCACAGGATAAAACTCGCTCGACACCAGCACCGAAACAAAATCTCTACTCTGCCCATTTAAAGCCTTTTTTACACATAGGGATTCCCTACAGAACTACGCAGCAGAAATGGGAACCAGTTTTGCAGTTAAATGAATTTTCTGCTGGGCCTTTAATTTGGGTGGTGCGATCGCTCTCGAAATTACTGTTAACTCTTAAGTCGGATCAAACAAGTACAACTCCAGCTTTAATTGCTCATGCTGTGGGGATAGATACTCAAGCTTTTTTTGAGATCATTAATAATATTGCTGGTGTGATTTGTACTTGTCCATCTAGTTGGTCAGAACAATATCGCTTTAATGTGCGGGAAGCTATACTCACCAGTAAGCTTGTCTCTCATCCTCAACAGATATTTTTTATTGAGGAAGCGATCGCTAGTTTGCTGCCAGAACTTGAACCTGATAATTTTCAATCAGTACAGTTGCGTCAAAATCAAGGTTTACGCCCTTTAAACACCAGCGAAAATCCCATCCAGGGCAACACACTGACACTGAATATTGGCGCAACTGCTACAGAAATGGCACTGGTTGATTTACCGCCAGACCTAAGCCAATTAACATACCGAGATTTCATGCTTCACAGTTTTGCCTATGCTGGTAAGGCAATTGAGCAGGATATTATTTGTCAGTTACTGCTGCCACCAAAATCTCACCAACCCCGTAGCAGATCACAAGCTAATAATAACACTGCTAGTAATCATCCTTGGCATTGGCAACCCTCAATTCCTGGTTTAGACCAGATACAGTGGTCTAGTTTAAATTTGGCAGCGTTAGAACTACCGCGAGTTGGGGAACCGGATATCACAACCCGCATCCGTTTGCAGCAAAGGTTGGAAAGTTCTTTGTTGGGACAAGGTTTGTTAGATGCTGCTTTGGCTCTGAAGCTGATTTTGCAACATCAAGAATCTTTTACTCTGGAATTAGCTGATCAATGTTGGATATTACAGCGCCGAGATTTGGAAAGCCAGGTTTTTGTCCCTTATGTGCGTCGTCTTAACCGCGAACTTAATAAATTATTAGTAGCTCGTGGTATCCCCACTGAGGCTATTAATCAAGCGATTATTTCGGGTGGAGTGGCTTCCGTCGGCACAGTCAACCGTTGGTTAAGACAAAAACTCCCCAACGCCAAAATTATTCAAGATTTATATCTGGGTGAAAATGGCGCTCCTAATTGCAGTCGGGTGGCTTATGGGTTGGCTATGTTACCTCTGCATCCCCAGGTTTTAGAAATACCTAGACAACAGTATACAGATTACTTCCTGTTTTCTGAATTGTTGAAAATTTTACCTGATGGCTTGGGTACTGAAACCATGCGTTCCCTATCGTTTGGTGAAGTTCTGCAATTATTTGAGAGTCGTGGGATCAATACCCGCATTTGTCAACAGCGTTTGCTGGCTTTTTTAGAAGGTGAACTACCTGCGGGTTTAGTTCCTGCTGTTGCTTCTGAAAACTTACCAGAACAGGATGGAAACCAAACTTGTGTAAACTATATGTGGTTGGCAAATACTTCTCAAGAAAATCCTGATTATCAAGCGATCGCATCTGCACCACTGTTTCAAAAACAAGGCAATCTTACCTATCGTCCCAATGCTCAACAAATTCTGTTTTTGCGTCGCTATCTGAATGCTATCAAAACTAGTTCTCTCCAATCACTGGAAGAACCTTATGCTGTTAATTTTTCCTTAACAGTCAATTCTCAACAGCATTAATACTCCAAAAAAACATCTTCCAAAAGAAAGATATTAGAGGTTTTTTCAGGAGATTTACGTAAATATTCACTGAACCTAAATCATCAACGCCCATTTCAAAGTAGAAATACTGTCTAATTCAAGAATGGGCGTTTATTTTTCACCTTTGTATTCAATTTCTTCACAAAAACAACATCAAAAATTTAAACTCCCCCGGTTTAATGAAAAGATTTTATGAAGTTATGATGTTTTGCTTTTTACTCACTGAAAAATTACATAGAATATTAAGGTATTTAATACCATCTACCATCTTTTGTATCTAACTAAGGTTAGATGCGGAAGTCCTAAATAAATAGTTATGTCACTTTCTACTTTGACAACTAAAACAAAAAGTTACACCGTGTCTAATGTAGGTGTTCTGGGTCATCTGAGTCTGCTTGAGTCAGCACCACAGTCAAAGCACCCATCAGTCACCAGTAATACTAAAAGATTCATTGATATACTCGGAGCAATAATTGGTTTAATAATTACATCTTTGGTAGTAATTCCCGTGGCAATTGCTACCTTGTTTACTGATCCAGGTCCCATATTTTATTCTCAACTCCGCTGTGGTCTCAACGGACGCACATTTCGGATCTGGAAGTTCCGTTCTATGGTGGTTAATGCAGATAAACTCAAATCTCTAGTCAAAAACCAAGCCAAAGGTAATATCTTCAAATCTACTGAAGATCCGCGTATTACTCCTTTGGGTAAGTTCCTGCGACGCAGTAGTTTAGATGAACTCCCCCAATTTTGGAACGTCTTAATGGGAGATATGAGTTTAGTTGGTACTCGTCCCCCCACCCCTGATGAAGTCATCAATTATGCACCACATCACTGGGAAAGATTACGTGTTAAACCTGGTATCACTGGAGAATGGCAAACTCATGGACGTTCCACCATCCAAGACTTTGAAACCATTGTGAGTATGGATTTAGACTATCAGCATAAATGGTCTATTACTTATGATTTGATGTTAATTGTTAAAACTATTTGGGTAGTCTTAGATAGAAAAGGAGCTTATTAACAGGTGACAGTAAGTAGGGGAAGTAGGGGAAGATGAATAATTACTTTTTACCCTTTAACACCGCTACCTGTATCTGTAGGGACAATAAACCTTTGTAAAAACAAAAATAATAGCAAAACTGGAGCAATAGAAATTACTGACCCAGCTGCTACCAAACGCCAATCTAAAGAAAATGTACCTGCTAATTTAGCAACTCCCAAGGGTAAAGTATATAAACTTTCATCTTGGATGACAATCAAAGGCCATAAAAAGTCACTCCAAGCACCAATAAACACAAAAATAGCCAGAGTTATCAGTGCTGGACGAATTGCTGGTAACATCACAAACCACCACAATCCTAACTCAGAACTGCCATCCATGCGAGCAGCTTCTTCTATTTCTTTAGGTACACCCATAAAAGCTTGTCTTAATAAAAAAATGCCAAAAGCAGAAGCTACACTGGGAAAAATCATTCCTAAATAACTATTTGTTAACCCTAACTGCACTGTCAAAATATATAAGGGAATCATCACGATTTGAAAGGGAATCATAATTGTAGAAACAATGGCAATAAAAATTCCGTTCCGTCCCACAAATGATAATCTTGCTAAGGGATAAGCAGCTAAAGAACAAAACAGTAGATTTAATCCCACGGTTAATAAAGCCACAAAAATACTGTTATATAGATATTGTCCAAAAGGTAAAGATTGCCAAACACGAGTGAAGTTATCTAACGTCGGTTGACTTGGTAATAACTGCGGTGGAGACTGTAAAAGATTTTCTGTTGGTGATTTTAAGGCTGTGCTAATTAACCATAATAAGGGGAAAAGGGTAAAGATAGCGATCGCTGTCAATAATCCGTATATGATGAAAGTTTTTAGTTGTGATTTTTTGATATTCATATTTTTGTTTCGCGCAAAGACGCAAAGGAGCAAAGTAATAAATATATTAATTCAGCGTGTGGTCTAAATACATGAAAACTGCTGTCACAATTTTACTTTTTCTGGTAATATGTCTGACGTTAGTAAGCGTGAGTTCTTTGGCTAAAACAACTATGATATCACCACCGCAACTGCTAACAGACCCATTTTTACAACTACCCACAAAAAATTCTGTGCGAGTAGTTTGGTTTACTGAGTTTCTTGGTGATAAACATTTAGTTATCTACGGTGATAAACTTAATAAAAGTTCAATCGCCAAAACTACTAAACTTAGCCGCACTAGAGAAGACCAACTATCAAGAGTAGCAAATCAAACTGAAAATGGGCAAGTTTATCAACAACCTGTAAAACGAGAAATTTGGCGACATGAAGCTGAAGTTACGGGTTTAACTCCTCATCTAAAAGTTCCTTATTATGTCACCAGTATACGAGAAGATGGGGCAAAGGTTAATAGTGAAGTTTTTACCCTTGCAGCTTCTCCAAAACCCGGTACACCTTTAAAAATTCTCCTCACTTCCGATCATCAATTAAAACCGATGACAGCAGCGAATTTACAAAAAGTGGTGGAAACAGTTGGGAAAGTTGACGGGGTATGGTTTGCAGGAGATTTAGTCAATGTTCCAGATCGCGCTTCTGAATGGTTTGATGATAATCGTGGAAATGCTTTATTTCCCGGTTTGCAAGGTCGCGCTCATTATACAATGGAAAATAATGGCGTAAAATTTACTTATACAGGCGGAAAAATTATTCAAAATGCACCCATGTTTACTTGTATTGGTAATCATGAAGTCATGGGGAGATATCAAAGAACTGAAAGTTTAAATGATGAATTTAATGATACTATTCCCCGTGAAGTTGCAGAAAGATTATATGGGAAAAAATCTTTAAAAGATAGTTATTTTAATACTGTCACTTACGAAGAAATTTTTACTTTACCTGAAACTAAAACAGGTGGAAAAACTTATTATGCTGTTACTTTTGGTGATGCGCGTTTGGTGGTTTTGTATATCACTAATATGTGGCGACATCCGAAATTAGAATCAGATAACAAAGGTAGATATATAGAACCAGAAAAGGATTTTAATACGCCTGAAAATTGGGGTTATGGACAGTTAATCTATGAACCTATTTTCAAAGGTAGTCAACAATATAAATGGCTTCAGCAAGAATTAAATAGTGATGAATTTAAAAAGGGAAAATATAAAGTTGTGATGTTTCATCATCCACCTCATACTTTGGGTGATAATATTGTTCCAGCTTACACTAATCCTGTGCAGATTATTAAAAGAGATCAAGCTGGAAATATTAAATATGTAAATTACGAATATCCTAAAAATGCAGATTACATTATTCGTGATGTGATTCCTTTATTAGAAGCTGCTAAAGTGCAGTTAGTATTTTATGGACATTCCCATTTATGGAACCGCTTTGTTAGTGATAGTGGAATGCACTTTTTAGAAACTTCTAATGTTGGTAATTCTTACGGTGCTGCTTGGGGTGAAAGAAAGCGAGAAGTTCCCGTAAACTATCCAGAAGAAGATTATACCAGAATTGGCGATCCTAATGGGTTAGAACCGGTTATACCAACGATTGCACCATTATTAACAGAAGATGGTAAACCTTTACCTTATATTGCTAGTAATGAGATTACAGTTTTCAGCATTTTTGACACGGGAACAGGTACTATTAGCAGTTATCGTTTTGATACGAAAAAACCTGATTCTGAAGTTGTAAAATTTGATGAATTTAAGATTAATTAGGGAACAGGGAACAGGGAACAGGGAACAGGGAATAGGGAAAAATTTTTAATTTTCTAAAATTTCTTGCGCTCTTTTGATATTGTTACTTACAGAATTAGCTGAAGTTTGTAAAGCTGCTTTTTCTGCATCGTTGAGAGTCAATTCTAAAATACTCTCGACTCCACCACATCCTAAACGACAAGGAACACCAATAACCACATCATTTAAACCATATTCCCCTTGTAAATAAGCTGCAACTGGTAATAAACGAGATTGATTTAACAAAATTGATTCTATCATTAAAGAAGTAGCAGAAGCAGGAGCAAAAAACGCGCCTCCTGTGTGCATTAATTCCACAATTTCTGCACCACCGTTGCGGGTTCTTTCTACGAGTTTTTCGATAGTTTCAGTATCTAATAATTCGGTAATCGGAATACCATTAACAGTAGCATAACGGGCTAAAGGAACCATTAAATCACCGTGACTACCCAAAACCATCGCTTTCACATCCGCAGGTAAAACCCCTAATTCTAAAGCAATGAAAGTTTCAAATCTCGCTGAGTCTAAAACCCCAGCCATTCCCATGACTTGATTTCTGGGTAAACCTGTGGTTTGCCAAGTTAAATAAGTCATTACATCTAAAGGATTTGTGACTACTATAAATATAGCATTGGGAGAATTGGCGATCGCATTTTTAGCAGCTTCTACTACAATTTTGGCATTGATTTTTAGTAAATCATCTCTCGTCATTCCCGGTTTACGAGGAAAACCAGCAGTAATGACTACAATATCTGAATTAGCCGTATCTGTATAATTATTAGTACCGTGAATTTCTCGGTTATGTAATTCTAATCCCCTTGCTTCTAACAAATCTAAAGCTAAACCTTGGGGCATTCCTTCAATAATATCTAACAATACCACATCAGCTAATTTTTTTTCTGCAATGCGTTGGGCTAAGGTGCTACCAACTCTACCTGCACCCACAATAGTTACACGGGGAGATTTACACAAAACTGGGGAAGAAGGAGAATAAGACATAATCATTTATTAGTTATCAGTAGTAGGGTTGTTAATCCCTACCACCAGCATAACTATGAAAAACTTAGTTAAACTCTTCCAATTGTTCTAACTTTAACCAAATATTGGGAGTTGGTACTTTACCAAACTTGACTAAAGCATAATCACCTTTGATATCGACAATTTCCCCTTGACTATCAAATAAATAGGCTGGAAAGCGAGTATCACTAGCTTTAGCTTCTACACTATTTTCCAGTTTTTCGCGGACAGCGCGAACCATAGTTCCTTTTTTTACTGCCATAAGTTCCCCTTACAATTTATCAATGCTTTGATTAATAATTTTATCTTGTGTGAAGACGCAGCAATATAACTTCTTTCTGGAACAAAACCACCAGCTATCAATTAGCAGTTTTAACAAGATAGTTCTTCCTTATCAAAATCATTATAACAAATTTAAAATCAATTGTCAACTGCTAAATACTCTTTTTCCGCTCTGATTTTCTGATCAATTATTTGGCAAATCTAGCTAATAATTCTTCACTAGAGAATTGTAGAAGCAAAGGAGTAAATTCTTCTCTACTCATAGCAATTAGAGGGTTGATAATTGTTTGTAGCTCAGAGTCAACTTGACCAAAACGTACTTGCAAAATATTTTCAATCATAGCGCGTCTTTCTCTTTCTATACCTTCTTGTCTTCCTCGTTTTTGTCCTTCTTGTCGTTCTTGTTTTTTAATTTCTTCTAATTGTTGTTGATAAATTTCTGATAATTTCATAATCAACTCCTGTTCCGTTAGATATTGTTTTGCAAATTGGTCATGTATAAAGCGAGTCATCAGATTTTTCTCTTCATCCCTAACTTTGACACTGATCACAAAAATGACTAGAACGCCCACCTAATTTAATTCGCTGAATTACATTACCACAAACTTTACAAGGTTCACCGGCACGATTATAAACCCAAGCCTCACCGCCATAGTTGCCATTTACACCTTTAACATTGAGGAAATTACTAAAAGTTGTTCCCCCAACGGCAATACTAGCGGACAAAACATCAATAATGGCAGTTCTTAAAGGTGCTATTTGTTTTTGATCTAATTCTGTACAGATAGTTGTGGGTAAGATACCACTTTTAAATAAAGCCTCATCAGCATAAATATTACCTAAACCCGCTACTATTGATTGATCTAATAAAGCAGTTTTAATAGGACGACGGGATTTTTGCAGTTTATTTGCTAAATACTCAACTGTGAACTCTGGGGAAAATGGGTCAACTGCTAATTTCGCTAAACCTGTAATAATGCTTTCAACAGGCACATTACCAGGAACATACCACATTTGCCCAAAGGTGCGCTGATCTACAAAGCGCAATTCTTGTTTTTCCCCAAAAAATAATCTGACTCTGGTGTGTTTGTGTAATGGTTGATCTTGATTTAACCATAATAATTGTCCGGTCATTCGCAGATGCACACCCAACCAAGAAGATGAGGAAAGTTCAGCTAAAAGATATTTACCGCGACGATGCCAAGATTTAATGGCGCTTGTTTTAAGATTTTCTATAAACTCTTCAGTAGAAAAAGGGTAGGCGATGGTGCGTTGTAGCAGCACATCTCCCCCCGTAATTCCTTGGTTCAGGGTTAATTGATTTAAACCCCGTCGGACTGTTTCAACTTCAGGCAGTTCAGGCATTTCCAGAGTAACGAGTGCTGGGTGTTTAGTTTAGAGATATGACTCAAAAATCAATTGAGGGCATGGAATTAGGATTAGTTTACCGCTTTTCCATGTTTTTATCTCAGCACTCAGCACCGTTATGCTGCTTACTTTTTAGCAGCTGGTTTAGCTTTGGGTGCTTCCACCTCTATTAATTCATCTAAAGCAAAGTTGTTGGTATTGATCCCAGCGTAATTGACGTTAGGGAAACGGACAATTACAGGGTACTTGATGCCGCTTTGGTCAATGGTAGCGACTGTTCCTACATCTTGAAACCAGTAGGATTCTGGACGAAGAATGCGTACTTTAGAGCCACGTTGAACCATGATGATCTTCCCTTTGAATGTTCAATTGAGAATAAATTAGGGCTAATTGTTTTCACTCTACTACCTGAAGGTCTTTACTAGAGTATTTGTTAAGTTATTTGTCAGAGAATAGGGAACAGGGAATAGGGAATAGGGAATAGGGAATAGGGAATAAGTTTCTTCACCCAGTCCCAAGTCCCAAGTCCCCAGTCCCCAGTCCCAAGTCCCAAGTCCCCAGTCCCCAGTCCCCTGATAAAAGTATCAGTCCCTACTTGACAAAGTACCTATAATAGAATAAGGTCGTTCGCAAATACTTCTTGCGAATCAATTGCCTATGCCTTTTATGCTTTGCTTAAAACAAAGACGCTTCCCTCGTTACCTCTGCCAATACGTAGATCATTGTCTATATAAGTGATATCCAACCATCCTTGTTGTTGGTCGCTGTTGATGGGAAAATCAAGAGCAGTAAATTTCTTACCTGATTCAATTTGTTGGATAAAAGTTGTCGGTGACTGGTAGGCAATTAACCTTTGTAAGCCAATAATAGAACGCTGAAACTTAACTTGGACTCGACGTTCAGAAACTGGTTCAAATTTAGCAGCTACGCTGACTAATCCTTCTAAGGAAGGTAGTCCATAAATTTCAGCAATGTTATAAACACTGTTAGATTCGACTCGAATACTTTGGTAAATTTGACCAAGTTTACAAAAGGGAAAACGATCCAGGTTTAATAAAGCTTTGCTAGTGGTGTAAAGTAGTCGCCAATCACCTTCTAGTAAATGACTTGCTTGCATTGGGCGTGGTGTGGGGTTAAAGTCTTCTAAACTAGCGATCGCCGCTAGAATGGCTTGTTTTTGGGGTTCAGTTGCCAGCAAACCGCGATTTGTACCAGCAATTGCATCCAAGAGAGCAGATTTTGTGATCATTCCTTTTTGCCTCAAAATATAACTACGAAATCTATGAAATCAGGATTAACAAGAGGTTAATGTTCTAGGTATATGCCTTGTGCAGTTCACCAAAAATGGCTTGCTGTTTGGCATAGGATTATTAAATAAATTTTTTGTTCCAGTACCGGATTGATCAATCAAAGAGTTGAATCATTAACTAAATTATCCCGTATCAAATGATAGACTCTTAATGTCCAGTTACATAAACCTCTTACTGACTTCGTTGATATGTTAAATTCTCCCCTGCGTGAGCATCCCCGGAACCAGAGAGCTACTGTAATTCCCTTGAAGCAAGCGTCGTCTATGTTGGACTGGTTGCAGTCTAGTGGCCGACTCATAGCGCGTGACTTTAACGAATCGACTTTTTCGGAACCAGAAGCAGAAATATCTGACTTTTTGGCGGGAGAAGATGGAATTGGCGACCTTGATTATGATGATAGTGATATCAGCTTAGATGAGGATTAGCCTTGAGGATTTTGGGGACTGGGTTGTATCAATGTTTCGGTTTTCGGTTTTTTTAAAGTGTGGAGTGAAGGGAAATTTTTTGTGGACGCTAAATTATCTCCAAACCAAGGATTGAATATTTCTGGAATTGGGCTGGCTTCTCTGTTAGCTCTGATGATGACTACAGCTGCATTGTTTTTAGATTCAGTGGGACATAGAGCATTCTGGCAACCTACCTCGCTGAGTATGCCGTTTTTGCTGTGTGCTGTGGGTGCTGCTGCTGCTGGTTTCTGGGTTGTCCCGTTGCTACAAGCCTTGAAAACAGGGCAAATTATTCGGGAAGATGGACCGCAAGCACATCTGAAAAAGGCTGGTACTCCAACTATGGGTGGTGTTTTTTTCATACCCGTGGCTGTGATAGTTGCTTGTATTTTGTCTAATTTTGCTGAAGATGTAGTTGCTGTTTCGGTTTTAACACTCAGCTATGGCTTAATTGGCTGGATAGACGATTGGCAAATTTTGCGTCGGAAATCAAATAAAGGTATATCTCCAAAGATGAAGCTGGCTTTGCAGATTATTTTTGCGGCTGGTTTCTGTGTATGGATGATGTTGAACAGAGATTTTAGTATAACAAATATAGCCTTACCTTGGGTTGGTTTTTCCTTGCCTTTAGGATTACTGTTCTGGCCTGTGGCTGGTTTTGTGCTGGTTGCAGAAAGCAATGCTACTAATTTAACAGATGGGATTGATGGGTTAGCAGGGGGAACGGTGGCGATCGCCATTTTTGCTTTAGGCGCTTTAATTGCACCCACTTCACCAGAACTAATGATATTCTGTGCCGCTATGAGTGGTAGTTGTATCGGATTTTTAGCCCATAACCGCAACCCAGCTCGTGTTTTTATGGGTGATACTGGTTCTTTGGCTTTGGGTGGTGCTTTAGCTGCTGTAGCACTACTTTCTAACAGCTTGGTACCCCTATTCATTCTCAGTGGTATCTTCTTTGTAGAAACTTTGTCTGTAATGGCACAAGTCAGTTATTACAAAGCCACCAAAGGACCAGATGGGAAAGGTAAGCGTCTGTTTAAAATGGCTCCTTTACACCATCACTTAGAATTAACTGGCTGGTCAGAATTGCAAGTAGTTGGCGCATTTTATATCATTGCTACGATTTTGGCTACTGTTTGTTTAACAAGCATTAAATTTTGAGATTTTTGATATATGGAAATATAGATCCCCGACTTCTCAAAGAAACCGGGGATCTTGTTTTTTATTGATTTTGCATTTGCTTGACAAGATGGACAATTTCTGGTAATACCAGTTTTTCTATACCCAAACGCACAGCATTACTAGAACCGGGAAGAGAAAAGATAATTTTATTTTGATAAATACCAGCAACAGCACGGGAAGCGATCGCTCGTGAACCAATTTCTTGATAACTTAAAAAACGGAATATTTCACCAAATCCTGGTAAAGTCTTTTCTAGTAGGTTAGCGATCGCATCATAGGTAGTATCTCTCGGTGCAATTCCTGTACCACCATTAAAAATAATAGCATCTACATTCTGAGTTTGACTGATACTTTCTATATATGCTTGGATCTGTTCTGGTTCATCTTTGATAATTTGATAATCTGCAATTAGATGATCAGCTGATAATAATAATTCCTGGATTAATTTTCCACTTTTATCTGTTTCTGGGTTGCGGGTATCGCTGACGGTCACAACTGCACAGCTAACAGTTATATTTTCTGCATCTGGATGTGGATGTGATTTGATTATCATAATTTATATATCAAAAATGCAAATGTTATTATTAATTTTAAGAGTGAATGAACCGCAGAGGCGCAGAGAACGCAGAGAAGAAGAAAGAAGTAGTTTTATCCTTGGAAAATCTCACTCACAGTTAATTTAATATCGGAAAATAAGGGTGAGGAAATTGTCATGTCATCTGTGAAAATATGCTCGTCATAAAAACCTTCTACCCACTCTTTCTTAGTCAAAGATCAAAGATCAAAGATCAAAGATCAGTGACCAATGACCGATGAATAAGTTAAGATTTACTTAATCCTAGATCGTTTTCTGCGGCGTAGCGTTCCATAAAGCGCATAAAGCGATCCCATTCTTCAACACTTTTCATCAGGTAAAGTGCTTCAACAATCTCTGGTTTACCATTGATAAATTTACCTTTGACTTCACGGGTGACAATTTCACCTTCTTCGTCAATCATATACATCCCAGTAATTTCTTCTGTGCTATCTTCGCTGAAAGCCTTGGGATTAGTAAAAGTAAATGTTGCGGTACCTTGATCACCACTACGGGAACGAGTTAAACGCACCTCTGGAACTACTTCTTCGTCAACGCCTCTAGAAAACTGGATTTTTGCCATGATGAATGTTTTTTAAGTTTTGTGACTTTAGTTTAATATTCTCTCATCTTACAACAGAGATTTATCTATGATTCTGGAATCTATTTCTGGGTACTGATTGCATACGTATTAAGTTATTTAAACATCTAACTACTTTATTTATCGCTTTTTGAATAGTAACGTTATAGCGTCAGCTAGTGATTTACACGACTTGAGATTTGAAAAACATGAATTTAACTGAGTTTGACTGAGTTTGACTAAGTAAGTCGGCACGATAAAAGCGATGTATGTTGAGTTTTGTAAACCCCGTTAAATGACCTGTTGATAAGGCATTGATTGAATTTACATTTTGTTACATGGTTATAAATTTTCCCGTCGATTTACTTAAATTTAACTAAATTTAACTGAATTTAACCCAGATGACCTAAATTATAAATTCCTGAATTTAACTGAATTGTTGATTGATGCGTTAAGAGATACTTTTAAGAGTCTTCTAGAAAAGAGAATGATCGTGACTTCACTGTTCTGCTTGTCAGAGATGGAACTCAGGGATGTCTTGCCAAAAAAAAGCCAATTCAAAGCTTTATCTGCAAATAATTGTGGTGATTTTTGGCAATTATGGGCATCATATCAAAATGATTTTTACAATCTTTGTCTAAAGTGGATGGGAGGTAATTGTCATGATGCCGAAGATGCACTAAATCAGGCAATGCTCAAAGCCTGTAACGAATGGAGAAAATCTGCAAACAATAATACAAAAATTATATATCCAAAAGCTTGGTTCAAACGAATTATTTATAATTTCTGCATGGATTTGCATCAAAAAAGCAAACGAGAAGCCAGATTATTTGAAAACATTGATAATATTAAATTTCCCAATCTTCCAGCATTTACTGATAGGGAAGAATTTCCAGAGTCTAATATTTTGAATATGGAGATGCAAACATATCTCTACCACCAAATTGCATCTTTACCTGAGAGATTGCGTTATCCTTTTATTTTACATTGCTGCCAAGATCAATCCTATCCAGATATTGCCAAAAAACTCGCCATTTCGGAAGAGAATGTTCGCAAACGCATTCAACAAGCACGAAAGATTCTCAAAAAGCAGTTAAATAAATATCTTGCAGGAGAAGATAAGACTTTTATTAATTCCTTTTCATCATCCTTAAAAAAGGATATGCCGATAATAGAAGAGTGTGAATTTGATGAAACAGTGATTTGTAATTGGGAATCATCAATACCCACAAAAACTCAGCAGGAAGAAATTAACTATCAAGTCACTGTAATATGTCTGGAAACATTACCACATCATTGGTACAATTCACCCAATTCTCTGGGCTGGAGATGAATTTTTACCTTGTCTTAAATGATTGAAAAGCCTGCTGAGTAAGCTTTATGGAGGTTAAAGGTTGATTTTCGTCAAGAAAATTTGCCTGTAACTCGAAAAATTCACAAATTGGAGTCAACAAACGTCTAATAAGAGTGTGGTTAAAATATAGGTTGCTTAACTATACTTTACACAAGTATAACTGGCTACTAATAGAATTAACCCTACTCTCTTGAATCCTTCACTTAAATACTGGAATTTATGAGTATACAACGCAACATAAGAATCGCAATTGGGACAATGCTTTTATTGTCGTCTACATCAGTCAGCAGTTTTGCTGCTACAAACACTATTACCTCTGAAAAGTTTCAGTCAGACACCGTGAAACTTCCTGTTGAAAGTATTCCATCTAGGCAGTTAAATTTTACACAAGATACTTATTTAATTGCTGGTCGGATGAGGGATATCATGTCGAGAGCTCCTGGAGTATATTACTTATTCAGCAAGTTTGACGAAATATGGAAAGATCCAGCAAACAGCAAGACACAAGATCCGGCAAACAGCAGGAAGACAAGATTATTTGATCACTGCAAAACTCAAACAGATTTTGGTAATGACCAATGTCTTAGTTTACTACGACTATGGATAATGGATACACAAGATGATTTATATTCATCACGTCGTACTGATTATTCCCAAGTGGATGAATTAGACAAGATAAAGGACGAGTTAAGACTAATGGAAGACAAGAAGCCATAATACCCCGGAGTAAAATTTCTTTGACTATAGACAAAACCCGCCTACGCGGGTTGAAAAACCTTAATTTTCTTTTAGTCCACGCAGGTGGACTTTGATTGTGTAGTAGCGACTTCTAGTCGCCCAATACTTTTAAAAAATCCTCTTAATTTCGACGGGAAGTATTCATAAATATTTATAAAAAAATCAAGTTCAGTTACTTCTTGAGAATATATAGAAATCTTAAATTAGTCATGAACGATAAGATACCAGACTTCTTTTTTCTATCTTGTCAATAAATAATGAATTAATATCAGAAGTCGGGAATCTGCGGCTGACCACTTTCACAATTCAAATAGCATTCCTATAGCTGTCCTAAATCTAATTATTAATCACCAATCATCAGAAAAAAGCAAAGACGAAAAAAATTAACTATCAAGTCACTGTAATATGTCTGGAAAGATTACCACATCATTGGTACAATTCACCCAATCCTCTGGACTGGATATGAATGCTCACTTGGCTATAGAGGAAAAATCAGTTAGACAAGAGCAGAAATTGAACACCTTAATTAAGTATGTCCAGAAATATCCTCAAGGATGGAAAAAAAGATTAGAATTGGCTAATTTGCTTTATGAAATAGGAAATTGGCAACAAGCAATTGTAGAATATCGTCAAGTAATTGAACGACAACCTCAATTAATTGATGTGCGTCTGCAATTGGGGAAAATTTTACAGATAATGGGACTCAAAAAAGAGGCTCTAGAAATATATGAAAAAGCCTTATTATTATCTGCAAATGAAGGGACTCAGAATCATATCAAAGGATTAATTGCAGTTTGCCAAAGTGAGAGTCAGAAAGCAATCATGGCTTTTAATTTAGCAGCAACTTTAGAACCTGAAAAAGTAGTTCATTGGTTGGCTTTGGCACAGGTGCATCAGCAGAAAGAAAATCCTCTTGGTACTCTCAGCGCCTTGGAACGGGTTTTTTCCATCAACCCAGATGATGTTGTGGGCTTGATTTACAGCTATGATGCCCTGATGGCGGTGGGGGATATCCAAACAGCTAGAGGGCGTTTGAACAGGGTTATAGCCTTAGCTGGGGAAGATTTTCGGGTACTGCAACGACAAATTGATCAACGTTTGCAGATGAGATTGGTTTCCGGTGAAGAGGGGAAACAGACTAAAAAAATGATTACCTTTCTACTGCGACAGACTCCTCATAGCGTGGAAGTTCACAAATCCCTGGCCTATTATCACATTTTCCGAGGGGATTGGGCGCAAGGTGTGGAGGTGTTGGCAGAGTTTACCGCCGAACATCCAAATCATCCTTATGGTTGGTATAACTACGGACGGTGTTTATTTGACACAGGGGAATATCAGAAGGCGGCGCTGATGATGGGTAAGGCTTATCAACTTTATCCCCATGATTGCGAAATTTATCGGGGGTTGTGCGAGATTTTACCTTTTGTTACCTCTCCCCCTACCCCTCTCCTGGGAGGAGAAGGGAATGTAGTGGAGGAGATGTTGAAGCGGTTTTCTGATCGTTGGAGTGTGTGGGCGACTGCGGGGCGGGTGTTGGTGGAATGCTTTCAGGAGGTTGAAAGAGGGTGTCAGATTTCTGAACAAGGAACGCAACTACAGCCCCAGTTAGCTGATGCTTGGTTTCGTCATGGACGGGTTTTAGCTTTGGCTGGAAAACATCAAGAAGCGGTGGAGGCGTTAGCAAAAGGATGGCATTTTTTACCAGCATGGGGTTATGTGCAATCTGTACCTGCTGCGGTGTGGTTAGGGGAAAGTTACGGAGTGCTGGGGGATGTTGGGGTTAGTAAGCGATGGTGGGAAGTGGCTTGTATCGGATGTCAGGAGTTGAGGGCGTTTAATCCGGTTATGGCTGATTACTGGTTAGGCAGGGCTTTATTAGGGTTGTGGGATAAGTCGGGAGCGATAAAAGCTTATGAAAGTGCTTTGAGTCAGCAGTTGTTGTATCCGGCACGTAAGGAGGTTGAGAAGATTTTGCAGAGGTTGAAAGGTAAGAAGAGAAAGGGTTCTAGGGGTTGATGGGGGATTTTTGGGGAGGAAATTTGCTGGTAAGTTGAAAGATTCCCAAATTGAGTCAGGGAATGCTACAACGTTGGTCATCAGCGCAACAATTGATGGCTATAGAATCCAAAGATTTCGATTTCGTAATGCAAATGCGTTCTATAAACGATGCAGCTTGGGAAGTTGTCAGAAATCAAAAGAAAAGGTAAGAGGATCTTGTAGGGTAGGTCAACGAAGTAACGCACCACCCCTACCTGTCCCAGAGAGCGATGGCGGAACGCCCACCTTCGGTGATCGCCTTTTATTTACAATCATAAGTAATAGGCGTAGCAAATTGTAATATTACTTACTCCAATCTTGAATTTCTAAGTTTTCTATTTTTCCAAAATCTCTGATATTATTTGTGACAATATCTGTCATATCATTCCAACAGCCAGCAAACTGCATACTTTTGTTAAGTGAAGGTTGAGATACTTCTATACCTAATCGAAAATAATGAATAAAGTTATATAATTCTTCTAATTTATCTGATGGGACAAGATTTATTTCTGTAATGACTTTTGTGCGTAGGTTTAAATAATCCATAGCAAGTTAAGTAAGAATTCAGGAGTCAGGAGGAAGAATATTTTTTGTAGCAGGAATCTACAGGAGCAAGTTTTTTCGTCAAAAACCAATGAATCAAAAACTCTCATTAATTCTGTATTCTGTATCCTGAATCCTTACCAAGTTAATATAGATTGATTGAATGACAAATTAATTATATCTCACATTATTTTATTTATTTACAGGATTGCGGCAGTGAAATGAACACTTTATAGCGATCGCTTTAATCATGGAAAATTGAAGTGCGTCACCGAACAAACCGCCTTAGACATCGCTGATAAAATATGGGCTACACTAATTATAGGAAAATTTCCACCCAATCAGGTATTGCTGTTACTGATAAAATGAATACTTAAATAATTCACCTATTTCGATATATCAGTGAAACGTGACTCCATTTATTACCAAATTTTCAAGCGATTTCCAGCGTTAATATTTGAACTCGTTGATAACCGTCCCGAACAGGTGCAAAATTATCGGTTTGAGTCAGTTGAAGTGAAAGAAACCGCCTTTAGGATTGATGGGGTCTTTTTACCACCAGAAGGCGCAACACCCAGAGTTATCTTTTTTGCCGAAGTTCAATTTCAGAAGGACGAAGCTCTCTATCATCGGTTTTTTACTGAGTCACTGACGTATTTGTACCGAAATCAGTATCAATACGATGATTGGTACTGTGTGATAATTTTTCCATCACGTAGCTTATCACCAAAGGATACAAGAACCCATCGAATGTTTTTGAACAGCGACCAAGTGCAGTGTATTTATCTGGATGAGTTAGGAACTTTTGATACTCTACCAATAGGTATTAATTTAATGCAGTTGACCATCGCCTCAGAAAAAGTCATGGCAGAGCAAGCGCGTCTACTAATTCAACGGGTACAATTAGAGTCAACTGGCTCACTGCCGAAACACGAAATCATAGATATTATCACCACGATTGCTGTTTACAAATTTTCATCTTTGAGTAGGGAGGAAGTAGAAGCTATGCTGGGAGTGACTTTAGAGGAAACAAGGATTTACCAAGAAGCGAAAGCTGAGGGTCGAGAACAAGGTCGAGAACAAGGTCGAGAACAAGGTCGAGAACAAGGTCGAGAAGAACGGGAAGCGGAAATGTTGAAAGTTACCGTCCCCCTGTTGCTAAAAACAGGAATGAGTGTAGAAGAGATTGCTCAAAAACTCAATGTTAACGTAGAATCTGTTAGGTTATCCGCACAAGAGAACACAGAAAATTTGTAGAAAAATACAAATCTTTTGAGTCAAAGTCCCCCTTTTTAAGGGGGATATAGGGGGATCTGAAAATGTTTGATACATCATGAGAGACTTTTAAAACATCCTCTAAAACTCAGGTGATTGATATTTACCTAACTTCCACCAATTACATCACTAAAATAACTCCGATACAATTGACAACGGGGTTCTACTTTATTACCCACAAGTTTTACTAAACCCAGACTATGCAACTGATAAGCTGAGATTGTTTCTAATCGCACTGGTTGAGTAGAATTAATCACCGTTTCCAATGCCGTGATCAGGTTTGGTTGCAGTTGCAAACTTAACCAAAATTCTCTTAAATGATAACGATAAATACCTGCATCGGTAGGGGTTTCTGCTAACAAATTTTCCAGGGTAATATCAGGATAATTTTTCAGGTGAATAAATGCCTGTTGCAATAAATAAGGATGACCACCTACCATTTCCATTAATGAATTTACTATAGATGAATCTTCAGCTAATCCATATTGTTGCGCCAATATCTGAACTTCCTCTTTTGTTAATTCTGGTAATTCTATGGTTAATCCTACATTAAAAGGCGATTGATGAATATTCCGCCGGATATAAACATCAGTCCGATAAGCGATCGCTACCCGGAGTTTTTGCCAGTTGGCACAGCTTCTAGCTTTTTCATGCCAAGAACGCAACAACCCAAAAAAGTCTTCATAAATTTCAGGATAAGCAAAAAGCACGTCAACATCATCTAAGCATAAAAATAGAGGACTATCATCTGCGTCCAATAGATATGCTTCTAAATAAATTGTACAATTTACCTTAGCACCCATACCTTCTTCATCCCAATATTCATCTAACTGATTGGGTAAGTTAAGTTCTCGGCTAAGATTGAGACATAACCAACGCAATAATTTATTCAGATCAGTGAAGTGATTTTTCCTATCCGCCATTTCTAAACTTAAACTGACTGTGCGATAGCCTTGCTTTGAAATTTGATTTAATACCCGTTCCATCAGGGAAGTTTTACCCATCAGTTTAGGTGCTTTAACCCGAATCAAAGAACCAGGTTGCAAGAGAGTTTTATAGCAGAGAAATTCAATGGCAAAACGCTCTAGATATAATTCTGAAATTGGTAATTTGAGTTTAGTTAGAGTTAAAGATAGAGAAGTATTAGCTTCTTTCAAATTGGTATTGTGCTGTAGGCTATTAACAGTAATTAATTCTGGTTTTTTTAATAAAAATTCATCTGTAAATTGTCTATCCCAACATTGCTTTTCCCAATGTCGTTTTAGTGCTTCTTTAAAATTACTTTTTTTAACTTTTTCGCCTAGAGCTTCTGTCAGTAATTTCCAAAGTTGGGGTGCAATATCTTGGCTCAGATAACTGGCAGCATATTTACTTTTAGCTGCAATTTCCTGATATTCTTCTCTTTCCCAAGCTCCTTTAATTACTATTATTTCAACATCAGTTAAGTTTCTATAAAATTTTGTCAAAACTGCTTGGTTAGCAATTTTAATTGCCTGATCTAAGTTCAAATCCATAAAGTGGAAAAGTGAAAGGGTATATTTTATCTATATAATGGCAGTTTATCACTCCGTTGTTATGTATATCATGTATTTTACGAAACATAATTATTGTCATACCGATAGTTATCATCCAACATTATTGATATGACTAATATTTAAAAAGATATTCAATCAGGAAATGTAATATATGCCAAAAAAATACAGGCGATCGCTAGTTACTGGAACTAATAGCGATCGCCTATTTTATTAGCTATCTCAAATTTATAAGCAGCTTTTACTCATTTTCTCTTTCTAAAATTAAAGTCACAGGCCCATCATTTTCAATATCTACTAACATCATTGCCCCAAACTTACCAGTTTCTACAGTTAAACCACTTTCCTTTAATTTGTAAACAAAACTGTTATATAATTCCTCTGCTAAATTTGGTGCAGCAGACTGATCAAAAGATGGACGACGACCTTTTTTACAATCACCATATAAGGTAAACTGACTAATTACTAATAATTCTCCATCAATTTCTTGTACAGATTTTTGCCAAGGTTTACCAGTTTCTAAGTCAGGAAATAATCTTAATTCCAAACATTTCCTGACCATCCAATTTATTTCATTTTCAGTATCAGTGTTAGAAATACCAACTAGTAAATTTAAACCTCTACCAATTTTACCGATAATTTCCCCATTTACAGTTACTTGGGATGATTTAACTCGTTGAACAATTACGCGCATATTGGGAGAATTTAGAATTTAGAAGAAGATGGGATAATGGGATAAAAAGTTTGTTACCAATTACCCATTACCAATTACCAATTACCTAATTTATTTTCCAAACCCTTTACCTTTACTCACAGAAGGTAAACACAAACAATTTTCTAATTGTTTAAGTAAAGTTTCTTTGTCCAAATTTTGACCAATTAAAACTATTTGATTTTTCTTTTCACCTTTCCACTGATCATCATCAATGGTGAAGCGTTTACCGCACAGGTGAAAAATGTGCCGTTGGGGACTTTCATCAAACCACATAATACCTTTAGCACGAAAGACATTTGTGGGTAGTTGGTTATCTAAGAAATATTGAAATTTTCTAATTGCAAAAGGTTTATCACTTTCAAAAGATATGGAGACAAAACCATCATTTTCTAAATGATCAGAATGGTGGTGATGATGATGATCATGATCATGATGTTCATGTTCACAGTTAGAATGATCATGATTGTGATGTTCATGTTCACAGTTAGAATGATCATGATCGTGATCATGTTCGTGTTCGTCTGAATCAAAATATTTGTCAGATTCAAATAAACCAACACTGAGGATCAAAGGAAGTGGAACTTGGGAATTTGTAGTTCTAATAATTCTTGATCCTTCCTTAATTTCGTTAATCTTCCTTTCTAAATCTTTTAATTTAGGTTCATCAACCAAATCTGCTTTATTGAGCAGAATTACATCACCATAATTAATTTGACTAAATGCAGCTTGAGAATTAAATAAATCCAAGCTATAATTTGCTGCATCGACTACGGTGATGATGGAATCTAGACGGGTTAAATCTCGCAGTTCTGAACCCAAAAATGTCATTGCTACAGGTAAAGGATCTGCTAATCCTGTGGTTTCAACTACTAGATAATCTATCTTTTCTTCTCTTTCTAAAACTTGGTAAACAGCATCAACTAAATCATTATTAATGGTGCAACAAATACAACCATTGCTGAGTTCCACCATGTTATCATCAGTGGCAACAATTAACTCATTATCAATGCCAATTTCACCAAATTCATTAACTAAAACTGCGGTTTTTAAACCTTGCTGATTAGTCAAAATATGATTGAGTAAAGTGGTTTTACCACTGCCTAGAAAACCAGTGATAATTGTTACTGGCAATCCTTGTTTGATCGCCTCCATCGTTTGAGATTCGGTACTAACTGCTGATGTCATAGTCATGAAGTAGGATTTGAGTCTATTTTGAATGTTAGCTTGATTTGCAAAAATCCGAGTAGCTGTTAATTGTCAATCAGGAAACGTTTGTTAGATAGTTATTTTATCATTTTTTGAATCATTGTTTGCATCATTTAGAAATTGTTTAAATTGTTTTTTGCATTGGTTAAATTATCAATAGCAATAGTTGGTTTTTGAAGATTTGCCATATCAGAAATTCTACCTAAAGCTAAATATAAAGTTAAATCATTGTGTTCTAGGGTTAAATTACGCCAACTGTGGAAAAGTTACTGGTTTAGTTTTGGGTAAAGATTGAATCATAATTTACCAAACTCGGCTGAAGATATTACATGATATTACTGGCAATTATCTATAGAACTACATCAGATATCATAGATGATAAGGGCGATCGCTCTTAAGTCGCTCTTAATTCAATTTCATTTCCCTATCCGGTTACTCACCACATACGCTATCATTGCTAATCGTTAGATTGCCTGATCCCTTATATTATGACCCTATCTATTTACAATACTCTCACCCGTCGTCAAGAAGAATTTAAAACCGTCGAACCCGGTAAGGTAAAGATGTATTATTGCGGTGTGACGGTTTATGATTATTGCCATTTGGGTCATGCTAGAGCGTGTATTGTTTGGGATGTAGTGCGTCGCTATTTACAATTTATTGGTTATGACGTGCGTTATATCCAGAATTTTACGGATATTGATGATAAAATTCTCAACCGCGCACGGGAAGAAAAATCAACAATGGAAGCGGTATCAGAACGCTATATTCAGGCATATTTTGAAGATATGGGGCGTTTGGGGATAAAAGAAGCAGATGAATATCCCCGTGCTACACATACCATGAATGGTATCCAAAGATTAATTCATGATTTAGAAACCAAGGGTTTTGCTTACCCTGCGGATGGTGATGTTTATTATGCAGTGCGAAAGTTTGATCAATACGGTAAACTTTCAGGACGGAAATTAGAAGATTTACAAGCAGGTGCAAGCGAAAGGGTAAATGTAGAAGATCCAGAATATCAGAAAAAGAAAGATCCCTTTGATTTTGCTTTGTGGAAAGCTGCAAAACCTAGCGAACCTGCGTGGGAGTCACCTTGGGGAAAAGGCCGCCCCGGATGGCACATAGAATGTTCTGCAATGGTACGCGATCGCCTGGGTGATACGATAGATATTCATGCTGGTGGTGCTGACTTAATTTTCCCACACCATGAAAACGAAATTGCCCAATCAGAAGCAGTAACCGGTAAACCTTTAGCCAACTATTGGTTACACAATGGCATGGTCAAAGTTGATGGGGAAAAAATGTCTAAATCTTTAGGCAATTTTACCACAATCCGCGATTTATTAGATCGTGGAGTTGACCCAATGGCATTAAGATTATTTGTGTTAATGGCACAATATCGTAAACCCATTGATTTCACAGATGAAGCAATTTTAGCAGCAACAAATGGCTGGCATACTATTAAGGAAGGATTACTTTTTGGACATCAACATGGTGAAAAGTTGGGTTGGAAAAATATCGAATTAAATAACGCCAACATTGATAAAACTGAAGTTGAGAAATTTACCAACGCAGTGGATGATGATTTTAACTTTCCTGGTGGTTTAGCGGTCATTTTTGAATTAGCTAAAGAACTCAGAAAAGAAGGAAATATCATTGTTCATCAAGGAAAAACAGAAACTCCTGCTGATGAATTATTAAAACAATGGCAAACCTTAGTAACATTAGCAGATGTTTTAGGTTTAACAGCCACATTTGAAGAAGAAAAACCTGCAACTGATGGTTTAAGTGACGCAGAAATTGAGGAATTAATTCAGAAAAGACAGGAGGCAAGAAAATCTAAAAACTTTGCAGAAAGTGATCGCATTCGTGATGAACTTTTAGCAAAAGGTATTGCATTAACTGATACAAAAGATGGAACTTTATGGCATCCTGTAATTAAACCTATAAAATTGTAGCATTGTAGAATGAGTTAAGGTAAGTAAAATCCGTAACGCACCTTCATTAAAAAAATTGGTGCGTTATATTACTACTATTCTCTGCGCCTCTGCGCCTCTGCGTGAGATAAAAAACAATTTTTAATTTTTAATTGAATCTATGTGGAAAGAACTAACAACCGCCATATCTAATTTTAACATTCCTGCTGATTGGATCGGTATCCGCGCCGTCAAAGAAACAACCAGAACTCATTTTGTCAGAGATGGTTTACCCCAAAGTAACGGTAAATCATTGACAATGGGAGCAATGATAGAAGTGATGGTAAATGGCAGTATCGGTTATGCTGCTACCAACTCCTTAACATTATCATCATTGCAAAATGCGGCAGAAATAGCTTATAAACAAGCAATTGCAGCAAGTGAATTTTGGATTTATCCCTTTAGTGAAAATACCCGTCCTAAAGTCGTCGGTGAATATAACTCACCTTTCTTTGAACCATTAGACGCTATTAGTCCAGGAGAAATAAATGATTTATTAATTAGAATTTGTCACAGCTTAAAAATTAGCGATAAAATTGTTCAAACTATAGCCAATATTGACACTAGCGAAAAAGAAACTTGGTTTGTTAGTAGTAACGGTTCAGAAGTTTATCAAAAAATCATTTCTTTAGGCAATCATTTTGGTGTTATAGCCCAAGATGGTAATGTTGTACAACAACGTAGTAATAACGGAATACACGCTAATTGTTATCAAGGTGGATGGGAAGTATTAAAACAAGATAACTTATGGCATCGAGTCCAACAAATTGCCGAACAAGGATTAGAATTATTAACAGCAGAAGAATGTCCAGATACACGCACTAATTTAGTTTTAGCACCAGATCAAATGATGCTGCAAATTCATGAAAGTGTAGGACATCCTTTAGAGATTGATCGCATTTTAGGAGATGAGCGCAACTACGCAGGTGGTAGTTTTGTGAAACCCGAAGATTTTGGTAAATTACAATATGGTTCACCTTTAATGAATATTACTTTTGATCCTACAGTTGAAGGTGAATTTGCTAGTTATAATTTTGATGATACTGGTACAAAAGCCACCAGAGAATATATCATTAAAGATGGCATTTTACAAAGAGGTTTAGGCAGTTTAGAAAGTCAAACTCGCTCAGGTTTACCGGGTGTAGCTTGTGCGCGTGCTACTTCTTGGAATCGTCCACCAATTGATAGAATGGCTAACCTAAATTTAGAACCAGGAAACGCCAATTTTCCAGAAATGATAGCAGATATAGAACATGGTGTTTACATGGAGTCTAACCGTTCTTGGTCAATTGATGATAGAAGACATAAATTTCAATTTGGTTGTGAATATGCGAAGTTAATTGAAAACGGTAAACTTACTAAAACCTTGCGTAATCCTAATTATAGAGCTACTACGCCCGAATTTTGGCATAGTTTAATTAAGGTAGGAAATGATTCTAACTGGCAAATGTATGGTACACCATTCTGCGGTAAAGGAGAACCAAACCAAACTATTTGGGTAGGACATGGTTCACCTGTTTGTGTATTTGCAAATGTAGAAGTTTTTGGTGGTGGTTAGAAACCGACGAAATAAGATCCCCGACTTCTTAGCGTAATCAAATTAATAAATGATGATCTTATTGCAGAAGTCGGGCATCTATAACAATACCAGATCATGATATTCTTTGTAAAATATCCGCCATAGTTAACTTTAACTCTGGAAATAGTGGGGATACAATCAAATCATCTCCTCTAAATTGATTAACTAGATATTCTCCATCAATTAAAGTATGAACTGAAAGAGTTGGTTGTTTAGGATTACCAATAAACCTTCTACCACCGAAAGCAGCATAATCAACAATCCAATATTCAGGAATACCCATTGATTCATATTCATTAGTTTTAGTCGAATAATCTGTTTGCCAATTACTACTAACAATTTCTATTACTAAAGGAACAGAAGCAGCTTGAGTAATGGTTGATTCTTTTTTCCATAAAGGTTCATGAACTAAGTTCTCAGGATTTAGTAATAAAATATCTGGATAAAAAGCAGATTCAGAAGTTGATGATTTAACCAATGTTGTTTTAGGTATGAGATAAGGAAGATCAAGTTTATCTAATTCTGCTGATAACTTACGGACTAAAAAACCAATAACTAATTCATGATCTCCTAATGGTGGGTTCATATCAACAATTACTCCATTATGTAATTCATAGCGTAATCCTGTATCTGGATACCATTCGATAAATTCCTCAAAGGTTACTGGTTTAATTATTGTTTGAACCATGATTCACCTCTTGAATAATTATTATTATTATCATATTATTATTTTATCTCATTTTCACAGGTTTTGTTTGTTTGGATGTAATTTACAATCTCCTTATCATTTTGAATTACTGTTTCTATTTTCTCAATTTGCTAAATTGATATTGGTTATTTATTCTTAAGTCATTTGCTCATGCTGTCTTAGAAGCTAGACTTTATACAAACAAACTTGCTCAAGCTGAAGGAATTGTTTTTTATGATGTTCCTGGTTTAGATTCAGGTTTAGCAAAGCACGTTGATGAAGCACAAGAAATGTTATCAGACTGTGATGCTGTAATATTAGTACAGCGTTTTACCAGTCTGCGAGAAAAAGAATTAGAAATTATTAAATTTACAGAACAAGGAGATCAAAACGTTACCGTTGCTGATAAACTATTTGTATTTTTAAGTATAATTGATTCATTAGGTGGTGCAGAAGCCTTAAAAATTCACATTCAAGAAGCATCTCAAGATTGGTTAAAACGGGCAAATTTACCCAGTAACCGTATAGTTTATGGTTCTGCTGGAGCATATTTATTATTAAAGAATCTGGCACAAGAACAAACTAAATTAGAAATTGGCGATGCTACAGTTATTCAATCTCATTTAGAGAGATTAACGGGAATTGCTGATAAAGAAAATCTGATACAAAATGGAACAGGTATTCCTGAAATCAAAGAAAAAATATTCAATTATATTAACACAGAAAGAGTTGCTATTTTAAAGAAAAGATGTGAAGCATCCATTGAGAAAATTGTCAGCACTTCGGAAGAAATTTATCGTTTAGTTAGTAAAAACTATCCAGAAAATCCCGAAGAAGCTAAATTAGTGGCTGAAAATAACCGTCGGGTGTTATTTGCAGAATGGTGGAATCAAAAATGGTTAACCATTAAAGCCGACTTACAAAAATATTATGGTGATTCAGTCGCTCATAAATCTTTAGAAAATTTCACCACTAATTCTTTAGTCCCAATCGAGAAATTTAGAGAAAGATATTTACAAATTGTAGATCATGAAATCGCCAAACTCAGACAGGAAACATTAAAAAAGAAAGATACTATTTTTCTAGCTAACTCATTTCCTAACTTTGATGCAACAAAAGCTAACTATATTTGGCGTGATGATTTATATGTTGATATTAGCAAACTTCTATCAAAAATTGCCCATGAACTGGCTTTAGAATTAAAAAATGAAGCCTTAAACTTAGTTGAATATATGACAAAGTTGCTATGGGGAAGTAGTCAAGTTAAAGCCAGATTAATTGAAAATTCAGAAGATTATTTTTTTGCGAAATTAGAAAATAGTTTAAGTGTGTTATTTTTGCGTTTTGCACGTCCAGTAGCAGAAGCATTAATCAGAGGACCAGTGAATAGTCCTACTCGCAATCAAATCATTAAAGATTTAGGAGTAGATGTTGAAATTGTAGATAACTACTACACAGGTAAAGAACTTGCTTATAGTGTTCTCAAAAGATATGTAAAATACGGTGCAGATTTACTTTATAACCCAGAAATTCGTCAACAAGTATTAGGAGTAACAGGAGTTGTAGCGCAAATAGCAATGGATGTTGCTAGTGAGTTAATACCTGCACAACAAGCTGTAGTTTTTGAAGTAGAAAATGATATTAATGCTTTTGCAGAATATTTGCGTTATGGAATTTTTGACGCTGCGGGTTTCGAGTCTTATTATCGTCAAGAACTCCAGAATTTAGTTGATAGTTTTAGGGAGAAAGAAGGAACTTGGACTGGTGTAGCATTAAATGAATGGTTACAAGGAAATCCACTTTTATTAGCGGAAATACCAAATAATTTAAAATCTCAAACATCTAATTTAGAAGTTAGTGATAAATTAAGACAATTATCTATTGCACTAAAAAGTAATCATTCACTTCCGCAGTAGAAATAATGATTCTGTTATAGAACTTGTACCAGAAATGTTGATTGAATGTTATTCATTTGTTGAACACACAAGTTAAATCTTCCTGAATCAATGCTACAATCAACCAATAACTACTTGATGCTATATCAATATGATGATTGCACAAGACCTAGAACAAACAAAAGACATCTCCCCAGATGTTACATTTCCCCCCAGTGATTTATATAGTGATGAACCACCAGTGGAAACAGAATTGCATCTACGACAAATTATCTTACTCTTGCAATGCTTAGAATGGTTATGGAAAGATAGAAATGATTTCTATGCAGCAGGAAATTTAACTATTTATTATAGTCCTAACCAGAAAAAAAATGAAAATTTAAGAGGACCTGATTTTTTTGTAGTGTTAGGAACAGAACGGAAAACCCGCAAAAGTTGGGTAGTCTGGGACGAAGATGGTAAATATCCTAATGTAATCATAGAAATTCTCTCACCCAGTACAGCTAATAGTGATAAAGTAACTAAAAAAGAACTTTATCAAAATACATTTAGAACACCTGATTATTTTTGGTTTGATCCTTATACTTTAGAATTTGTAGGATTTCATCTAGTTGATAATAAATATCAACCTTTAGAACCCAATGAAAAAGGATATTTATGGAGTGAACAATTAGGTTTATATTTAGGAGTGCATGAGGGTTTGCTAAGGTATTTCACCCCTGAAGGTGATTTAGTCCCCACAGCAGAAGAAAGCGCAGAACAGGAAGCTCAGAAAGCAGCAAAATCAGACAAAAGAGCAAACCAGGAAGCTCAAAGAGCAGCACAAGCAGACGCAAGAGCAGAACGTTTAGCAGCAAAATTGCGAGAATTAAATATTGATCCTGAGAACATTTAAAGAAAGTATGAAAAAAATGAAAATACAAACTGAAGAATTATCAATTTTAGAAAACAATTTTAATCAACTGATAGAAATGCTGCTTGCAAAAAAAGCAGATAGTGAACATTTTACCGTCAGACTTAACAGCGAAAGAAGTCAATTTACCCGCTTTAATCATGCTAAAGTTAGACAAACAGGACTGGTTGCCGATGGTTCAATTACCCTAACTTTAATGGAAAATCAACGCAGTAGTTTCTGTAAGTTTCCTTTTACTGGAAACTGGGATATAGATTGGCAAACTGCATACCAAGCTTTACAAGATTTACGAGAAGAATTACATCTATTACCCGTTGATCCTTATTTGGTTTTACCTACAGGAAATAATAGCAGCAGAGAAGTACATACAGGTAAATTATTAGCACCGGAAAATGTTGTTAATAGCATTTTAGAATCGGTTGCTGATTTAGATTTTACTGGTATTTATGCTGGGGGAGTGATTATTAGAGGTTATGGAGATTCTAACGGACAAAAACACTGGTTTGCAACTGATTCTTTTAATTTAGATTATTCCTTGATTTTGGCATCGGGTAAAGCGGTAAAAGGTACTTTTGCTGGTAGTACATGGGATGAAGCTGCATATCTAGCAAAAATAAATGATGGTAAAAAACAATTAGCTTTATTGTCTCATGAACCCAAAGATTTACCCAGAGGAAATTATAAAACCTATTTTGCTCCTGCTGCGGTAGCGGAATTATTAGGGATGCTTTCTTGGGGTGCTATTAGTGAAGCTTCTATTCAACAGGGAAATAGTGCTTTAGCTGCTTTATCACGTCAAGAAAAACGACTTTCACCTAAATTTGTTTTAAAAGAAAGTTTCACATCTGGTTTAGTTCCCAGATTCAATAATTTAGGAGAAATATCACCAGAGGAATTAACTTTAATAGAAAATGGTGTTTTGGTAAATAGCCTCGTTAATTCTCGCACGGCTAAAGAATATAATAAACCTGCCAATGGTGCTAATAGTTCAGAAACTTTACGTTCTCCCGAAATAAAGACAGGTAATTTGTCATTTGAACAGATTTTACCAAGTTTAGATACTGGGTTATATGTTTCTAATTTGCATTATTTAAATTGGAGCGATCGCCAAACTGGTAGAATTACAGGTATGACCCGTTATGCCTGTTTTTGGGTAGAAAATGGGGAAATAGTCGCCCCCATAGAAAACCTCCGTTTTGATGAAAGTCTTTACCGTTTTTGGGGATCGGAAAATTTAGTTGATTTAACTAACTTTCAAGAATTCATTCCCGAAGTTGGAACATACAGCAGTCGGCAATTAGGTGGTAGTTTAGTTCCAGGGATGTTGGTGGAAAATTTTACATACACGTTGTAGTTGGAAGATTTATTATATCTGTCAGGGCAGGGAATAGGGAAAGCAGGATAGGAAAAATGTATTCTTTCACCTGACTCCTGACTCCTGACTCCTTTTGTAGCTGATGATTGTGAAAAATGTTGTTTTCTTAATAAGCTAAAGTTTCTAAGGTTTCTCGTAGATACCGTTGTACTTGCTGTTCTAGGAGCAGACCCTTTAATTGAGCATTACTCTCTAGTTGCCAGCGTTGGAAACCGGAACTCGCAGAAATGGCATACTTAAGGGTTTGCCAAATATTAGCATCACGAGAAAGCTGGCCAGTGCTAGAAGCTGAAATTTGAGCCATAGTTCCTCATTCCTCATTTTTAACTTCCAGAGTCAAACAATTTGAGATTTTAGATTTTAAATTGATAATTGTTTTGCCCACAGGGGTCAAGACAGAAACCAAACAAGCCAAATCTAACATCTGTTCTATAGGGCAAGGTGTGATCCCTGCCTAATCCTAAAATTTGGAAATCTTATGTTTAAACTCAATACCAATTTGAAAAATGATTGCGACAGATGGATTTGCACCAATCTAAAATCTAAAATCCCAAATGGTATTACTTAATCTTTTCTAAAGATAACTGTTATCTAGCAACAAATTCTGTGTTATTGATCACTAAAACTAAGGATATACTCGGAAAAATTCGTCAAAACCAATTTTTTTAATTAAACAGAAGATTTTTTATAGACATGGACAAGATAAGTAGGTAGGTGTTAAAAATTGTCGTTATGGCAAGGCAGGAGGCAGGAGGCAGCTATGCTGGAGGGAAGAGGTTTTCAGCTATTTTACATTTTGTTACATACCTTGGCTTTTTCCTGCTGATTTACTTAGTTAGGACATCAATTGATAATAAAACTCCCACTACAAAAGGGTTTTACTCCTGACTCCTGTACGGGCAAACTGCCGTTCGCCCCTCCTGACTCCTGCTATATTACTGCTTTTATGCGGTTTTATCTTTGTTTTCATCTTTTCTTTCTTCTTTTTCCCTCTTCGCTGTCACCTGAATTTCTCAAAAGTTATGAGTGCTGAGAGTTCAGTTTTGAATGTTGAAGTAGAAACTATGTCAATCCAACATTCATAAATTAACTCAGCACTCAACAGTTGGTACTCAAGACTACTTAGTCAAGGTAAGGGTACGGCGTTTAGTTACCATCTGGTAGGCTTCGATGATGTCACCTTCAACCCAGTCATGAAATTTATCAATGTTGATACCACATTCATAACCGGAATTGACCTCGCGCACATCTTCTTTCATCCGTTTGAGGGAATCAAGAACGCCTTCATAAATAACCTTACCGCCGCGACGGACGCGCACTTTGCAGTTGCGAAGCAGTTTGCCGGATTGGACATAACAACCAGCGACTGCACCACGACCAACAGGGAATACCGCACGGACTTCTGTTTGACCCAGGGGTTCTTCCACCAACTCTGGTTCTAGCAGACCTTCCAAAGCTCCTTGGATATCTTCCAGGAGTTTGTAGATGATGTTGTATTCGCGCACGTCCACACCTGCTTCATCAGCGGCTTGTCTAGCACCACTAGCGTAGGTAGTATTGAAACCAATAATCACAGCGTTACTAGCAGCAGCTAAGTCGATATCTGTTTCTGTGATTTCTCCAGCAGTAGCCAACAACATCCGAATTTGAACTTCGTTTTGAGGTATTTGCTTGAGAGAGCCGATAATGGCTTCTACAGAACCTTGGACATCTCCTTTCAAGATCAAGTTGAGTTCTTTCAACTCGCCTTCTTGTGCTTGAGCCGAGAGGGTTGTAAGGGTAACACGTCCTTGCAGTAAGCGCGATTGGCGTTGTTTGTCGGCACGAGTGCTGGCGAGGTTACGAGCTTCTTTTTCGTTCGCAAACACCTCGAAGTCATCACCAGCTGCTGGTACATCGCTTAAACCCAGCACTTCAACAGCACAGGAGGGAGTAGCAACTTCTACTCTTCGACCTCTGTCATCGACCATTGCTCGCACTTTACCAAATGCCGATCCAGCTACCAGCATATCTCCGACATGGAGAGTACCGTTTTGAATTAGCAAGGTAGCAACCGCACCCTTGGCTTTATCTAAATGGGCTTCAATGACTGTTCCTTTAGCCACACGATTGGGGTTAGCAGATAGTTCTGCGACCTCTGCCACCAGGAGAACCATTTCTAGGAGTGTATCCAGGTTTTCGCCCTTAATGGCACTCACAGGAACCATAATCGTCTCACCACCCCAGTCTTCTGCTGTCAGACCATAGTTGGTGAGTTCTTGTTTAACACGCTCTGGTTGCGCCCCTTCTTTGTCAATCTTGTTAATAGCGACAACAATTGGCACACCTGCGGCTTGAGCATGGCTAATGGCTTCCACTGTTTGCGGACGCACACCGTCATCAGCAGCGACTACCAAAATAGCAATATCTGTTACCCGCGCTCCTCTAGCCCGCATTGCTGTGAAGGCTTCGTGACCGGGGGTATCTAGGAAGACTATCTGTTGTGGCTTGCCATCATGTTCCAAATCAACGTGGTATGCGCCGATATGCTGAGTAATACCACCTGCTTCACCAGCAGCCACCTTAGTTTTGCGAATTGAGTCGAGCAGAGTGGTTTTACCGTGGTCTACGTGACCCATAATTGTCACAACCGGCGGCCGACGGATCAGATGTTCGAGGTCTGCAAAGTCAATCATTTCTGTGACTTTGCGGGCTTCTGCTTCTGGTTCTGCCGTTTCGACTTCTACTTCTAACTCTTTGCCTACTAGGGTAATTGTGGGAATATCCAGATTTTGGGTGATACTTACCGCCATGCCTTTCATAAACAGGATTTTGACAATCTCTGTGTCGGCAATAACCAAGCCCTCAGCCAACTCTTGTACAGTCATTGGTCCTGTTACCACCAGTTTTTCTGGACGCTCTTGCTTGACTTCTACTTCTTGTTGACGACGGTTTTGGTCGCGGTGAGAACCGGATCTTTTGTTTTTAGTAGGTGCGGGCGCAACCAATGTTGGTTGCTGTGGAGGTCGAGTAGCCTTGGGCTTAGGTGGACGAGCTATAGAAAGGCTCACTTGGACGGTAGCTGGAATTTCCAGACCCTCTTCATCCAGTAAGTCTTCTTCTTCAAAATCATCCTCTAGGATGGGTTTAACTCGTTTGCCTTTTGGTCCTACCTTGGCTTTCTCTTTGATTTCGTCAATTATTTCTTCTTCTTGCCATTTTTTACCACCTTTAGATGGTCGGGGTGGTGTTGGCCGTTTCAAATCAAGCAAGCCTGGTGCGATCGGCTCATCGACCAATGCCTCTTTTTTAGCTCCTCCAGCCATTGGTTTTGGTGGAGTGGCTATGGGCATGGCTGCTACGGCTTCACCAGGACGTGCTGGTCTGGGTCGCTGCACATCATTTGATGGTGTGGCAGATCTACTCCCCCTGTGTTCTGGTCTCACAGGTGATGGAGTTGAGCGACCCGGTTTTTGGGGTGCAGTCTGTGGGATCTGGTCTGTTGTTGCCCTGCCCACTTTGGGTTTCGTTTGTTCCCGTTCTTCGTCGCCGCGCCGCTGGCGTTCACGTTTCAGAATCGGTTTATCTGCCTGAGATAGCTCTTCTATGGGAGAAGGTTTTTCCTCCACAGGTCTTGCCGGTGGAGCAACCAGCTGTGGTTTTTGTGGTTTTTCCGGTTTGGGTCTGGGAGAAACCACTTTTTCCGGTTTTTCCGCTTTTATTTTTTCTGGGGCTGGTTGGACATTGGGTTGATGTTCCGGTTCTGCCACAGGTTTCTGTGGGGTCTCAGATTGATTCCGGGGTACAGGTCGAGTTGGTGCCGTCGGTTTCATGGTTGAGACTGGTGTCGCGAAAGGCCGTGGAGGTGATGGAGAATTAGCTGTGGCTGATGCCTCCGGCAGGCTATCAGACGAAGCAAATTGGCTATTGGTAGCAACTGACGCTTCTGGGGCGTTGGAGGTAGTATTTCTCAAGATTTTGGGTTTGCGAATTTCCAAAATTTGCTGTTTATGGGTTGCAGCAGGTCGGTTACGTCCGCCTGTTTGGTGTGAATTTTGTTTATGGCTGTTTGTATCTAATTCCTTTTTGGCTGTGACACTCGTTGCTGCAAGTTTTTCGGCAGCTGTGCGAATTTGTTCAGCCTCAGTTTCTGAAATCGTGCTGCTATGGCTTTTGACCGCGATGTTGAGCTGGTCGCAAATTGCTAATAGCTCTTTGTTATCCAAATTCAATTCCTTTGATAATTCGTAGATTCTAACTTTGCCGTTGTTCATCCACTCTTTCCCCTTTAATTTACAGTTTTAACGGATGGTTGCCTGGTTTTCGACATCTCCATCCTTTGATCACTGTTTTTTAGGTTGCCCTTGGTGATGTTGCCGGTGCCTCCAATTAGGAAAGAGAGATGTTTCGGTTTAATACTGGCATCCCCACCAGGAATGATGGTTGACTGGACCCCGTAAAATTTTTCTCAATAAAAAATTTTTTTGGGCATCCTTGATGCCGAACTGCGCTTGAGCGCTACCAGGTTGCCATTGTTTAGGTTTTTGTTTTGCTGATTCTGAGTCTTCCACAACACAATCGAGTAAAACTTATTGGGAGTATTGCTTCGTCTCTCTCCAATTTTAGAGATCCACTTGCCTTCTACACCCATTTACTATTTTGGCACTAACCCCCACGATAACAGAGGCTGTGATTAAAGCGTTAATTGTTCGGCTTTCATCACAATTTCTCTAGAGATTACCGTTGTCAAGTTGTTGTGAGTACAGTACCTGGACTAGCACTTTGGCGCTGAAGTCGTGGTTTCCTGTCTCACAGGCTGTGGCTCTGTTAGGAACATCTTCAATAATGTTAGCAACTCAATGCTATCCTTTGTCTGAGACAGCCTCTCTGGTTTTGGAACCTTGATCCGGTCTAGCCGGAACCCAGGTCGTGGTTTGCCTTCGGCAGACCCAAATATTTAGTTCGTTTAAATTTGATTTTGGGGATTGCTTTGGGTGAGACGTTGCCACAATGTCTGATACAGTGTTTCTGGCACTGTTCCATGTAGCGATCGCCCTAATCTATTTTTTTTCTGAGCTGCTTGCAGGCAGTCAGCTTGGGGACAAATATAGGCTGAACGCCCCATGCCCTGATCTAATTGTACCTTGCCAGATGGAAAGACGCGAACAATGCGCCAAAACTCTTCTTTTGGTCCCACGCGGCGACAACTAATACAACGCCGATAGTTTGGTTTCATCGGTTTTGTGTTCAGTCAGGTCAGCAGTTTTTAGTCTCCTGAAATTAGTTATTGTTAAGTTGCACACTTGCTAAATGTTCTCTAGTTTACCTTTAACAGTTGACAATTAACAGAAAATTATCAAAAACTTTTAAGAATTAATCTTCCTCTCTAGGGTCAAAATTATCATTCTCCAATTCTAAGTCGTCTTCATATTCATCTTCTAGTTCCTCCATCTCGGTTTCATCATCCTCCGGTTGATATTTGGCTCTGACAGCTGCAAATTTAGCATCCTCTGCGGCATAGTCATATTTAGCTTGATCTTTAATGTCAATTTTCCAACCGGTCAGTCTGGCTGCTAATCTTACATTTTGTCCTTCTTTACCAATAGCTAAACTCAGTTGATCTTCAGCCACTAAAACATGGGTTTGCCGACTTTCTGGGTCCATTAAGCGCACTTCATCAACTCTAGCTGGACTCAAGGCGTTGGCGATATAAGTTGCTGGGTCTGGAGACCAGCGAATTACATCTATTTTTTCACCCCGTAACTCGTTGACTACTACTTGAATTCGTGATCCCCTAGCGCCAATACAAGCTCCTACTGGATCTACATCTCGATCAAGGGTATCTACTGCTATTTTAGTCCGCGGACCGACGTAACGGGAAGGGGGATTTGCTTCTCGCGCTACGGCGACTATTCGTACAACTTCATCTTCAATTTCTGGGACTTCGTTGGCGAACAAATAAACTACTAACCCAGCATCAGCACGAGATACTAATAACTGCGGTCCTCGTTGCTGACCTTGGGAAACTTTTTTCAGGTATACCTTAAAGGTGGCATTAGCTCGATAGTTATCATTTGGTAGTTGTTCCCGTTTTGGTAATTCAGCTTCAACTTCTGGCTGACCAAAACCGCTGCTAACTGCCAAAATTACAGATTGTCTTTCAAATCTTAAAACTCTAGCTTGTAAAACAGTGCTTTCTAAATCTTGGAATTCTTCTTGCACCATTTGGCGCTGTTGATCCCGCAATTTTTGTGCTAATACCTGTTTAGTTTGCATGGCCGCCATCCGCCCAAATTCTCCTTGATCTGGGGTGACATCCAGGACTACGGAATCACCTGATTGAGCTTCAGGGGCGACTTGTTGCACTTCTTCTAGAGAAATTTGATGGTCGGAGTTACTCACTTCTTCGACAATTGTTTTAGTAGAAAGAACTCGAAATCCTTCTCCGTCAATATCCAGTTCTACTTCAAAATTATCAAAATAAGTTTCATCAAATTGTCGGCGCTCTAAATTTTGGGCGCGGCGGTAACGTTCGTAACCTTTAAGTAATGCTTCTCTAATTGATGATTGCACTGCCAAACGAGGTAAATTTCGCTCGCGGCTGATGCTTTCAATTAACTCTTTTAATCCAGGTAAAGTAACCATTGACATAAGCAATCTCCTTAACTTTTATGTCAGCAATCGCCATCAGGAAAGAATTTTAAATTGGGAATTTTAGTCCTCTCTAAAACCCCCAGTCTAAAATCTAAAATCTAAAATCTAAAATTGGTTAGCGGCGCTCATCCAGCTGCACCCTGGTAACTAGGGATCTGGGAATTTCAACTACACGACCTTTTTGGTTTAAGTAAATTTTTGTTTCATCTCGACGAATCAACTGACCAGTCAACTCTTGCTGTCCATCGTAGGGTTCAGAAGTGGTGATAACTACAGGAAATCCTTTAAAGGAAATAAACTCCCTGTCAGTTTTCAGTTGTCGCGAAATTCCAGGACTGGATACTTCCAACACATAGGCATCTGGAACTATCTCTGACGCATCTAAGGAGGTTTCTAAAGCACGGCTCATCCGTTCGCAATCGTCCAAACCAGTATCCTGTTCGGGATTACGGATGTCTACCCGCAAAACTGGCGGACGTTGGTTCGTATGAAAAACTATGCCAACAATTTCTAATCCCAGTTCTGCTGCTACTGGGGTCGCCAAGTCAATAATTTGTGGGACTAAAGGATGAGTCATGCGAGAATTCAATAAAAAAAGTGGGCTTCTACCCACTTCTGGCGATAGGGATATCTTCCAAGAAGTATTGTGACGAACCGTTATTGGTTCGCCCCTAACATGAGTGTAGCGTATTTTTTTCGTTAGTCATTAGTCAGTTATTAGGGAACAGGGAACAGAAGAGATGGGGAGGTGGGGAGGCAGGGGAGGCAGGGGAAGTTAATAACCCAATCACCAATCACCAATCACCAATCACCTTTACCTTCTATCTCGAATTTCTGAGAGAGCGCCTTTATCAACTACTGTCTGCACAGATGCTTGCGATCGCATTTGTCTTGTTTGCTCGATAATTTGCTCAATATCCTCTTGGGATAGGCGTTGGACATAGTTAATTTTGACTTCTTCTAAAAAGTCATTGAGCAAACTTTGAATTTCACCAATTACGTGTTTTTCCTGAATTTCTTTACCTAGAACAGTAGTAAATTTTTCTATTAGCTGACTGGAAAGTTTCGCGGCAACTGGATCTTTAATGGCGCTAACCAAGGCAATATATAGATTTGTGGTAATTTGATTGGCGAGTTGTTCACTTAGCTGGTTTTGTGCCTGTCCTACTCCTGGCAGCATGAGCAGGTGACGATAAATCGGTACTTGCCCGAAAGCAGTTTCAATATTGTGGCGCAAAATGGCATTAATTTCTGGCTGAATTTTCGGTAGGACTTGATTAACGATAGTTTGTACTAACAGTCCAGCGATCGCTTCCACTTCGTTGATATTATTAATATCTATGTAGGCACGCTCTTTTTCGGACTGTAATAACCAGCGAGTTATATCACCCCGCTGAATTGAACCCTGCATTTGGTTAATTACCCGCACCACCACAATTTCTGTAATTTCTTCGGCAAAATTGGCTACTATACCTTGGTGAATTTGCGTCCTCACTAAATGTAAATCAATTAACTCTGCTTGATCTAAACGCACCAACACTGGCAAAATTCGCAACCAACGCCAAAAGGGAATTATTAAAAATAAGTCATACCAACGCCACAAAATCGCTTCTAACCAGCTTAAATGCCGATTTTGACGTTTGATATAAAAAGTCCGTAAGAGTAATTCTAAGCCAAATATGACTACAAACGGTAAATCAATTAGCCAAAAATTATCTATAAATTCTCCATTTTCGCCTATTTTGCGGTAATAGTTAGCAGCGATACTAGGACGAATTTGCTGGTTAAAAAAATGAATTTCTTGAATCCAGCCATGTTTAGATAAATATTCTGGACTCCAAAAATTAGCAAAAGCTTGTTTTGAAGAAGTTTGTCCGACGCGTTCCCGCATCCGGTTTTTGATTTTTTCCAGAGTTCCACTTTTACCAGCACCAGCAAAGGGGTTACTATCCATCATCTCTGTGCTGAGACGACTAATTTCTGCTAACTTGGTTTTTACTTGAGGTGAGTTTAAACCTGTTTGGCTAACTTGTTCTTCTAAAGCAGTTACTGTTTCTAAATAACTTTTCGTGTCTCGATGGGGTTCAATACCTTTAATCGGGTCATAAATCTGGGTGATTTGAGGAACTCTTCTGAAGTAGAAATCACGCCAATTTACGTAACTCAAGTCAAACAAAACTAACCCTAAGTTGACAGTGGCAGTAATAGCCATTAATCTTTCAAACCATAGATTACCTTGTTTGCGGGATTTTAATTTACTCATCATCAGTTAGGAATTATACAAAATACACGATATTTCTTTTCTTTAGTGTAGGCTATCGGCAGATCATCACTCTTACTAATTAAATATCAGACTCTTGATAGATGCCAAAAAGCAATTTATCCTCATGAGTTAATCATCAATTGGATTCAAATTAATTACAATTCATGAATATTTGAAAAATATCAAATTCATATCAACTTAAAGAATTTTAAGATACATTTGTTGTCTTTGGCCAGCTAGTACCGCTTCGCGAAAGTCAAAAGTCAAAAGTCAAAACAAATACAGAGTAGGTTTTTCAGAGATTGGGAATGGTTGGTGTATTTACGCCGTGCTGTACTAGTAAATCAGTCTTCACCAAAATCGTTACCAATGGCCACACTAACACCATAGATTTGTAATTCATAACATTTCCTACAGGCCAGCAATATGGTGTAGGATTATAGTCTTATTAGTAACAGTGTCAGAACAAGATATCAGAAATATCCATAAAATATGAAGTTTTTAAAGATACATATAAATTTTATGTATAAATGCCCTATACCATATATTTATATGCAAAGTTTATGTATAATATCTGTACCAAGAGTGTCAAGTAAAAAATCTGTATAAATATCCTCTGCGGAATAGTTATACGGAAATTTTAAGTGTTACACATTCTCTTAAGTAGTTAGTCTGTTGGGAATGATGTTTAGGCGCGTTTGAACTTAGACGCATTAATTTAACTACCTGTTAAGTAAAAGCTTTTGGAAATTTGTTTTGTTTAAATATGACTTTTAAATATCACTATTATCCATCTATGACAAAACCCACGCTTTCTATTATTATTCCCATGAGGGAAGGTGTTGAAGCTTCATGGCTACAAGAAATCTTAAAAATTCAAGGTAGCGCCGAGTTTATTTTGGTTTATCCACCTCATGTCTCTTTCATCAATATTAGCGATCCTCGCTTACATCAAATCACCAGTCCTCTCAGGGGAGAACTCATTCAAAGAGTGACTGCTTTACTTAATGCGTCAGGGAAATATGTTCTTTCAATTAATTGTGATGAGTATCTCCATCCAAATATTATTGAAATTGCCGAAGATTATTTTAGTAATTTTCCTGATAGCTATTTCTGTAGATTAAATCAAGTCGGTTTTCCTTTTGGAAAAGCACCAATTGATAAATCTTGGGATTCCCTACCTAATATTAAAGATATTGCCGTCAGAAATCAACACAATTCAAAAAATTACTCTTCAGAAGAAATACCATATATGATGCGAGAGATTCCCATTGCTCCTTTAAATAACAAACTTAACTTTTTAGCAGTTTTTTGGGGACGCAAAGATCAACACGGACCGCATCACGAAAACTTTGACAAGAAAGTTTGGAAAAATGAGGTAGTTCAAGAAACTCTCAAGGTTATTGTACCGAACTTTACTCTATTTGGTCCATTCAAATATATTCCTTTTTGGACGGCTGACAGATTAATGGGACTATGTGTACAAGCGAGATTTTTTGATCCTGAAAAAATAGTAGGTCATTGGCTACCATTACCGGAGCAACTCCGCACTGAAGATAATCCTCCCAACCAACCACGAAAAAACAGGCGGTATGTCTTAGCTGAAATTATGTTATTAAGACAATTCCCCAATTTTGGCTATTTTTGGAACTTGACAGTATTTGACAGAGGAGGAATTTTTATGGTCTGGTTTCCTAGAGATACATTAAGAAAATTTGCCGAAAAATTAGGTTTAAAAAAGTCTAATGTTTCCGATTAGAACTGAAAATAGAGATGATATCTCAATCAATTTGGGGAATTAGCAAATTTACACTTTACCTAAAAATCGAAAAAATAGGACAATCAAACTTATATGTCTAAGTACACAACAGATGATCAGCCAACTTTATTAGTAACAGGTGGAGCAGGATTTATTGGAGCTAATTTTGTCCTCCAAGCTAGAAAATCCCAATGGGGTAACATAGTTAATTTAGATAAACTGACTTACGCGAGTAACCTGCAAAATCTAGCAGAGTTGCAAGATGATCCTCACTATATTTTTATGCAAGGAGATATCAATAACCATGAGTTAGTCAGTTATTTATTAGATCAATATCAGCCAGATGCTGTGATCAATTTTGCAGCAGAAACTCATGTTGATCGTTCCATTCTCAGTCCTGAAAATTTCATCCAAACTAATGTAGTTGGAACATTTCAATTATTAGAAGCTAGTAAAAACTATTGGCAAAAACTACCTTTATCAAAACAAGAAAATTTCCGCTTTCTGCACATATCTACTGATGAAGTATATGGTTCTTTAAGCCTAAGAGATCCAGCGTTCCGGGAAGATACACCCTATGCACCAAATAGTCCTTATGCAGCTTCTAAAGCTAGTGCAGATCATTTAGTTAGATCATACTATCACACCTATAATTTACCTACTTTAACCACTAATTGTTCTAACAATTATGGACCTTTACAATTTCCTGAAAAATTAATTCCTTTGATGATTCTCAATGCTTTACATGGTAAACCTTTACCTATATATGGTGATGGTCAAAATATCCGGGATTGGCTATATGTAGGCGATCATTGTGATGCTATTTATCAGGTTTTAAAAGATGGTAAAATTGGTGAAACTTACAATATTGGGGGAATTAATGAAAAAACAAATTTAGTAGTTGTGGAAAAAATTTGTAGTATTCTTGATGAATTAGCACCTAAAAGTAATTTCCAGTATTCATCTTTAATTACTTTTATTAAAGATCGTCCTGGACATGACCGCCGCTATGCAATTGATTGTAGTAAAATCAGCAAAGAATTAGGCTGGAAACCCAAGGAAAATTTTGAAAGTGGTTTATTAAAAACAGTCCAATGGTATCTCAATAATTCAGCTTGGGTAGATTCTATTTTTACAGGAGCATACCAAAATTGGATCAAACAAAATTATGAGACTCGTTAATTTATTATATTCTATAAGGATGCTAAAATGAAGGGTATTATTCTCGCTGGTGGTTCTGGTACACGTCTTTATCCTTTAACTCAAGTTGTCAGTAAACAGTTAATGTCTGTTTATGATAAACCGATGATTTACTATCCTTTATCGGTTTTAATGTTAGCTGGAATTAGGGAAATTTTGATTATTTCGACTCCTACAGATTTACCTCTTTTTCAGCGACTGCTTAAGGATGGTAGTCAATGGGGATTGAAGTTTAGTTATGTGGAACAACCGAAACCAGAAGGTTTAGCTCAAGCTTTTATCTTGGGGAAAGATTTTATCAAAAATGACCCAGTATGTTTAATTTTAGGAGACAATATATTTTATGGACATGGTTTAACTGAAGTTTTGACTCGTGCTGCTCAACTTCAACATGGTGGGTTAGTTTTCGGTTATAAGGTGACACAACCAGAAAACTATGGTGTGATTGAATTTAATGAGTCGGGAAAAGCAATTAGTATCGAGGAAAAACCGAAAATTCCTAAATCCAAATATGCTGTTCCTGGTATTTATTTTTATGATGATCAAGTGACGGAAATTGCTGCTAGTTTGAAACCTTCTCCTCGTGGTGAATTAGAAATTACTGATGTGAATTTAGCTTACTTAAATCAAGGTAAATTAAAAGTAGAAATCTTAGGACGAGGATATGCTTGGTTAGATACGGGTACACATGAATCTTTGCATCAAGCGTCAAACTTTATCCAAACATTAGAACAAAGACAGGGACTAAAAATAGCTTGTATTGAAGAAATTGCCTATCTTCAAGGATATATTGATTCTAGTCAGTTGTCTTATTTAGCTGAATCTATGGGTAAAAGCAGTTATGGTCTTTATTTACGAAGACTGTTAGAAGATGAAATTACTTTTAATTGATAAACAATAGAAAAAAGGATGAATTTATGAAGGTTGTAAAAACAGATATTCCTGATGTGCTGATTATTGAACCGCAAATTTTTGGAGATGAACGGGGTTTTTTTTATGAAAGTTATAACGAAAAAGCTTTTTTAGAAAAGGTAGGAATATCATCTCATTTTGTCCAGGATAACCACTCTCGTTCTCTTAAAAATGTTTTGCGTGGTTTGCATTATCAAATTCAGCAACCACAAGGAAAACTTGTCAGAGTTGTAGTTGGTGAAGTGTTTGATGTAGCTGTTGATTTAAGAAAAAGTTCTGCTACTTTTGGTCAATGGGTTGGAGTGTATTTATCAGCAGAAAATAAACATCAATTTTGGATACCACCTGGTTTTGCTCACGGTTTTGTGGTGCTTTCCGAATATGCTGAATTCTTGTACAAAACTACTGATTATTATGCACCACAATATGATCGGACTCTGCTTTGGAATGATCCTGATTTAGCTATTTCTTGGCCTATTGATGGTGAACCTATTGTTTCTGCTAAGGATAAAGTTGGTAAGTTATTTCCAGAAGCAGAGGTTTATCAATGAAAATACTTTTAACAGGTACAACTGGACAAGTCGGTTGGGAATTACAACGCACTTTGATGACTGTGGGTGATGTGATTTCTGTGGGACGAAATCAATTAGATTTAGCTAAACCAGATACAATTTGTCAGACAATTAGGGATGTAAAACCCGATTTAATTGTCAATCCTGCTGCTTACACAGCGGTGGATAAAGCAGAGTCAGAACCAGATTTAGCAATGATAATCAATGGTATTGCTCCTGGTATTATAGCTGAAGAAGCTCAACGTATTGGTGCTGCTATAATTCACTATTCCACAGATTATGTTTTTGATGGAAATAAAAATACTCCATATCTGGAAAATGATCAACCAAATCCCCAAAATATCTATGGAAAAACAAAATTAGCAGGTGAAGAAGCAATTAAATCTGTGGGTGTTAATTATCTCATTTTCCGCACTAGCTGGGTTTATGGTTTTTATGGGAAAAACTTTTTATTAACAATGCAAAAATTAGCAAAGGAAAGAGAAGAAATTAGGGTTGTTGATGATCAAATTGGCGCACCCACTTGGAGTAGAATGATTGCAGAAATTACTGCTCAAATAGTTTCTCAGTCTCAGCAAAATCCAACTGATTTTTTCTCTAGTAAAGGAGGATTATATCATTTATCTCCTAGTGGAAAAACTAGCTGGTATGGTTTTGCGAAGGCAATTTTCAATGATGAATTTCCCCCCAAGAATGAACGCAAATTACAACGTTTAATTCCTATTACTACCCCAGAATATCCTACACCTGCAATTAGACCAGCTTTTTCCTTATTAGATCATCAAAAATTGTCTCATACTTTTGGTTTGAAGATGCCAAATTGGGAGCAGGTTTTAAGGTTAGTTCTGGATATTTAATAAATGAGATCCCTAAATTTTTGAAGAAGTCGGGGATCTTATTCATCATCCACCTCTTATTTCTCTGTGTTCTCTGTACCTCTGTGGTTCGTATCAGAAAAAATTAAACACAAATTAACACGGATGTTCGCAGATGTTTTTATTCATCTTCATCGTCCGTTTCTAAATCAATATCTTCCAAAGATTGATGGGGAATAGCAGCAATAATGGCATCAATGACTTTAGAAACTGGTAAAATTTCAATGTTTAAATCTGGAAATTTTTGACCTTTGGGAACGATTGCTCTTTTAAATCCCAGCTTTGCTGCTTCTTTTAACCGCAGTTCCATTTGGGAAACCGAGCGCACTTGTCCCCCTAAACCCACTTCCCCAATTAATACAGTACCAGGATCAACTATTCTGTCACGGAAACTAGCTACAATAGCGATCGCTATTCCTAAATCTACCGCAGGTTCTTCCACATTTAAACCCCCCGCAGATGCTACATAGGAATCTAATTTGGACATGGGTATCCCTACCCGCTTTTCTAATACTGCTAAAATCTGCACTAGGCGGTTATAATCTATCCCTGTTCCGGCTCGACGGGGTGAAGGGTAACTTGTGGGACTAACTAAAGCTTGTAATTCTACTACTATTGGTCTTGTTCCTTCACAAGCCACAACAATAGCTGTACCTGGTGCGGGGTCGTCACGGTTTCCTAGAAACAACTCTGAAGGATTGTCTACTTCTCGTAATCCTTCAGATACCATTTCAAATATACCAATTTCGTGGGTTGCTCCGAAACGGTTTTTAACAGTTCTTAATAATCGGTGGGAGGCAAAGCGATCGCCTTCAAAATACAAAACTGTATCTACTAAATGTTCTAATACTCTCGGTCCTGCGATTGTTCCTTCTTTGGTGACATGACCGACAATTAACATGGTAATATCTTCGTGTTTTGCCACCTTCATCAACGCTGCTGTACATTCCCGGACTTGAGCGACTGAACCGGGTGCTGATGTCAATGCTGGAAAGAATACTGTTTGTATACTATCAATCACTGCCAAATTTGGTTTGAGTGAGTCTATTTCCCGGAGAATTTCTTCTAAATCCGTTTCTGGTAAAACATACAGGTCTGCGCCAATACTGAGAGGATTTATAGTTTCATCTGTATTTTCTGGGTTGTTATCTGTTTCTATTTCGTCCGTTTCTTTACTTCCAGTTCCTTCCGTAACTACATTGATCGGTTTGGACATTCCCAAACGAGAAGCGCGTAATTTCACCTGTTGTCCAGATTCTTCGCCGGTGACGTAAAGAATACGGTATTTTTGCGCTAATTGGTTAGATACTTGTAATAATAAAGTAGATTTACCTATACCGGGATCACCGCCGATTAGTACCATTGAACCGGGGACAACTCCCCCACCCAGTACCCGATCTAATTCTCCATAACCAGATTCCCAACGAGCAATTTGGCGATCGCTAATTTGATCGAAGGTAAGAGAAGCTCTAGGTTTAGCGGGTTTAGTAGTAGATTTACCACCTGTTTGAGTAGCGTGCCAATTACCCACCCCTCCCCGACTAGGTATATCTACTCCAAAAGGTGTGGCATTCTGTTCTACTAAAGAATCGTAAGTGTCGCAATTTGGACATTTCCCAAACCACTGGGAGAATTCGGCTGCACATTTGCTACAAATGAAAACGGTTTTTGGCTTTGCCATGCTTAATATTTATTTAAAAATCTTAATTCTTCCTTAAGTTTTATAAAAAACTAAAGTCTAATCATAGTAGTAGTTACAGCTTTTTTCTAATCAGCTGTGGGAATGATATCTTAATATTATGATATTAAAATTCATCATGTAAAATTTTAGTTAGGGAGATTAGGGAAACTTGGAAAGTCATAAAGAAAAAATCCTGGTAGTAGACGACGAAGCCAGCATTCGCCGGATTTTGGAAACGCGCCTTTCCATGATTGGCTATGATGTAGTAACTGCTGGAGATGGGGAAGAAGCTTTAGAAACTTTTCGCAAAGCTGAACCAGACCTGGTAGTTTTGGATGTGATGATGCCAAAGCTAGATGGCTATGGTGTTTGTCAAGAATTACGTAAAGAATCTGACGTTCCCATTATCATGCTAACAGCTTTGGGTGACGTAGCTGATCGCATCACTGGCTTAGAACTGGGTGCAGATGACTATGTAGTTAAACCATTTTCCCCCAAAGAATTAGAAGCGCGAATTCGCTCGGTTTTACGCAGGGTAGATAAAACAGGTGCGACTGGTATTCCTAGTTCGGGAGTAATTCATGTTGGAAATATCAGAATTGATACAAATAAGCGCCAAGTCTACAAAGGAGATGAACGTATCCGCTTAACGGGAATGGAATTTAGCTTACTAGAATTATTAGTAAGTCGCTCTGGTGAAGCTTTTTCCCGTTCAGAAATTTTACAAGAAGTTTGGGGATACACACCAGAACGCCACGTGGATACTCGCGTGGTAGATGTGCATATTTCCCGTTTACGGGCAAAATTAGAAGATGACCCCAGTAACCCAGAATTGATACTTACTGCTAGAGGAACTGGTTATCTTTTTCAACGCATCCTGGAACCGGGAGAAGAGTAAGAAGCAGGGAGCAGGGGAGCAGAGGAGCAGGGGAGCAGGGGGAATTTAATAACCCAATAACCCAATAACCCAATAACCCAATTACCCATTACCTATGACTAAATCTGATCCTAATCGAGTTTTAAGGCGTTTACCCCTGGTAGTTGGGGGTTTGGGTGCTGTACTTTTGTTAATGAATCGGTTGTTAACACCGGAACTGACAAATTCTCAAGCACGGGGGGATGTGCTGGGAGTTATTTTGAGTGCGGTGTTAATTTTAACAGGTTTAATTTGGCAGCAAGTACAACCAAAAACCCCTGATACAGTAGAACTCATCGGAGAAGAAGGTTTTGTCTTAGATCCAGATTTACCAGAAACCGTGAAAACAGAATTAGCTTGGGCATCACGTTTATTATTAACTAATACGGTCACGCGATCGCTCATAGTTTATTACCAAGGTAAAGTTTTGTTACGTCGCGGTATTCTGGCTTCTAAATCGGAAGTTACACCAGGAGCGATATTAAAAAGAGTCTTGGAAACACAAAAAGCAGTTTATTTAGTTGCTTTGTATGTGTATCCCGGCAAAATTGAATTTGATTATTTACCAGAAAACACACAAGGGGTAATTTGTCAACCAATTGGTAAAGAAGGTGTTTTGATTTTAGGAGCAAATGCACCACGTAGTTATACAAAACAAGATGAAAACTGGATTGCTGGTATTGCTGATAAATTAGCTGTAACCCTTGGTAATGGGTAATTGGTGATGATGTGCTGGAATTTAAAACTATACTAAGTAGGTAGGCGTTAAAAATTGTCGTTATGACAAGGGAACAGGGAACAGGGAACGGGGAACAGAGAAGAGGGTTTTGGTGAATTTACTTTTTGTTACATACTTCGGTTTTTTTCCACCGACTTACTTACACCAGCTTGAAAAATCTGATTGGCAGTGAGATTGATTTCAGGAAAAGTTTGGGAGATAATGCGATCACTATCTCGAAACTTACTGATTTGATATTCTCCATCAACCAAATTACAAACAGAAATAGTCGGTTGTTTAGGATTACCAATAAAATTACGTCCACCCAAAGCTGCATAATCTACAATCCAATATTCAGGAATCCCCATTTCTTCATAATCAGCATATTTTAAGTAGTAATCATCACGCCAGTTAGTTGATACAATTTCAATCACTAAAGGTATAGATGCACCTTGACTGAGAATAGATTCTTTTTTCCATAATTTTTCGTTAACTAAATTTTCACGATTTAAAACCAACAAATCTGGGAAATAACCAGAATCTTTACCATCAGGTCTAACTATCACTTGGTTAGGAATACCATAAGGTAATCCCAGACGTTTGATTTCAAAGGGAATTTCTACCCCTAGAAAACTTTTAACTTCTTCGTGATCTCCCGTGGGTTGTGCCATTTCAATAATATTTCCATTATGTAATTCATAACGTACCCCGGAATTTTCAGGTAGCCAAGCGACAAATTCCTCAAAGGTGATAACTTTAGATAAGGTTTGGATCATGGCTGTTGAGCATTTCTGAAGATAAAGATATTATAGACATTCTGGGAACTGGTGATTGGTAATGGGGAATTGGTAATTGGTGATAAAATCCCTGTTTTCATCCTGTTCATCCTTTAATCCTGGACATCCTGATTCAGACAATAATTATGCAAATTCTTTACTGGTTATTAATATCTCTCATGCTCGTAGGTGTGATTGGATCTGTAGTTCCAGCCATCCCTGGAAGTAGCCTAATTTTAATTGCCATTATTATTTGGGGAATCGTTAGTAGTTCCTTTGCAGCAATTAAAATACCCCTCATTGTTACAGGTATTGTTCTACTTCTGAGTATGGCAGTAGATTTTTTAGCCGGTTACGTGGGAGCAAAACAAGCCGGTGCGAGTAAATGGGGACAAATTGGCGCATTTGTCGGTTTATTCCTGGGATTTTTCGGGTTATTACCAGCTTTACCCTTTGGTGGTCCATTGTTAGGAATGTTAATTGGTCCACTTTTAGGGGCAATTATTGGTGAGTTTCTGTATCAGCGAGATTTAGGTAAAGCGGTGAAAGCGGGAATAGGAATCACTGTAGGAACGCTGGTAGGGAATTTACTTCAGGGTATTCTCGCTGTTGGTGCGGTAGTAGTTTTCCTGTGGACTACATGGCCACAGGTCTATGGTGGTTAGTAATATTACTGTTAAGTTATCTTAATAATAGCAATTTCTTCATCATAACTTTATATAAGCATAAATACTGTTGCGTTTTGGCGAAAATAAAAATTAAAGTTGATGAAGTCTTTATAAAATAAGCGTTTTGTGAATTTTTAGCCTAGAGATGATACAAATACTCTAGTTCGTCAAACTACCTTGATATAAGGCTATTCCTGTAAAATTGCGCTTTACAAGATTTGCAGATGCAAAAAACACAACCAAATACTTGATGAAGATTTTATCAAGATGCTTCAGTAGATATTGCCAATAACCGACGGACTATGTAATTATTCGACTGTAGGGAACACACAAGGAACTCCCCCAAACTGCTACAGTATCCTGACCGTGTTAACACAGCAATCCTAAGTTTAGTTTTTAAACTAAAACACAATAAAGACTTCCACTTGGGTATGATCGCTTATTTCCTGAATTGCTACACAACTTATAGGATTGCTGTCAGACAAATCACGTAATTATTATTTCGCAATTTTTTTAACCGGAGCTAAGGACTACAATGTTTAACTTCAAATCTCAACTTTTAGGTATCGCTGCTGTACTACCAGTTGCTGCTGTTGTATCTTTTGCTGGTTCTGCTCAAGCGGCTTCTTTGAGCGGTTCTTTAACCATCAACGGTAATGTTGTACGTTCTGATAATGGTGGTGTTACAAAATTAGATTTCAGAGACATTGACGATATAGAGACAACGGGTGATTTCTCTAATTTCATTTTTGATTTTACAGGAACAGGTCCAGATGCAACACTACCTGTAGCTTCTCCAAACTACATTAACATTCTGGACTTATATTTGACTTCAACAGGTTTTTCCCCATCCGTTGATCCTCTTGTATCTTTCCTAGATTTTGGTCAAAGAACACTGAATGGTGAGGTAGGATTCTTAACCTTTGATTTAAATGAACCAAGTTCCGTTTCTATTGGAACCAATTTCGTTGGTTTTGATGCAACTGGTGTATGGCAATTTAATGGTCAGACTATTGCAACCGGTGGTATTTCTATGAGTAACTCTCGTGGCACTCAAAGCTATACCATATCTTTAGACGCTGTAAGGGCTGTTCCCGAACCCACGACAATGTTAGGCTTAGGTTTAGCAGCTGCTGGTATGACTGTAGCTCGTCGTCGCAAACTTGTAAAAGCATAATTTGAAAGACTGCTTTTAACATCAAAATCTTAAATACTGACCTGGTGAAAATGCAGCTTTACCAACCAGGTCAATTTTTTATTTGTAGATATCCAGCAAGAAAGTATAAATCTAAATTAATCGAGAGTTATAAATAACTTTTAACTTTTAACTTTTAACTTTTAATTTTTAATTTCTCAACATCAAATTCCCCATTCACAGTAATTACCAAAGCATTAATTAAAGCTTCTGCTTTTAGCAGCATTTCTGAAAGTTCAGCTTCGGGGTTTGATAAAGTAACAATTCCCCCTCCTACCCCAATAGAAGTTTGTTCCGGTGTTAAAATAGCAGTACGAATTACTATATTTAAATCTGCTGCACCATTCAACGATAAAAAACCAATTGCACCTGAATAAATACCTCTTGCTTTTGGTTCTAATCGGTCTATAATTTGCATAGTTCTAATTTTCGGCGCACCTGTCATTGAACCACCAGGAAAAGCCATTTTAATACAGTCAATAGCATCCATTTTTGGGCTTAATAAACCCCTAATTGTTGTCACTAATTGATGTACTGTACTATAGGTTTCTACATCCATTAATTTGAGGACATGAACGCTACCAATTTGACAAACTCTCCCTAAGTCATTACGCAATAAATCAACTATCATTAAATTTTCAGAACGGTCTTTTTCACTGTTGCGTAAATTTTCTTTTAAAAGTTCATCCTCTTGGGGTGTTTTTCCCCTGGGTAATGTTCCTTTAATGGGTTTTGTTTCTACCCAACCTTGAGAATTTATGCTTAAAAATCTTTCTGGGGAAGAACAAGCAATAGTAAAATTTTCCAACTTCAAAAAAGCTGAATAAGGTGCGGGGTTTATTTTCCTTAATATGCGATAAAATTCTAAAGGTTCTGGTGTTGTATCCGTATATAATTTATTAGTTAAACAAACTTGATAAGTTTCACCTTCATATATTGCTTTTAAAGATGTTTGAATATCATCCAGATAACTTTGATGTGACTGTTGTAAATGGAAGATGATATTTTGTTGATTTGCTGATTTAATAACTGGTAAACTAGGAGATAAGTTTTGTATTTTCGTCTCTATCTCTAAAAACCATGCTGTTGCGGTTTCTTCTCCTGTAGTCAAACATAATAAATAAGTAACTTTTTCCTGATGATCAAAAGCTATAATTCTATCTGCTAAGATAAATACAGCATCGGGTAAATTAGAAGTATGAACTAAATTTCCACCACATTCTGCTTTTAATTCATATCCAAAATAACCTACAAAACCACAGTTAAAATCAAAGGGTAAATCATCATTTACACAATATCTATTTTTAATTTCTCGCTGCAAATAATCAAAGATACTTTCTTGATGAATTGTAATTTTACCACCTTGAGTAATTTTAATTTCTTGATTTTCAGTTCGATACTCAACTAATAAACTATGAACACCGCTATTATCTCCCATAAATGAAAAGCGAGATAACCCAGGTTCATATCTACTACTGTCTAACCAAAAGGTATTTACACTTTCACCAAAAAGCTGGATAAATACATTTTCTGCATCAGGATATATAGCTAATTTTTTACTACAAACTTGATATTTTTGAGGTTGATAATTTTGATGTTTTGTTTGTAGAACTATTTTTTTCTTGTCTATATTTTCGGGAATTTGATATTTATAAAATTTGGCAGTTATATTTCTAAAGTTTTTAAAAACCTGTTTACCATATTCAGTACAAATTGATTCAGGATGGAACTGTACACCCCAAAAAGGTAAATTGCGATGACGTAAACCCATGACAACACCTTCTGGAGTCCAAGCAATTTTTTCTAAACATTCGGGTATGTCATCAGCAACAACTAAGGAATTATAACAAACAGCAAAGAAGGATTTTGGTAAACCTTGAAATAATTCACAATTATTGTGATAAACTTCACTTAAACGACCATGTTTAATTTCTGAAGCATGAATAATTTTACCACCATAAATATAACCTAAACCTTGATGTCCTAAACACACACCCAAAACAGGAACATTGATATTTTTTAAAACATGACTACAAATACCAAAATCTTCTATGTTTTCTGGTCTACCTGGTCCTGGAGAAATGACCACATTATCAAATTCAATCTTAGTCAATTTTTCCCAGTCAATTTCATCATTACGGATAACAATGGGAATTTCTCCATTTACTTCCGCAATTATTTGATATAAATTAAATGTGTAAGAATCATAATTATCAATAATTAGTGTTTTCACAGTTTCTTTGCTTAACTTTGAGATAACCGTTTCACATCTTCAGCCTTTAACATTGCATTAGCTTTGGCTAACATTTGTGGTATTTTATTAGCATGAGGACTATTAATAAGACATTCTCTCAAATTTAATTCATCTAATTTATCTGCTTGATTACCAGGAAACCAATGATTACCATTACCTAATAAATTGTAACGCATTTTTCCATATTCCACCATGTCATAAGCTAAAGCTAAATTCAATAACCATAAAACTACTTTAATATTTATCTGTCCTGGTGTTTCTTCCCAAGTCGGTAAATTGCGATCCCATGATTTTACCCAATCTTCACCTAAAGTTTCTATGGCTGCATTTTCTAACCTGGCAATAATTGGTGGTAAGATTTCATCAGCCTGATTTAATAATTCTAAAGTTTTTAAATGTTCATCAAAATCACTTGTTTTTGCAGCACCAATACTCAAAGTATGGACTTGGGGATGACTCAGACAAAACAAATCATTAAACACCATCGGACTCAATGGTTGACAGAGATTAACTAATTTATCAGAAGGTTGATATAACAAACCTCCTTTATTAGATGGACTGATAATAAACACACCCATATCTAATTTATTAGCAGCTTCAATTGCTGACCAATTCCATTGATTGATATAATACCAGTGGAGGTTAAAATAATCGAATTGATTGGTATTAATTGCCTGTAAAATTATTTCTAAAGGTGCATGGGTAGAAAACCCAATAAATCTGACTTTTCCCTCTCCTTGTAATTGTTTTGCTACCTCTAAACAACCGCCATTACCAATACTGTAATCTAAAGATTCCGCATTATTAATACCATGTAAACCTAATAAATCAACATACTCTAATTGAAGATATGATAAAGATTTTTCAAAATTTATTCTAAATTCCTTAGCATCTGCACAAGGAGGAACTTTTGTTTGAACTATTAACTTTTCCCGTGGTAACTTAGGTAATATTATGCCTAACTGCATTTCCGAAGTACCATAAAATCTAGCAGTTTCAATATGATTAATACCTAACTCAAATGCACGACAAATAACAGCTTCTAAATTTTCCTGTTTTTCGGTAGGAATTTCTTCTAGTGGAACATCCTGCCATTTAAATTGATAACGCATTCCCCCGCAGGAAAACACAGGCATTTGTAGTTCTGTACGTCCAAATCTTCTGTATAACATCATATTCAGATTTTTAATTTTTAATTTTTAATTTTTTTAGGTGGGAAATACCCACCCTTTTTATTTTACCTACATTTGACGGACAGAGGGTTTACCATCAATAACTTCACCAATCAAAACCAGATCAACACAGTTAACAAAGATGCCATTTTCCAAAACACCAGGAATATTATTCAGTGTTTTTTCTAAATTTACAGGGTCGTCAATATGATCAAATCTGACATCTAACACCATGTTACCTTGGTCAGTGATCACGGGTCCTGCTTTTTTCACACCCATCCGCAGTTCAGGTTGACCACCGAGTTTTTTGATAGCATTGATGACGGGAGTGATAGCCATAGGAATTACTTCCACTGGAACAGCAAAACTAGAACCCAAACGGTCTACTAACTTACCACCATCAACCACAACGATAAATTGCTTTGCCAGGTAATCTACCACTTTTTCGCGGGTATGTGCTGCACCACCACCTTTAATCAAATTTTTTTGGGGATCAACTTCATCAGCACCATCAATAGCGATGTCAATATGATCAATAGCGTCTAAAGTGGTGAGAGGAACGCCGTATTGTTTTGCTAACACTTCCGACTGAAACGAAGTGGGGACACCGACAATATCTTTAAGTTCACCAGACTTGAGGCGATCGCCCAAAAACTGAATGGTGTAAGCTGTAGTTGACCCCGTACCCAACCCGACAATAGAACCTGATTTTACCAGGGCGGCGGCGGCTTTGCCAACTTCTTGCTTCATCAACTTCACGGGGTCTGCTGCTACGGACATTCCTAAACTCCTGAAAATTTCACAAAATGGAATACTCTCTCACAGCAGACTATACTACAAAATTGGTAATGGGTAATTAGTAATTATGAAGAGATTAAATATAAAAAAGTCTCAATTATACCTGCAAAAAATCCTAATAATTAATGATCTCAAAAATCAGCAACTTTAATAATTAAACCAGCGTCACTACAACCGAACAACCAGCACAGTCTGAAAATGAGTATAGATATGAAAAAAATACTAGGTACATTGACTTTAGTAACCTTGCTACAAGCCTACCCAGTAATTGCCCAGGAAACAATCACAGAACAGATATCTGTTAATAATTCAGATTCAGATCATATCCAAAAAGTGCTGGAAGCAAAATTGATGGATAACTTACCCGATGGAAAATTTTATCCAGAAAAGTTAATTAGTAGAGCAGAATTAGCATCAATTTTAGTGAAAGCCTTTTATTTAGATAAACGACAAGCAGCTAAACAAGAAAAAACCATAACTGTACCAGATGTACCTAACTATCATTGGGCATATCAGGATATTCAGACAGTGCTAAAAACCGATATTATGAAAGGTTATCGGGGGAATATGTTTTTCCCCAATCAAAAAGTGACTAGGGCAGAAGGTTTAGCGATTTTTGCCCAAGGTTATGGAGTGTTTCAGTTTCCTGATCAAACCGTCAAAGAAATTTTAACACCCTACCCAGATGCAGCATCTATACCTAGTTGGGCAAGAAGAGCGATCGCTACAGTCATCAGTGAAGGATTTATCAACACAGATACTAACGGTAATATTAACCCATTAAGCCCCATGACCCGTGGTGATCTGGCTTATTTGCTAAGTAGATATTTACAACGTCAACAGAAACAGGCAGAAACACCTATAGTTCCCACTATTCTGCAATTTTAACGTGGAGATGGGGAGAAAATTATTTACCTGTTCCCAGTCCCCAGTCCCCAGTCCCCAGTCAAAGTTATAGTGATAAAACAACATTAATCACAGTTAGATTTTTGTAGCCACCGGAAGTGGGAAAATCAAATAATGCCAAAAAGTAGAGTTAGAGAGGAAAACCTTATAATATGCATCTGAGTGAAATCACCCATCCTAACCAGTTGCACGGTTTGTCTATTCGGCAGTTACAACAAATTGCCCGACAAATTCGAGATAAGCACCTGCAAACCGTGGCCGCAACTGGGGGGCATTTGGGTCCTGGTTTGGGAGTTGTTGAATTAACCCTGGGACTTTACCAAACATTAGACTTAGACCGGGATAAAGTAATTTGGGATGTAGGACACCAAGCTTATCCCCACAAACTAATCACAGGACGTTACCACGACTTCCACACCCTCAGACAAAAAGACGGAGTTGCCGGTTATCTCAAACGCTGTGAAAACAAATTTGACCACTTTGGAGCAGGACACGCTTCTACAAGTATTTCCGCAGCTTTAGGTATGGCCTTAGCCCGTGACTTAAAAGGGGAAAAATTCAAAGCTGTTGCTGTCATTGGTGATGGTGCTTTAACTGGAGGTATGGCCTTAGAAGCTATCAACCACGCTGGCCACCTACCCAAAACTAACCTGCTGGTGGTTCTCAATGACAACGAGATGTCCATCTCTCCCAACGTCGGTGCTATTCCTCGCTATCTCAATAAAATGCGCCTCAGTCCCCCGGTGCAGTTTCTCTCAGATGGTATTGAGGAACAGCTAAAACATATTCCTTTCGTTGGTGAATCTATTTCCCCAGAACTGGACCGCATCAAAGAAGGAATGAAACGTTTAGCAGTTCCCAAAGTCGGTGCAGTTTTTGAAGAACTGGGTTTTACCTACATGGGTCCAGTTGATGGCCATAATTTAGAAGAACTTATTGCCACCTTCCAACAAGCACATCAAATTACTGGTCCAGTGCTGGTTCACGTAGCCACCGTCAAGGGTAAAGGCTATGAAATGGCAGAAAAAGACCAAGTAGGCTATCATGCCCAAAACCCCTTTAATGTCACCACTGGTAAGGCTATTCCTTCCACTAAACCTAAACCTCCTGCCTACGCCAAAGTCTTTTCTCACACCTTGGTGAAACTGGCTGAACAAAACCCGAAAATTGTCGGTATTACCGCAGCTATGGCCACAGGTACAGGTTTGGATAAACTCCAAGCTAAATTACCTCATCAATATATTGATGTGGGTATTGCTGAACAACACGCTGTAACTGTGGCTGCGGGTTTAGCTTGTGAAGGTATGCGTCCCGTCGCTGCTATTTATTCCACTTTCCTACAACGTGGCTATGACCAAATTATCCATGATGTCTGCATTCAAAATCTGCCTGTCTTCTTCTGTTTAGATCGGGCAGGTATTGTGGGTGCTGATGGTCCAACTCACCAAGGGATGTATGATATCGCCTATCTGCGTTGTATTCCCAACATGGTGTTAATGGCTCCCAAGGACGAAGCGGAACTGCAACGGATGACAGTCACAGGTATTGAATATACTGATGGACCTATTGCTATGCGTTTTCCCCGTGGTAATGGTCATGGTGTACCTTTGATGGAAGAAGGTTGGGAACCTTTGGAAATTGGTAAAGGGGAAATTCTCCGCCAGGGTGATGATGTGTTAATTGTCGGCTATGGTACGATGGTTTACCCCGGAATGCAAGCAGCGGAAATTCTCAGCGAACACGGCATTGAAGCTACTGTCATTAATGCCCGGTTTGTCAAACCTTTGGATACTGATTTAATATTACCTTTGGCGCAACAAATCGGCCGGGTTGTGACTTTGGAAGAAGGTTGTTTAATGGGTGGCTTTGGTTCTGCGGTGGCTGAAGCTTTACTTGATGCTGATGTTGTTGTACCTGTGAAACGGATCGGTGTTCCTGATATTTTGGTAGATCATGCCACACCCGATGAATCTAAGGTTTCTTTAGGTTTAACCAGTCAGCAAATTGCAGATAATATTTTGCAAGCTTTCTTTAAGAAACAAGCCGCTGCTGTAGTTTAGTTATTTTTTCCTCGTTCCCATACTCTGTATGGGAATGATCATTTTTTGTCTGATAGCGTAGCGTGGCGTAAGCCATATCAAGATTTCCAGGATTTAAGGATTTACAGGATTTTAGCGATATCGCAATTTTTAGACTTGACAAGCTGTAAATTTGGTTTTATATTTATGTTATGATTAGAAATCTGTGGGCGCATATATATAGGGTTTTTAATTCTCTGGGTTGAGATTTTCCAGATCAGAACGCAGATAGACGCAGATTGTTTAAGTTAGGATTCTGAAAATCAGAAAATCCCCAACTGCTAATCAAAGATCATTAAATAATATCCTGTAAATTCTAAAATCTTGGAAATCTTGATTTAGAAAATAATACTCCCTTGGATTATTCTAAAACCTATCATAACATAACCCTGTTAGAAGTCAAGACCCTTGAAATTACGTTGAGTCATTCGCAGCCATTCTCAATAATTTGAGGGTAAAAAAGGGTGTTGAAACTTTTTTGGAAAAATTGAGTTAAGAATTGTTAAGGTAGCTGACGCTAAGATGCAAAGACACAAAGAGTTAAAAAAGTTTCCGTAGGTTGGGTTAAGCGATCGCACAAACCAAGGGAGAAATAAAGATAGGTTTAGTGTAACTTGTGTGTAAGTCCTATAATATAAAAATCAAGACAAATTTGTTACCTCCCAAAACCATGAGCAGATGAACGCAGATGGTGAGAATCAGGACAACTAAAATTTATGGATGTAGAGGATGAAAATAGAAAATCTCTCTAAAACCTCTTACCTACCCTTCGGGAACACCTTCGGTGAACGTGTTCTTCGTAACTACCCTTCGGGAACTGCTTCGCAGAACGTGGTTCATTCTTCCATGACTTGTGCGTAACCAACCATCATCAAATAACATCCTGAAAATCCTATAATCCTGGACATCCTGATTCTGACAAAATTCCTATATTCCCCATCTTCTATTCTTCCACCCTATATCCTAACTCTGCTAATCTCACTCGTGAATGTCGCCATTTTGGTTGCACTTTCACAAATAATTCTAGGTAAACTTTACCCGCAATTAGTTTTTGGATTTGTTCACGCGCAGCACTACCAATAGCTTTGAGCATTGTCCCACCTTTACCAATCAAAATCCCTTTTTGGGAATCTCTTTCCACGTGGATAGTTGCGAGTACACGGGTAATAGTTGGAGCTTCTTCTACTAAATCAATAGCGATCGCCACTGAATGAGGAACTTCTTCACGAGTCAACAATAATATCTGTTCCCTGATTAATTCCCCCATAATAAATCTTTCCGGTTGATCTGTGACTAAATCTGGTGGATAATAAAAAGGACCAGGTTCTAAATTTGCAATTAATAAATCTTGTAGTTTTAGTAAACCCTCACCATTCACCGCTGAAAATTTGACAATCTGCCATTCATTTTCTCGCGCTAATTCAATATAACTCTTATCTATTTTTTCGGAATCTGCTGGTTGTTGATCTATTTTATTAATACCTAAAATAACCGGGATGTCACTCCGATTTAATAACTCAGCAATAAAGCGATCGCCTCCACCACAAGACGCTGTTCCATCAACTACAAACAAAATCACATCTACCGACTCAATCGCAATTCTGGCATTTTTTACCAGCACTTCCCCCAGTTGATGATGAGGTTTATGAATCCCTGGAGTATCCACAAAAATTAACTGCGCTTCTTCTTTAGTTAAAATCCCCCTTAACCGATTTCTGGTAGTTTGTGCTATTGGTGATGTAATGGCTATTTTTTGTCCTATTAATTGATTCATTAAAGTAGATTTACCGACATTGGGACGGCCAATAATGCCAATAAAACCAGATTTAAAATCAGCAGAAGCTTGGGGAATAGCAAATTCTTCAGCAACTGTAAAACTATAATTATCAATATTACTCACTTTTGATTACACCTTTATATTTTCAAATTAAAATAGATTGGTTTTTCCCGAAAATAAAAAAGACATAAAATCACATTCAGGACTTACACAAAATATCTCTCAAAACCTCATTCCTCTGTGTTCTCTGTGCCTCTGTGGTTCGTTTATTCCATAACTCGTGCGTAAGTCATAACATTTTTAGGTGCGAGTAAGTCTTTATTTTTAGTGTAATACATTTTGGAATCAGGTAACAGGTGACAGTAAAAAGGCAAAAGTTTATTCTTCCCAATCACCAATCACCAATCACCAATCACCAATTTACGTTCCTCCTAAACTTCGCAATCTTGCATCTAAATGAGTCCGGTCTGCTAAAGTTTGCAACATTGGACCATGTTCAGTAAATTCAATAATACTCACAGAACCAACCGGACAACCCCAACGATAACGAAAACGTCCGACATCAATACCCAACAAACTGCAAAGAATAATTCTAATTGTTGCTTTATGAGTAACAACTAAAACATTCCCACTGCTGTAAAGCTGCTTAATTTCTTCAATTACCTGCATAGCGCGAGAAGCAATTGTTACAGCTAATTCTCCACCATTCGGTGCATACCAAGCCGGATCAGCAGACCAGCGCAGATAATCATCATGATATTCTCGGCTGATCACTTCCGGGGTTTTTCCTTCCCATTTACCATAGTTAATTTCTCGTAAACCATCCCGCAATATTGGTTGCATTCCCAACGCCGTACACAAAGGTTTTGCAGTTTCCATAGTGCGACGCATGGGACTGGAAAAAATCGCCTCCCAAGGAGTAGAAGTGTATGCAGCAGCAAAAGCATGAGCCATTTCCACACCTTCAGGGGTAAGTTCTGAATCTATCGAACCACAAAAGGCATGATTTCGACTACATTCTGTTTCTCCATGACGGAGTAGATAAAGAGTTAAGCTCATAACAATTTTAGATTTTAGATTTTCGAGTATGGCTATATTAAATAAAGCATCGTCAAAAAACTCAACAATAACAATGACAACAACCGTAGTAAATCCTTATTTAGATGGGAATTTTGCCCCAGTTAGCCAAGAAATCACCACAGACACCCTGAAAGTCATTGGTGAACTACCCCCCGACCTTTCCGGGATGTTTGTCCGCAATGGACCAAACCCCCAACATCAACCCATCGGACAATATCACTGGTTTGATGGTGATGGAATGTTGCATGGCGTAGAAATTAGCAACGGTAAAGCCACCTATCGCAACCGTTACGTCCGTACTAGAGGCTGGAACATTGAAAACCAAGTGGGTAAAGCCGTGTGGAGTGGACTTTTAGAACCACCACAAATGGACAACCCCTACGGACCAGGTAAAAACACCGCTAATACTGCCTTAGTATGGCACGCTGGACAATTTTTAGCACTATGGGAAGGTGGATCACCCCACAATATCCAACTTCCCGAATTAGCAACCATTGGGGAATATACTTACAACAATCAACTAACTTCCCCCTTTACTGCTCATCCGAAAGTAGACCCAGTTACCGGGGAAATGATGTTTTTTGGCTACTCCTTTGCACCCCCATACTTACAATATGGCGTAGTTTCAGCACAAGGTGAAATATTGCGGACAGTACCCATTGAACTACCAATGGGGGTAATGATGCACGATTTCGCCATTACTGAAAATTATACTATTTTCATGGATTTACCCCTCACATTCAGCATGGAACGGATGCAAAGGGGAGAAGCAATGATGATGTTTGAAAGTCAACGTCCCAGTCGTTTCGGCATTTTACCCCGTCACGGAGATAACAGCAATATCCGCTGGTTTGAAAGTCCTTCCTGCTACATCTTCCATACCCTTAACGCCTACGAAGCCGGAGACGAAATCATACTTATTGCTTGTCGCATGAGTTCCACCACCGTATTAGAGATTGGGTCATCAACAGATCCTACAGCAAATATACCCCTCTTACATCGTTGGCGGTTTAACCTCAGCACAGGTGCAGTCACAGAAGAAACCCTAGACGACGTACCAGTAGAATTTCCCCGCGTTAACGAAAACCTGCTGGGAAGAAAAACCCAATACGGTTACGCTGGGAAAATGGCGAATAGTCCTGTACCTTTATTTGAGGGTATAATTAAGTATAATTTCAGTGATGGCAAATCCCAAACCCATGAATTTGAACAAGGGCGTTATGGTGGAGAAGCCGTGTTTGCACCTCGTCTCAATGCAGCAACAGAAGATGATGGCTGGTTAATCACCTTTGTTCGTGATGAAAATTCCCAAACTTCTGAATTAGTAGTTATAAATGCTCAGGATGTCACCAATGAACCAGTCGCAAAAGTCATAATTCCCCAACGAATACCCTATGGTTTTCACGGTGCTTGGGTGACAGATGCACAATTAAATAGGTAATTGGGCATGGGGCATAGGGTATGGGGCATTGTAAAATTAAATTAATCAACTCTTGCCTATTCCCTATTCCCTATTTTATTTATGCCTAGAAAAACCAAGTCTGCATCACCAACATCTCCCAGCACAACCCTAGCACTTTCTGATCTGCATATCTATTTAGCTGCTCTAGAAAAAGAACACCAATCATTACTCAAACAGATTAAAAAGAAGCGCACAGAAATAAATAATTTCGTCGAACGAATGCGTTCTTTAGCGACAGAGATATTTCAAAAAGCCAGTCCCTGCTTCAAGAAAATGTCTGACTTAGATCAGGAAATTCATGCGTTATTTAAGGAAATTTTAACTACTAGAAATCTTGGTAAACAAACGCAGAGAAAAATTGAATCTCTGTACATGAATTTGCAAATATCAGGGATAATTAGCCCCAAATCTGTGAGTGAAGAAGATGATGATTCAGAACTAGATGAAATGTTTGAAAATTCCGAAACAGACGATCATCAAAGTCGTCAAAACCGTCATCAATATTGGGATTCACAACAGGAAGTAAAATCAAGTTCTGCTAGTAGAACAGAAGATTCGAGAAAAGTTAGACAGACATTTTTGAAGTTAGCAGAAATCTTTCATCCAGATAAAGTACAAGACAGTGAAACCCATAAGTCTCATACCGAAATCATGAAAGAAATTAATAAAGCTTATCAAGAAGGAGATTTAGCCAGACTTTTAGAAATTGAAAGACAGCATCAGTTAGGAGAAATTATTGATAATAATAACGAAGATGATTTAACTCGCAGATGCAAAAATCTAGAACAGCAAAATGAAATTCTCAAAAATCAATATGATAAATTAAAACAGGAACTGCGTCTAGCTAAAAATACTCCTGAAGGAACAATGGTTTCTGATGCTCGCAAAGCTGCAAAATACGGAGTTGATTCTATTAGTATAATGTTGAAACAATTAGAATCACAAATTGAAATTATTGTTGATATTCGTGATTTTATTCAGGACTTTAGAAACAAGAAGATTACAATCAAAGAATTTCTTGAAGGTCCACCCAGTTTGCGTTCCCTCAGAGAAGAAATGATGGAAGAACTCCTAGAAGAAATGATGGAAGAATTAGGAGGAAGAATCATTTTTTAAGGAGTCAGAAGTCAGGAGTCAGGAGTCAGGAGTAGAGGTTTTTCTCTCGTTCCCATACAGAGTATGGGAATGAATTATAGAAGGCTCTATCTTTAGTAAAAAGAGGTATAAAAGAGGTAGAACCTCTATGATGGTAAGCTGTCGCGCATCTAAATCATATAATTTAGAGGCTAAAACCCTTCTCTAGCCTAGAGTCGGTTAAAAAACTAGGTGCGTAACAGCTTATTCCCAGTCTCTGACTGGGAACGAGATAATTTAGCCCCCCTTTGTAAGGGGGTTGGGAGGATCAATTTTTTGCTAATAATTCCACAAACTCCCTCAATTTCTGACCATACTTTTCTTTTGCAACTTCTAAAAAATCATTATGATTGGCATTTTCCACCCACAAATAAAGCTTAGGTGTAGTCACCGCAGCAAACAACTTTTCCCCATGCTCAAAAGGGATAATATCATCTAATTTACCGTGCATCACCAAAACCGGAGCTTTGACTTTTTTGATTTTCTCAAGATTAGTAAATTTATCAAAAGGTAAAATGGGAAAAGGAACAACTACCCGAAAAGCTGAAGTAAATGTACTTTCAATAATTAACCCAGCTACTGGTTTTCTCGCTGCTAAGTCTACCGCTGAACCTCCCCCTACAGAACGTCCAAAAACAATAATGTTTTCTGGTTTGATTTTTAAATCTTCAGTTAAATAATTGTAAGCAGTATCAATATCTTGATAAGCAGCAGTTTCTGTAGGTGTTCCCTCACTCGTACCATAACCGCGATAGTCGTAAGCAAAGACACTAAAACCAATATCACGGATTTTTGCTAAAATCTTCTGAATATCTCCCAAGTCTTCTGCATTTCCATGAACATAAAGAACTGTGTACTTAGCTTGAGGGTTCTGTAAATAAACTGCGGAAATTTGCTTATTTTCCCTATTTTTGAGCTTGAGAATGTCTTTTGTATCTTGATAGCTTGACAGTTGGGGCAGAAAAATCATACTATCAGCTCGAAAATATACATAAACAGCAAACAACGTATAGATGAAAACTAAAGACCTGAGCATCCGTTTCCAAGTAAAATCACCAATTAATAGTTTTCTTAAACGTTGTTTATTCATGTTCTAAATATCATGTCCAGCTAGTTACTTGTGACTGTTACCTCTTCTTTTCCCCTGTTCCCTGTTCCCTGTTCCCTGTTCCCTGTTCCCTCTCCCGAAAGATATGATAACTATTCAAACGGACATGAACTAGAATAGAAAGGTTGTATTCAAATAGCAGGAGAAATTTTAATGTCCCGTCGTTGTGAACTCACCGGTAAAAAAGCCAATAATGCAATGGCTGTTTCCCACTCCCATCGTCGCACCAAACGCCTACAACAAGTTAATCTGCAAAGCAAGCGAGTTTGGTGGCCTGGTGGTAATCGTTGGGTAAGACTGAAACTTTCTACCAAAGCCATCAAAACCCTCGATAGCAAAGGTATAGAAGCAATGGCTAAGGAAGCTGGTATCAATTTAAACCAATACTAATCTTTTATGTGCATTGGAGGTATCTAAGGATACTTCCTTTAATCATAAAATACTCTTAACAACTACCTTTGCTCAGCAAATTACATAAAATATGTCATCTATCCACAGATATAGTTAAATAAAAATTCACATAAAAATTATATTATCATCACTGTTCTTTAAAAGAATAACACAGCTATTACACAGACAAATTATAATTGAGTTGCACCGCAAACATAAGTATTTCGAGGAATACAGCGTTTTTGAGCCAGCAATTATCCTCAAGTTGCGTATTTTCTCAACCTAGAATCAATAATCTCCTATGTAAAGTTTTCATGAAGTTTCGTCTTTTTCCTAACTACATATACCCAGTTAGCTTTTAATTGTTTATAGTGATACCCATAACCATTATTTTTTAGTGGTTTTACTGATGCACAAACTTATTACTTGGTGATTAAGATAATACTCGTACTAGCTTGTTATAAATAGCAGAATCAGAACGCATCTGTTAGCAATAAACACACCATTTGTATACACAGGAAGGATTTTAGATGGTTACATTCAAGAACTTAGGTCAATTATTCTCTCAAAAAACTCTCACCTCCTTGGGTGCTGGTGTAGCTATCAGTGCCATGATGTTGGGAGGCGCTTTGGCTAAACCTGCCAGTGCGGCAACGATTGGGGATATTACGTTAAGTGATAATGGATTTGCTAATGCAGCATTCACTTTGGATGCAGATTTTAATGAGGGAGGTCCTTTTATCGGTAGTCCTAGTGGAGATGTTATAGGATCACTGACTGATCAATCAATAGACACCTTTGTATTCTCTAGTGACCGTACTGGTTTCGTTCTCCTGGAGTTTTCTGAAGTGTTAAATGGTGGGGGTGATGACGTAGCACTATTCAGCTTACAGAATCCTAATGCACTATTTAGAGTCAGCGCAGATTTGGGTGCTACTTGGGGAGACTTCGGAGTCAGAAGCGTTAACGACACTACTACTCTTCCTCCAATTGTTCCTGTCTTTGCAGCTGAAATAGACTTAACTCTCTTGGGTATTGCACAAGGAAGCTCGATTAATTCTTTATTAATTGACTTTGCTACAGGTACAACCAACTCTCCAATTTTAGCGTTAGCTGGAACTATCCAAAGATCAGTTCCTGAACCTTCTGCTATGTTTGGCTTACTTGCAACTGTAGGATTTTTAGCTTCGAATCGTGGTCTCAAACGGGCTAAAAAAGCTTAGTAAGAATTAGTAATAAATTTTTCATCATCAAACAGATGAACATCCAACCATCATAGATTGGAAAAATGAAACAGGTTTTCCTATAGGAAGCAGTAGAGCGATTAGATTAGCATCTACTGTTTTTTATTATATTTGTCTACTATAGTATTCTTTAATCAAATATAAACGATCAATCAGTCTTTCTTAACTCAAAACGTAATTAGTGTAAATTCAAGAAATGTTACGTAGGGCTTGATGAATTAAGCTGATCTGTAGTGACAGTATAAATATCTAAATTCTTCCTTTACTCAAACTTTAATAATATAGTACAGTCACTGAAATCATTAACGGTAAAATAGTGTATATTATGAATAAATACTTGTATTGTATAAAATTGACTGATACCCAAAACGCGCTGTAGTCAATCAATGTTAGTACAATATTATCTTTTGTATGCATTAAGAAAACAAATCCATATCTTAAAAGTTTCTATCTAGCATCATTTGTCAAGAATTGACCCATAATACCCTAGTTTTTGTAGCTAAGGAAAAATCATGCCATGAAAAATATTAATACTAGATTAAAAATGGCCTTGCTTCTTCAGTCTCAAGAGGCAGGTTTTGCGATTGTCATAGCTGTTTCGCTAGGATTAATTATGATCTTGGTCGGTTTAACAATGACTCTGCGATCGCAAGGAGATCAAGTAATATCTTCCACCCAGAAGCAGACAGATGAAGCATTAGCAGCAGCTGAAAAAGGTGTTACTTTTTACCAGAATTTTTTCAATGCAAATGGTGTTAACAGACAACTCGTTAAATTTCCTGATTGTAATGACAGAGATCCTGAACCGGGTTCAGATTGTGGAGACCCTACAACCGATCCTACCCCCAGTCAACTGAGTTGGTCAAACGTAGACCAGATTCGCATATTTAATAATATTTGTAATACAAATAGCTTAGATAACATAAAAAACGTATATGCAAGTACAGATTGGAAAGATGCTAATGACCCACTGGATACAGATCCGAATGTAAGTTCACAACAGCAGTTTAGGCTTGTTGAATATAAACCCATTGTTGGGGAACTCAATAATCCCAATGGGATTGCACAAGTAGGTAAACTAATAGTTGAAGGTCGGATGAATCCAGACAGCAACATCATCAATCAATCTGTTTCTAGATTAGAAGTAACATTTCCCATCAGGAATGGTGATACTCTTAGTTCTCCTGTACCTGGAGTTTGGTTGGGTGGTACGACTGATGATGATGGAACAGCTAATAATAAGATTAGTGCAAACATACTTCTAAATAGCTGTAACATTTCTGCTGCTAATCTGACTAGAATGCAAAATAATCTTAGGGACTTCCCAGATGGATCTAGGCCTAAGATTAACCAAACTGAGATACAACTACCATCAGTACCAACGATTCCAGCTGTTAGGCGTGTTGGCAGTCCTGCTAATGCTCCTTCAACAACCAATCCTATTCTTGCTACCAGTGATAGACCTGGGCACATTCCCTTATCAGCAATCAGTGGTAATACTACCATTACACTGCCTGATGAAAGCGCAAATTATACAATTACCCCACCTAAAGTACCAGATAGTCGTTTTAGAATCAGCTCTCATGCTGGGGTAAGTAATGTTTATGTTTACAAAGTTCCTAGTATAACAGGTGGCAATGTCACTGTCAGAATTAAACCTAATACCAAAATTATGTTGTATTTAGATAATGAGATCAGGAACAATGTGAGCATAGTTTGTGAGACAGCAGGTGCTTGTAACCCGATGGATACAATCATCTTCGGTACATCTACTGCCTCAGATCCAAAAATATGTATTAATGGTAGTAACTCAATAGAAGCCTTCATATTTGCTCCTAATTACAGAGTAGGAGTAGCTTCTGGAACACCTAATCCGGTGAACGGAATCTCCAACTTTTTAGGTGCAGTTTGGTCCAAAGGATGGGGTGGTCCTCAGTGCGGATCAACTGGTCCTGCATCTGATAATAGCGGTTTCTTAGCAGTTCAACAAAGGGGAGCATGGAACGATATTCCAAGTTCTATCCGAGGAAATATCAACGAACAATATCCGCCAGAAGTTGATGCTACTGGGTCATGGGAACGCAAAAACGTTGATTAAATTTCACAGAAAAGGAGGTTTAAGTTGATGAAAAATCCAAAATATACAAAATATAAATTAGACTCAGGCTTCAGTTTACTTGAAGTTTTAGTTGCTATCGTTGCCATTACTTTTTTTAGCGCCGCCGCATTGCAGATGATGATCATTTCTGCCACCTTTAAAGCTAGAGCTAAAGAGTTCACAACTGCCACAAATCTGATTCAGCAAGATTTAGAAAATATCAAAAACCAAGCAAGTCAAATTAAATTTCCTAAAGTAGTAATTCCCACAGGAACTACTTCCATTGCTGCAAGCACTACAGAGATAGAACTGGAATCAGTGGATCTTTTTGAAACTGGTAATCTAATTCAGTTTACAGGCACGCCAGATGAATACAACAATTTCACTATAGATTCAGATAACAACACTATCACAATCGCATCACCAGGATTGCGAACTACAGTAAAAGCAACCAGAGAGAATGGATCTGCTGCCATATTGATTAACAATACATTATGTAGTGCTGCGGCAGATAGTGGATTAGCAGCCGAATTAAACGAAAAAACAGAAACCAATCTCACTGCACAGAGTTTTCCTAACTTTGATGATGATGATAGTGTACGTATAAGTAATAAAGAACCTGGAGGTGAAAATGCTGATGAATTGCCTTCAGACTATGATGAATACAAAGCTGTTTCTGATTTTGCACCTCACACCATACCCAACACAGATAGGAAACTATGGGTAATGCGAAAAGATGAACCTGTTAGTAATGGAGTTTTGGAAGTTAGATATTTAGTTGTTAAAGAGGAGAATAATCTGCCAGGTAGCAAAATCTTAGGGAAACTTTATAGTGAGGTAATACCAGATGCGTCATACCAGTGTATTAAAAGATAATCAAGGATTCACACTTTTAGAAACACTAACAGTTTTAGTTATTGTTGGTATTCTTGCTGCTTTGATTGGACCGAGTTTTTCAGCATGGAATCAGAGAAAACAAGCAGATGCGGCAATTACAAGCTTGGAAGGAGCAATTAAAGAAGGTCAAAGACAAGCTATGTCTAGATCACGAACTTGTAATATTACTGTCACCACCGCAAATCCACCAACAATTACTAGTGCTGATGGTTGCTTACCAACAGGCGATCGCACATTAGAAAATGTGTTAAATTCATCAAACATAACTATGAGTTTTAATCATCTAGGAGAAAATTCTACAGGGGAAGTAACTGTGACTTTGACACACAGGGATAATGATAACTTACAACGATGTTTAGTTGTATCTACACCATTGGGATTAATTGGCAAAGGTGAAAATCCTAGCGATGGTGTTTGCAATCCTTAAAAACTAAGTTGAGAGAGAATTTAGAAATAATATCAGAGGTGAAAAATGAAATTTAAATTTAAAAAAATTAAATCAAATTTAACTGATAATCAAGGATTTACTCTCATAGAACTGCTTGTAGCAACAGTAATCATGTCCATAGTTGTTACCTTATCAGGAACTGCCTTTGTGGCCTTGCTGGAAAAAAATCAAGAAGAAGAATTTGAAGTCCAAAGACGCACAAACTTAAACCGTGCCTTGGATTATATGGCTAACGAAATTAAAAGGTCAAATAAAATAGAAGCTGGTGATCCTGCGGCTGGGGAAGTGTTCAAGTTAACAACTCCACGACCACCAGCTAACCTTTTTACAAATCCCTATACGAATATGACAATAGTTTATTCCGTAGCTGATGGTACAGGTGTATGGCAAGATACGATCTCAGGTTCACAAACAATCCTACGCGATAATGATGTTTTAGTTGATGCAATTCAAGCTCCTGAAAATCCTCCAACCTGTCCAACTGGTAGCACACTTACACCTGCACTTACACCTCCGGAGAGGGGTGATGGTTTTTATGCCTGTATATATGATAGTGGAAACAAAGCTGACTTGTACCTATATGGCAAGTTATCCGATAACGAAGATGATCCTAACTTTAACAAACCACTGGAAGTCAAAAGAACAGTATTTACCAGATCCTCAGCAGTAAACTAAATACAACTGATTAATAGGAAAAGTCAGATTCATAAATGATTTTCTATCATGCAGGTCAGTAAAAGTCTTTGAATCCGTGTATTACCTAATTTATAAGATTAGTTGATGTTTTCATCACCGAATAGTTCGGTATAATTAGCATATCTTTTTCATTCATTGCCATTTTTCTAAGATTTCTTGAAGTAACCATCATCCAATTAAATTCCAGTAAAAATACTGTATATAAATCCTAACAAACATATAACAATAAACAACTATCAACCTATGTAAAGACATCCACCCAACGTCTATATATAGGTCAATAAATCACTACCCACACCTGCCAAATAATTGACAGGTAGCATCTACCTATATGTCCAGAAAATATCAGCCAACCAAGGCTAAAATTAGGATTTCTAAAAAGATAATCCTCAAATTTTTATATGCCATTAAAACAAAGCTCAAAAAAACAATTATTTGGCTAATAAAAGCTCTTTTTCGTAGCAAAAAAACGCGATTATCAACAAACGCAGGTTTTGTTTTACCAACAGTAACAATGGTATCTATAGCCGTTGTTTTACTAACTTTGGCAATCATGTTTCGGTCATTTGAGAGGTCTAAACACGCCAGTAATGTCCGAGTTAATCAAATTGTCATTAACGCCGCTACACCAGCCTTAGATCGAGCCAGAGCGAAAATTAACAAACTATTTCAAGACCAAAGAATCCCCAAAGCATTACCATCAGAACAAGATTTATATAACAATTTAGTTGATAATATTCATGAATATACCCTGGGTGATGAAACCACCCTTACACTAAGTTTGAACAGCAATGAAACCCTGAAAACAGCATGGAAATTCCCTATAGATACCGATAATAATGGCAAATTTGATAGTCATACCCTTTATGCAATTTACTTAACAAATCCTCCTCAAATAAATAATCAATATACTCGTGCTAGAACTCCCTTAGAAGCTAGAACCACACCCATGAATCCTAGTGATTTAAGTGCAAAATGTCACGATGTCTTTGGGAAAAATGCAAATTTAGTAGATATGAATGGTTGGTTTAGAATGGGAAATAGAATGAAAAAAGCTATTTTTGTTTACACCGCTACAGTTCCTATCACCAGCACAAATACTATCCCTTCAGCAAATCAAGATAATTATGAAATTTACATAGGTAATAAAGGCTTTTCTGCCTTAGAATATCAACAAGACAGAGCGCAAATTCCACCCACAAACCACGCCATTATTTATGAAGATGATTTAGCAATAACTCCAGAAGAAGATTTTAAAATCAATGGGAGAATTTTTACCAATAGCAATTTACTAACTGCTGGAAATTCAGCCAAAGTGAGATTTTATCAAGTTAGCAGTCCCAATTCCTGTTTTTACGAAGCAGAAAACGCTAAAATCATTGTCGGTGGTAATTTAGGTGCGGGGAGATTGACAGATGATAGCGATTTAGGAACAGCAACCACAGTAGATTTATTTAAAGATAAAGCAACTAATCCTGAAAATGTTTCTGGATATAATCCTAATATTAAAGCCAATAAATCAGTTACAGACGCACCCAGCAATTTAGCCTACAATAGTTTAGCTTACACTAAGCGCATCAATAAATTAGTTAATGCCCAATTTGCTAATTCTCTCACAACAGATCCACAGGAAGTTAAAGAAGGAATTATTAAACAACAAAGACAGATGGGGACAGGATATACAATTGATAAATATGACAATATTCGTCGTCATCAACTAGAAATTTATTTTAAAAAACGTACCCGCCGCGTACCTTTTGCAGAAGTGGCTTTTGGTGATGAACAAAGAGATGTAAATAGTATTAGTAATCCATTACAAGGTAGTGGTGATACACTGCGTCCTCTAGATAAATGGGTTAATCCTGACAATAGTCAATTATCTTTAAATATTACTGGTAATTTACTCAAACCTAGTGCTACAGAACCCATTGATAAACTCCAAAAAGAATTAGCTGGAGTAGAACAATTTCTAGGTGATAGAACTTTAGTTGGTAACAACTTACCTCAACAGTGGTGGAATGATGAACAAAAACGGTTTTTTAGTGCAAATATAGACGATACCCAAGATATTACCGGGATTAATTGGGATTTGAGTAATGAAACCACAACCCGAACCCGTCGCACCACTGTACAAATATTAGCTGATATTGCAGCAACCGACAGAGATGGAGACTGGGAATATGCAGCAGCGCAAGTACCAGACAACCCAGAACATCCCGTTGGTGGTTTGCGTGTAGTTACTGGTGCAGGAATTTATTTACCCAGAAATAATACTGCTACTACCAGCGATTTTAGTACTGCTTCTACACAAATCTGGTCTGATATGTTGCCAGTACCCCAAGCACCAGCACCGACAACAATTAACCCCTATAGTATATATGATTCATCACTAGATTTTATTTTACCTAAACTGCTTGAAAGTGACATAACTACCTCTTATCTAAAAATGAGAGCTACCGTAGTTTATCACTACAAATCTGCTCATTATAGTCAGAGCAACCCTACACCTATAGCTTGTATCAGTAGTTTTTACATCCCTACCAACAGCAACACAGCGAAAAATATCAGTACATTACCTGATGCGGTAGGGATAGAAAAGGATATTAATGGTTTATCTAACAACGGTATAGTCTATCCACCACCTAATAAAACCGTCAGTAGTTATGCAAATTTACTGAATTATCAAGCTAATTTGCAATATCCTAATGGACGCTGGGTAAATGAACCACTGAGAAATGCGTTAGGAAAAACAAACCTCACCTTATCAGAAAAATCTGCTGTTGATGCCGCTTTATGCGCTTTACAAATTATGGATGGTAGCATTACTCCCGCTACTACTCCCCCTATTCCTCATGGTGCAATTAAAGAAACAGCTTTTTTAGATTCTAGACAAATAAAAGCTAATCAAACTAATAGTTTAGATGCTGATTTATCATACAATCTACCGCTACAAGATAGACAACCTTTAGAAATTCGTACAACTGTTATAGACTTAAATCAACTACGGACAAAGACAATATCAGATGAATATTTACTTCCCAATAGTGGTATTATTTACGCAAGTCGTGATGATGCTTTACCCGATATTAGTGCAGGTACATCAACAGCAGAAAAATTAGAAAGTTCAGTAGATTATAAACTTGACTCTACCCGTCGTCCTAATGGGATTTTAATTACAAGTAATGATGGTTCAGAAACTAAACTTTTTCGTAGTACAAGTAATACTTTTAGGAAAGAAGAAAAAGGTTTAATTTTTGTTTCTAATTTACCAGTTTATATCAAAGGTGACTTTAATAAACATACCCAAGAAGAATTTACCACAGCATTAGCATCAGATTGGAGTAACTTCTACACTCGTAGTCAAATTAATCCTAACTTTGCTTGTCGTCCAGGTGATCCAAAATTACCAAATTGTAACAGTGGTGATGAATGGCGAAATGCCGTTATTTTAGCAGATTCTATCACCTTACTTTCTAATAATTTCCGATTTGGTTTTAGAAATGAGGGAGACTATGACTGGAACAATAATAGCGATGACACGGAATTATTAAATAGTCGTCCTGTCCACTTTAAATATAATAGCTATGCTCCCACAGTAACTGCTAATTATTATAGTAATGGTATACCCAAAGTTGATTTAGAACCAAATATTAATGGTTTTCAAGGAAGCTCTTATTTTCATAACTTTGTTACACCTATAGTCAAACAAATACCAGCGAGAGAATTTGTTTTTGAAGTTTGTTCTGTTTCAGATATTGATGAATGTAATAGTGACCCCAGAAACTGGGTAATTACGAATGTTCCTTACAACGCTTATGACGGACAAGGACAGAATAATTGGCGAAATGGAGGAGGTAATATTGAAGGTTTACCAATGAGTGCAATTAAAACCGGATCGGTTGGTAATAGTAACCCAGCATCCAACGGTTGGAATGATCCAAATTTACCTAAGAGACTAGCTTTTAAACGAGATATTCTCACTGGTGAATTAATAACACCCCTTGCTATATACGGAGTAGATAATAACAATAAAATTCAAGCTTTTTATATATCAGAAAAAACATTACCAAGATTAGCAAAAAACGAAAATAATCAAACATTTCTCATTCCTTGGTTAGTCCCTGATGAAGATGGAAATTGGCAACCTGTTTTACAAATTAACAAACCATTTGCTACAGATGAAGACCCTAATAACACCACAAGCATAACCAATGGTTCACATAATAATTGGTTACAAATAGCAACTGAAACTACATTTAATTTAATTGCTGCTACTGGAGATAACCCAGGTCGTCCTACGGAAGATAACGGAGGTTTACCGAACCTTGTCCGCTTTTTAGAAAATTGGAGTCCTAACAACATTCCGATAACTTTAAAAATGAGCGGTGCTTTCATCCAAATGAAAAGAAGTGCTTATGGAACAGGAACTTATAGCACATCTATAAATACTCAATTTAGTGATTTTAAATATCAAATTGCTGTTAACAACGGTAGAAGTTTTGGACATCTTCCACCGACAAGACAATGGACTTATGATGTAGGACTTTTATCTCAATCTCCTGATTTATTTTCTCAAAAACTGGTAACAATATCTAGTGAATTACCAAATGAATACTTTCGTGAAGTCAGTCGAGATGATGAATGGATTAAAACTCTTTTATGTGCAAAAAAAACTGAAACCAGCACTTATGCAATTGATCAAGATCAACGTCCTAATTGTCAATAGAACTATGATAAAACATAGATGTGATAAGATTTTTCAAACTTTCACCTGTCACCATAATTCTGGTTTTAGCATTTTAGAGTCATTATTAGGAATGGTTGTAGCTGCTTTATTACTAACAGCGATCGCACCAGTTTTAGTCATGTCAACAGCTATTCGTGTTCAAGCTCGTCGAGTGGAAATGTCATCTCAAGCAGCAAGAACATTTATTGATGGAGTGAGAATTGGTTCAGTTACAGCACCAACTATAGTATCTCAACTTTCTGCTAATACAGATACACATAGAAATCTTACTATCAGTCCCAATGATTATTTAATAACTACCACAGAAATGCCAGCACCTACATCAGCAACAGACCTATATTGTTACAACCAAAATGGCATAATTAGTAATACAGATTGTACAAATAATTTATTTTATATTCAAGCCGGAAGAATTGTACAAACTACCGAAAAAAACGACGGTTATCGTTTAGCAATTCGAGTTTTTCGCGCAGATATTGATTTTAGTAAAACCATAAAAATCAACACTGATGCAACAACTAAACAAACAGCATCTCCTATAACTAATGGACTGGGTGATACACAAGCACCATTAATAGAAATGACCACAGAAATAGCTGATGATAGGACTACATTTCAGGCTTTATGTCAGCGTTTAGGTACTCCCCTATCTGCACCCACACCAACAGCGACTCCAACCCCTGTAAGTTGTAGATAAGAGAAGCAGGGGAAGCAGGGGAAGCAGGGGAGGAAAAGATTTTTACCTGTCACCTGTCACCTGTTCCCTTTTTCCAATTACCAATTACCACTAATTCTGATATCAAGATGAATTTTATCAATTTTATAATCACCAAACAAATAAAAATCTCGAAATTTGTTAACGCCAAAAATGGTTTTACTTTAATTGAATTAGTTGTAGGTTTAACAATAGCATTTATCATCATTACATCTTTGTTAGGCTTGATGATTAATGTGATGGAAAAAGACAAAAAAGAACAAGCTAAAGCAACTTCTGAACAAGAAATTCAAGCAGCATTAGATTACATTGCTCGCGATTTAAAACAAGCTGTTTATATCTATGATGCTAACGGTATAGACGCTATCAAAAATCAACTTCCTTCTGCTCCCAGAGGTATTAATAGAGTTCCAGTGCTTGTTTTTTGGCAGCGAGAATTAATAAAAGATGTCCTGCACATTTCCGGCAGTTCCTCTAAAAATGATACTTTTGTCTATTCATTAGTTGTTTATTACTTAATACAAGATAATACCCGTTCTGCTTCTAATTGGTCTAAAACTGCTCGCATTGGTAAATGGAAAATTAGAGATGGTGTCCTAGCCAATAATACCGATATTAATAACACAAGAGAATGTACTGGATATCCAGGGAAATATGTTAAAGGTAGTTCTAGTAACCCTGATGAATTTTGTCCGAGTAATGGTTTTGCTCCTTTTGAACTCAACCAACCAGGTACTTTAGAAGCAATAATGAATAGTTGGAAAAAAGGTGATGATGCCTATACTGCTAATACATTGGTCCTTGTTGACTATATTGATCAAACTATCACTAATGCACCTCCAGCAACTTGTCCACCTAACTCTACAAATCCTAACATTACGTGGTCAAAAGTAACTTCACAAACTTTTAATGATACAAACACTGGGGAAATGACCAGTTTTTATGCTTGTGTTGATAGGCTAAACACAACAGCACAAATATTTATTCGCGGTAATGCCCTAGCTCGTCTCAATAATAATTCAAATATTAATTACAGTGCCAATAAAATGACTTTTTTCCCTACTGCAACTATCAAAATTCAGGGAAAAGGACTTTTGTATAAGTAATTCTTAATTGGTAATTATGGATTTTCTCCCCAGTCACCTATACCCATCTATTTAACAATGAACAGAAAATATAAATTCTCTTTTTCTCAATCAAATAACGGATTTACCTTGCTGGAAAATTTAATGGTTCTGTTTATGATTAGTATATTAGCAGCAATACTAGTACCAAGTTGGCTTTCTTTTATCAATAGTCGTCGTCTTAATACTGCTCAAGAACAAATTTATCAAGCTATGCGTCAAGCCCAAAGTCAAGCTAAAAAGGAAAAATTAACCTGGCAAACTAGTTTTAGAGAAGAAAATGGTATACTTCTATGGGCAGTTCATCCAGCTACTGTCACCCCAGCAAATGCTGTATGGAATAGTTTAGATTCTCATATTCAGTTAGATGAAGAAACAACTTTACCAGAGTCTGATAATATAAAAAATATTCAATTTGATGATTTAGGCAGTGTGAGAAAACCCCCTTTAGGTAGAATCACCCTATCTAGTAAGTCTGGTGGAAAAGCAAAACGTTGTGTTTTTGTATCCACAATTTTAGGGACTCTGAGAACTGCAAAAGAAAATCCTACTGCTGAAAGTGGCAGATATTGTTATTAAGAAATCGGTAATTGATAATGGGTAATTGGTAATAAATTCATTCTTCCTTCCCAGTCACCAGTCCCCAGTCACCATTCCCCATTCCCCAATACCCTGTGCAAAAATCACTAACTATCCCAAAACAACACTTAATTATTTTTACCCGCTATCCAGAACCTGGGAAAACAAAAACCCGACTGATACCAGCTTTGGGTGAAGTTGGTGCTGCTAATCTGCAAAAACAGATGACAGAACATACTATATTACAGGTAAAAGAATTACAAAATATATCTGCTATAACTGTGGAAGTTCGGTTTGCAGGGGGTAATTGGGAACTAATGCAAAATTGGTTAGGTCTAGATTTTGTGTATAAAAATCAAGGTGAAGGAGACTTAGGTCAGCGGATGATGCGATCGCTTGCAGATGCTTTTGACAGCCATGCAGAACAGGTAATCATCATTGGTACTGATTGCCCTGGTCTAAATTCTCACATTTTAGCATCAGCCTTTGAAAAACTTCAAGTTTGTGACTTAGTGCTAGGACCTGCACTGGACGGTGGTTATTACTTAATTGGTTTACGTCGAGTTATCCCAGAGTTATTTTCTCAAATCCCCTGGGGAACTGCTACAGTATTTCCACAAACTGTAGAAATTGCCCAACGACTTAATATATCATCTGTATACTTACCTACTTTGGCTGATGTTGACCGTCCAGAAGACCTACCTGTTTGGCAACAGTTAACAGTTAACAGTTAACAGTTATCAGTTCTTATTATCTCCCTGCCTCCTGCCTCCTATCTCCTCAAAAAGTTGTAACTTTATTAAGTGGCAAACAGTTTTATTCACAAAAAATTTACAAAAATATGGTTAACCGTGCTGCTTCCTCGAATAGTTCCCTCGCACTCAAAGTAGTTGGGATAGTATGTATTTTGTCTTTTTTCGTTGATTTTGTGATTTTGTTACTGGGCTTCAGTCCCACTGACAAACAAGCACAAATTGGCTTAACAACAGCCCTAGTGGACAGGGGAATTGTGCCAATGGTCGGTTTAGGAATGATATTGGCTGCATATTGGTTTGATAGTGCTGAAACAGGTGGCGGCGCAGGGATGAATTTAAAATTGCCATCTCTGATACTTTCCAGCATCTTGGGTTTGATGTTTTTGTTGATTTTTCCCCTCCACCTCAACAATGTCCGTCAAGCTAGTACACAAAGAGTCAATCAAATTTCCCAAGATGCCCAGCAAGCAGAATCTCAACTTAACAACCAGCTATCTCAATTTCTCACTCAGCTCAATAATGATCAGGCCAAAGCTCAGTTAGAACAAGCACGAAGCCAAGCTAAGGCCCAGTTTACTGAACTACTAAAAGACGAGCAGAGATATAAGCAAGCACTTGAAAATCCCCAACTGCCCGCAGAGCAAAAAGAATTACTGAAGAAATTTAAAGCTAATCCCCAAGAATTGGACAAATTTATTGCCCAGCAAACAGATCCTAATGAAGTAGCCAAACAAAGAATCAGCCAAATTCGCCAACGTAAAGAAGACGCAGAAAAACAAGCAAAAGACAACGCTTGGAAATCTGGACTACGGATAGGTATCAGCAGTTTGTTGTTATCAATCGGTTATATCATCATCGGTTGGACAGGTTTAAAAGGTATGGGTGCTTTACAAGGTGCTAAACGTAAAGCTCCAGCCCGTTAATTTATAGTTCAAGAGGCAGGAGATAGGAGGCAGGAGGCAGGAGGAACCCACGTTTTAAAACGTGGGATTGAAGCAAGAACGCTTTGTATTGCACTTCGTGCCGCTTTGCTAACGCGCTATGCGTATCGATACAATTCCTCTTTTAAACTGGGCTTTAGACCGAGAACTAAAATGTTCATACTTCTTCCCTCCTGCCTCCTACCCTCTGCCTCCTGCCTTCTTTGTGATTACTGAGTAGGAGCCGTCAATTAGAATTGGCGGCTTATTATCAATCACAGCGACAAAACACTTCAAATTTAGTCAAATATCTATACAACTGGAAATGTTATCAATTTACATACTCACCTATAACGAAGAACTAGATATTGCAGCTTGTATTGAGTCAGCGATGCTATCTGATGACATTATGGTTATAGACTCGTGCAGCAGCGATCGCACCGTAGAAATAGCTAGTCGTTATCCTGTTCGCATCGTTCAACATCCTTTTGAAAGCCACGGTAAACAACGCACCTGGATGTTAGAGTCAGTTACTCCCAAATACGAATGGGTGTACATTCTCGAAGCCGACGAACGCATGACACCAGAACTATTTGCTGAGTGTCTAGCCGCCACCAAAAATCCTGACTACATCGCCTACTATGTTGCAGAAAGGGTGATGTTTATGAATCGTTGGATTCGCTATAGTACCCAATATCCCCGTTATCAATTACGTCTTTTCCGTCACGGTAAAGTTTGGTTTACAGACTATGGTCACACAGAAAGAGAAGTCTGTGACGGTGCAACCGGCTTTATCAAAGAAACCTATCCCCATTACACCTGTAGCAAAGGGTTAACCCGCTGGATTGAAAAACATAACCGTTATTCTACAGATGAAGCTAGAGAAACCCTGTATCAATTACAACAAGGAAACGTTAACTGGCGAGATTTATTCTTCGGAAAAACAGAAGTGGAAAGACGACGCGCCCTCAAGGATGTATCTTTGAGAACACCAGTTAGACCACTGATCCGCTTTATTTATATGTACTTTTTATTACGTGGCTGCTTAGACGGGCAACCTGGTTTAGCTTGGTGTACTTTACAAGCATTCTATGAATACCTAATTTTACTAAAAGTCTGGGAATTGAAATATTTACCTACACCCAGCCTAGACATTGAGCAACCCAGCAATGATGAAAGTCCAATCATCAAATAATTTTGGGCATCTGGTCAGATAGCGCGTTAGGATTAGTAATACCTGAGAAACTTGCAACAATCATTTACAAGTATTACAAAGAAACGTAACACTTGTTAAGTAACCATGACTTCCAACAGCTATTAACCTGGTGATAGGAGGCGCTTTATTCAGCCTCGTCATGGTTATAGGGCTTGAGATCGCAAACACAAAAATTTTCGTAGCCAAAAAAAAGGAGAATCGGGGCTTGGTAATTGAACGCCTGAAACAGGACTTAAAAAATGACCTGATTGCTGGTTTGTTGGTGGTAATTCCCCTAGCAACTACCATCTGGCTGACCATTACTATTGCCAGTTGGGTAGTTAATTTTCTCACCCAAATCCCCAAACAGCTAAATCCCTTTGATGGTTTACATCCTATACTAGTCAATGTCCTAAATTTTGTAGTCGGACTAGCAGTACCACTACTGAGCATCCTGGTAATTGGCTTGATGGCTCGGAATATAGTTGGTAAATGGTTGCTAGATTTTGGGGAAAGAATACTGCAAGCTATACCCTTAGCTGGTCAAGTATACAAAACCCTCAAGCAATTATTAGAAACAGTTCTCAAAGATTCCAATGGCAAATTTCGCCGTGTAGTTTTATTAGAATATCCCAGACGGGGAATTTGGGCGATCGCCTTTGTCACTGGTGCAATTAGCAGTGATATCCAAGCCCAGATGAATCAACCCATGTTGAGCGTTTTCATCCCCACTACCCCCAACCCTACCACTGGATGGTATGCAGTAGTTCCAGAAGAGGAAGTAGTAAACCTCTCCATGTCCATAGAAGACGCTTTTAAAATAGTCGTTTCTGGTGGTATCGTTGCCCCCAATACAGGACTATCCTCATTCATTTTACCAGCCGCAGAGCCAGCAACAGAAACCACAAATCATGTCATTTCTGTAATAGAAGAAGCCTAACATTCTCACAGATCAGCTAATTGTTAAAATGTGTCAAACTTGATATAGTGAGAAGTTTGCCCCATTTACTTAATTACTTTTTAATTCCTTCTGCCCCAATTACTACCACTATGCAACGTCGTAAACCCCAGCAAATAGCACGCGAATTGGCATTGTTAAGCCTGAGCCAGCTGCCAGTAAACCCCAAGAAATTGGAGAAACTGCCAGATGACCAACTAGTAGCCAAATTAGTCCTGGGTGCAGTCCGCACTCTAACCAAAGAAGTTCAAGATACCCTCAATAATGCAGCCGGAGAACTCCAACGCAGCAATGATCGCCTTTTAACTAGCCAAACGCGAGCTTCAGACCTGAATACAGCTAGAACCATGCTCCAAGAAGCGATCTCCTACACCCAAACAGCCATCAATGACTTAGGTACAGCCGTTGATTTCCCAGAATTAATTCAATTAGCTAATCAAGATAAAGAAGTTCGCAACTACGCCAAAGAAATCGTCATCACCGTTGATGAACACCGCAATATTATTGATAAAATCATTTCTGAGGCTTTAGTCGATTGGCAAGTAACTCGCCTGGCCCAAATAGATCGGGATATTCTGCAAATCGCCGTAGCAGAAATGAACTTCATGGGAGTTCACAGCAGTATTGCTATCAACGAAGCAGTAGAATTAGCAAAACGCTACAGTGGAGATGATGGACATCGCTTTATTAATGGTGTCCTACGCCGCGTCACAGAACAGAAACAAACAGCATAGGGTAGTATCCTCACTTCCCCCAGTCTTTAAATTACATTAAAAGTGAGGATAACTCTAAAGCTTCCAACCCTGGAAAAACTGGCGAATTAAATTAAACTGATAACTAACTGATAATTCATAACTGATAACTCATAACTAATAATACTGCTGCAATGGTTTTTAATTGGTTCCGCCGTCAACATCACGATTCTTCTGAAACCCCCCAACCACAACCACAGGGGGAAAATCTACCTACACAAGAAGCACAGCCAGAACCAGCCGCAGAAACTACACCAGACACGGCAGACCTATTGGCTTATGCTAAAGCTGCTTATAAAAATATTCAGCAAAAACAACAATCTCAGATTCAAGAAACAGGTGATGTTCCTGAAAATGCAGCAATAGAAGCTACTATTACTGAAGAAACAACAGAAACGTTAGTAGATGAGGTAGCTGCACCAACTCAGCCAGAAGCAATATCTGTTACTGAAGAAACACCAGAAACAGCAACAGAGGAAATAACTCAAACAACCCAGCCAGAAGCAATATCTGTGACTGAAGAAGCTGTTATTACTGAAGAAACAGAAGTTACCAAAACAGAAGTTACCAGCCCAGCAACTCTATCCTTTTTAGAACGGGCCGCAGCAGAAAGGCAAGCCAAGCAAGAAAGATTGATAGCCAGCGCCGTTGAAGTTGAAGAACCAGAAACAAAACCAACTCCGGCAGCAACCACAACCACACCAGAGATAGATGCAGAAATTCCCGAACTGGAATTTGATGATGGGTTTGTATGGTCAGTAGAAGTTTTAGCGGCACAAGGTAGAAGAGCAGAAGACGTTTCCATAGAAGAAATTACCTGGCTGAAAAAATTACGCCAAGGCTTAGACAAAACTCGGCGCAATATCCTCAACCAACTCAAAGCAATTGTTGGACAAGGACCTTTAAACCAAGCTGCTGTAGCTGAAATTGAAGCATTACTCCTGCAAGCAGATGTGGGAGTAGAAGCCACAGATTTTATTATTGATGCCCTACAGAAACAACTACGGGATCAAGTTACCCCACCAGAACAAGCGATCGCCTACCTGAAAAAAATCCTCCGGGATATGCTAGATGCACCAATTCAAGCATCTCCCAGATCCAGCTTTGCCCCAGAAAAAGATAACTTAACCATCTGGTTAATTACAGGAGTCAACGGCGCAGGTAAAACCACCACTATTGGTAAAATCGCTCATTTAGCCCAAAAATCTGGCTATAACTGCTTAATTGGTGCTGCTGACACCTTCCGGGCTGCCGCTGTCGAACAAGTCAAAGTTTGGGGATCAAGAAGCGGAGTAGAAATTATTGCCAATCCCGGTAAAAATACAGATCCAGCAGCAGTGGTATTTGATGCGATCGCCGCTGCCCAATCACGAGGAACCGAATTACTATTAATAGATACCGCTGGCAGACTGCAAAACAAGAAAAACCTCATGGACGAATTGAGTAAAATTCGCCGCATCATCGACAAAAAAGCCCCAAATGCCCATGTAGAATCACTTTTAGTTCTAGATTCTACCTTGGGACAAAATGGACTGCGACAAGCTGAGGTATTTTCCCAAGCCGCCCAACTCAGCGGTGTTGTCTTAACCAAGCTAGATGGTACAGCAAAAGGAGGGGTGGCCTTAGCTGTTGTCCAGCAGTTAGGTTTACCCATTCGCTTTATTGGTGCTGGAGAAGGAATTGAAGATTTACGTCCATTCTCTAGTTATGAATTTGTTGAAGCACTATTAAATGGCTAATTGGTAATTGGTAATTGGTAATTGGTAATTGGGAAAGAAGGGAACTCTTAACAGGGAACAGAAGGCAAAAGGCACTCATGCAAGAGGCAAAAGTAAAAGTTAATATTCTCCCCCTGCTCCCCCTGCTCCCCCTGCTCCCCCTACTTTCTTCCCAGTCCCCAGTCCCCAGTCCCCAGTCCCCAGCCTCCTAAAAATAAAAATAATTCTTTTTTTTTACAAAAAATGGCTAACTTCTGGTAGAATTTCACACTAAAGCCATCTTTATCACTGTCCAAGGGGTTTATCTCATACAGAACCAAGGTGACTTGATTAATGTAAAAGGTATTTACCAACCATTTGATCAGTGTCAATGAACTGGCTAAATACTCCTGTCTTGGTTATCAGGTTCCATAAGCAAAATTACTCATAAATACTCTCTGTCAACCATTTAGAGATTCAAATTATCATGGTTAAACCACAACACCCTATATAAGTTTTGGTTTAAATATGGCAGAGTAAGCTTCATCTAGGTTCTATTTACATAGATTCTAGATATTTTCGGTGTGAACTAAATTGAATCTTCAGCCATTAAAAATCTCCTAGCTCATAAACTGAAGAGAGAAAATTTATCTCTGAGTAAATATTCAAGAAATTTATGCTATACCAGTTAAATGTTTACAATTTATAATTTGCAATTTTGCCTTTACAGGTATCATGATAAATCTTTTTTCCCTAACAGCAGTAGGAACAACCTGATTAACAACCCAGTCCAAAATCCATTCATCAAAAACTCTCAAGACTTACTCAATAGGTGTAAGAGATAGCTCCGATAACCATAAAGCTTTATTTCCCAAGATATATGAATTAGTAATTCAGTCATGAAAAAATTGTAAGCCGTTTGTAGCGTTAATAAAATTACTGTTTTATACTGGACAGGGTTAATTGACGGTTAACTGAACAAATACATAACAGGAAATTCCTCATAAATGACAAAAAATACCATCAGCAAATGCAATACTGCTCAAAATTACATCCTCAGTCTTTCTACTCTTGCTAAAATGACTAATCTTGTCGAATATGATTGAGCAAGACCCAACAAAAAGGATTGATCATAAATCATAAATCTGCCATCTGTTAATATCCAATGCAATAGTATATTTACCTGTGTCTCAAGTTCCTTCTCACTCCACGGAAATTAATAGTAGTGCCACCACAGATGTCACTCCAGTTGTGGCACTGAAAGAACTTGTGGCTAGGCTAAATCGGGAACAGAACAAAATTCAAGATTTGCTCAGTTCTTTAGGATTTGCCCTGAGAAGCTTCAATAATTTGAACCAGTTTTTAGAACTGATTCCACTCATGGCCACCAGAGTTACTGATGCTGATGGTAGCGCCTTATTTCTCTATAAACCCAATGGTCAAATTAGATTAGAGCAGCTACATTGGCAAGATAGCCAACAACGGAAAAATATCCGCAAAGCCCTAGAAACTGCCAGCAGTCAAATCACACTTTTACCCAATTCTGTGCCGCTAACAGCAACCACAGGAATTTTAGATGATCAGATGCACCGCTATTTGGGTCCAGATGTACAGATTTTTGGCACGGCAATTTTAGTTAAGCATACAGAACGGGGATGGCTTTATGTTTTAAGCCGTGATCCAGAATATAGTTGGACAGAAACTAGACAAAAGTTAGTCAGGTTAGTTGCAGATCAAACAGCCGTAGCCATTGAAAACGATGAACTAGCAGTAGAACTGAGAAAAAAAGAACGCTTAGATCAAGAATTAGAAATTGGCGCAGAAATTCAACGCCGACTTTTACCGCGTCAATGTCCTAGTGTTCCTGGTGCAGTTTTAGCCGCACGTTGTAAACCTGCTAATCGTGTGGGTGGAGATTATTATGATTTTATTCCCACAAATCATAATCAGTTACAGCTAAGTAATAAGCGTAGTGCTGAAGATACCCGTTGGGCTTTGGTAATTGGCGATGTCATGGGTAAAGGTGTTCCTGCTGGTTTAATTATGACAATGTTGCGGGGAATGCTCAGAGGTGAAGTATTACATGGTAATTCCGCAGCAGGGATTCTGCAAAATTTGAATCGAGTTATGTATGCGGATTTGGAAAATTCCCACCGCTTTGTCACCATGTTTTATTCAGAATATGACCCGAAAACGCGAGTTTTATCTTATAGTAATGCTGCACATAATCCGCCTTTGTGGTGGCACGCTGCGACTAAAACTGTGAGCAGATTGGATACTTTAGGGATGTTGATTGGTTTGGATGCTAATAGTCAATATGAAGATGGGCAAGTACAATTAGAACCAGGAGATACGGTTGTTTACTATACAGATGGTTTGACAGATGCGGCAGCGGCTAGTGGCGATCGCTTTGATGAAGATAATTTTGTGACTTCATTTAATACTGCTTGTCGTTATTGCAATGGACCACAGGAAATTGTCGATTATTTGTTTGATAAAGTTCAGGAATTCATCGGTCCTGATAGGCAAAACAATGATGATATGACATTGGTAATCTTACAAATTTGTGAATAGCTTATAATTATTAATTATAATTAATAACTCGACAAGGTAAAAGCATGGCCAAAAGTGACAAAATCAACTTTTCTACCCCTAGCGGTTTTCCCGAATTTCTGCCCAGCGAAAAACGGTTAGAAGTATATTTATTAGATATCATCCGTCGTGTATTTGAAAGTTATGGTTTTACACCCATTGAAACCCCAGCCGTAGAACGGTTAGAAGTATTGCAAGCCAAGGGAAATCAAGGCGATAACATAATATATGGGATTGACCCAATTTTACCACCAAATCGCCAAGCAGAAAAGGATAAATCTGGCGAAACTGGTTCGGAAGCCAGAGCTTTAAAATTTGATCAAACTGTTCCTTTCGCTGCTTATATTGCCCGTCATTTAAATGAATTAACCTTTCCCTTTGCTCGTTATCAAATGGATATGGTATTTCGCGGAGAACGGGCAAAAGATGGACGCTTTCGGCAATTTCGTCAATGTGATATTGATGTTGTTGCTCGTGGTAAACTCAGTTTATTATATGATGCCCAAATGCCAGCAATTATTACCGAAATATTTGCAGCAATTAATATTGGTGATTTTGTCATTCGCATCAATAACCGCAAAATTCTCACAGGTTTCTTTCAGTCGGTAGGAGTGGCTGAAAACCAAATTAAAGCCTGTATAGGCATTATTGATAATTTGGAAAAAATTGGCGAAGCGAAAGTTAAATTAGAACTAGAAAAAGAAGGTATTTCTTCAGAGCAAACAGAGAAAATAATTGAATTTATTAAAATTGATGGTAGCGTTGATGATGTTTTAGATAAACTCAAATATCTAGCTCTGAATTTACCATCAGCCGAGGAATTTAATCTAGGAGTTAGTGAATTAGAAACCGTAATTAATGGCGTAAGAGATTTAGGAGTTGCTGATAAAAGTTTCTGTATTGATTTATCTATCGCTCGTGGGTTAAATTACTATACTGGCACAGTTTACGAAACCACTTTAATTGGACATGAAGCCTTGGGTAGTATCTGTTCTGGTGGCAGATATGAAGAATTAGTGGGAATGTTTTTAGGTGAAAAAATGCCAGGTGTGGGCATTTCTATCGGTTTAACTCGGTTAATTAGTCGTTTATTAAAAGCAGGTATTCTCAATACTTTATCTGCTACACCTACGCAAGTTGTAGTAGTAAATATGCAAGATGATTTAATGCCTGTTTATTTAAAGGTATCACAACAATTACGCCAAGCGGGAATTAATGTGGTGACTAATTTTGAAAAACGTCCTTTGGGTAAACAATTTCAAGCCGCAGATAAACAAGGAATTCAATTTTGTGTAATTATTGGTGCTGATGAAGCAGCAGCAGAAAAATCATCATTGAAGGATTTGAAATCAGGTGAACAAGTAGAGGTGGCTTTAGTAGATTTAGCAGAGGAAGTTAAACGTAGACTTGTATAATTACATTCAGTGGAACAATTACCTCAACCTTGGTTTATGAGCTTTATACGTGGTTTATTAGACAAGTTGATGGGTTTTTTCAAATAAAATCAATAGCAATATCCAGTATTTTCATTTTATCGAACATTGCTGAAGATTACTTACAGCACTTTCTGTTGTTATCAGGTACACATCTAGCGGACAAGATACCCACACCACAAGAGTTTTATTTCTGAATATGCGAAAATTCCCGAACTAATTAACTCTACCCGCATTTATCACCAATTATTTGGGAAAGCTGCTTCTGTGCGTGGTTTTTTGATGCCACATTATCAAGAATATATCCCAGAGGCACGCGATCGCCTTCTCAATCTGTTCTATACTGGTAAGATTAAAGTTGCCATTGACCCAGGAGAATTTAATGGTTTAGAATCTATCCCCAATGCAGTGGAATACTTGCTAAGTGGTCAAAGTTGCGGCAAAGTAGTTGTTAAATTTTAGTTAAATTTTAAATGTGGGGTAAAACACCTGATGGGGATAACACTGCACCCCATATTCGTAGGATGAGAAATATAATCTTTTAAATTGATTCCTTTGGCTAGGTGTCAATTAATTAGGGCGATCGCACAACTACAACGGAACTGCGATCGCTTCTTTTATGTTCAACAACTCATTTCCTGCTCTACAGGCCTTTTGTCAGCTTTCTTTATTGGTCACCGTTAATAATAATACCAAGAAGGTTTCATTACTGACTGCTTCTGTTGTAATATTACTGACGATTGGGAAGAGATTTGTGTCAGGGTAATCATTCACAAATCATCGAAAAATCACGTTAATTGTCAATGTGTAAATTCTCATTTTTCTTCCCTGGAATCAAAAAGAGTCCTCTAGTGCTTCCATGTCAGGTTGTTGACCCCTGTTTTTGAGAATTTGTGAAAAATCCAGGCACATACGTTGTCCTTAAAAAGCATTCAGGATCAGCATTGCACGCCACATCGCAAAATCTTTTAGGCAAATTTGCTATACCCCTGATACAATAACAACGAAGACATCACCAACCGAACTCGGTCAAAAAAATCGAGTAAATTTCTCTAACTATAAAGAATAATCAGGATCACTGCTATGTTTCATCGAGTCCCGGAAAAACAAATGCATTTTGTTAGATGGCTGCTCGTTATTGGTTGGATTATACTGATTGTGTCGTTGTTTTACGACCCTATTTCACCATATCTAACCCAGCCTTCTACTGAATGGAGTATTTTTCGCCTCAACCCGGATCTATTAGACCCGACGAAATGCAAAGAGGTTGTCACAGTTCAGGGAAAGTGTGTTGATGTTAAACCTTTTGCATTAGCAGCCAAAATTTTTTGGGGAATTATCATTCCCTGTGGAGTAATGATTCTCCTCGTTTTAGGACATGAAACATGGCGGCGTATCTGCCCCTTATCTTTTATCTCACAAATTCCTAGAGCATTAGGCAAGCAACGTCAACGTAAAGTTACCAATCCCCGCACAGGAGCAGTGCGCTATGAACTTGCTAAGGTAGCAAAAGATTCTTGGCTTGGTCGTAATCATCTATACTTCCAATTTGGGTTTCTTTGCCTTGGTCTGTGCTTGCGAATTCTATTTGTTAATTCTGAACGCCTGTTGCTAGGCTCTTTTATCATCCTCACCATTCTATCAGCAATATTGGTAGGTTATCTGTTTGCAGGTAAAAGCTGGTGTCAATATTTCTGTCCTATGGCTCCCGTGCAGATAGTCTATAACGGTCCAAGGGCATTATTAGGAAGTGAAGCTCACCAAGGTCAGAAACAAATTGTTACCCAGTCTATGTGTCGGACATCAGATAAAGATGGTAACGAAAAAAGTGCCTGTGTTAGCTGCCAATCTCCTTGCATTGACATTGATGCAGAACGGTCTTACTGGGAAATGTTAAACAAACCAGGTCGCAGATTCGTGCAATATGGCTATTTGGGACTAGTAATAGGCTTTTATCTTTACTACTTTCTGTATTCTGGAAATCTTGATTATTACTTCTCTGGAGTTTGGAGTCACGAAGAAAATCAGTTAGAGACTCTATTAAATCCAGGATTTTATATTTTTGGTCAGCCAATTCCCATTCCCAAATTATTTGCTGTTCCACTGACTATTGGAACTTTTGTAGCAGCAAGCTATTTTCTGTTATGTAAGGTGGAAAAAGCATATAGAGCTTATCGCATAAGGACTAATAAATCTCTCAGTAAACAACAGGTCAAACAACAGGTACAGCACACCATGTTTACAATCTGTACCTTTGTAGTATTCAACTTTTATTTCATATTTGCTGGCCGTCCCATACTCAAAGATTTACCACAAATTATAGAATTAGGGTTTAATGCGTTAGTCATCCTAGTCAGCACCCTGTGGGTGTACAGAACTATTGACCGCAGTTCTGAAACTTATTCAAGGGAAAGTTTGGCGGAAACTCTGCGCCGACAATTGGCTAAATTAACAATTGATTTATCTAAATTCCTAGAAGGTCGATCAGTACAGAACCTAAAACCTGATGAAGTCTATGTTCTGGCTAAAGTGCTACCCAGTTTTAGTAAAGAATCCAGCTTTCAAGTGTACAAAGGATTGCTGCGCGAGGAATTAGAGCAAGGAAATATAGAGCCAGCAAGTAGCTTAGAAGAACTTAAGTATATCCGTTTGGAATTGGGACTTAAAGATGAAGAACACTACAGTATATTGACAGAATTGGGAGTAGAAAGCCCAGATTTATTAGATCCGAATAAACGTAGAAGCCGGGAAAACCAGTTAAGAATTGAAAGCTATCAGCAAGCTCTAGAACAACAACTGTTAGATTTGATCGAGATGGGAGTTCCATTGGATCAAGCACTCCAGCGCAAAGACAAGCAAATTCAAGTCATAAGACAAGAGTATGGAATTACAACCGATGAAGAAGCACAAATTTTATCCCAAATGAATAATGAAAACAGTGTGATTCTTCGCAAAGCAGAGGTACTACTCACACAGTTAAAGGATCTGATTGTCCGCTATCAAGTCTTAAGTAATTTTCCAACTCAGCAAGCATCTGTTTTTGCCTTGTTGCGATTAGTTGCTATTGAGAATAAACAACTAATTATCACCAAACAATTGTTGTGTATTCTGGAAGTTTTGGGAGAATCACCTGATGCAGCAAAACTTGCTAGTGCTATTGGGATACTGGCAGAAAATGTATTGCCAAATATCCTGAATGAAGTTAATAGTAGTTTGCGATGGCAACAGAGAATTGGTGAGGAAGTGATCGCACTTCTACAACCCGATAAATCAGAAGTAACCGTAGCTTTTGATACTCAATCACAGATAATTGATGACGAAGTACCGACGCAAATATTTGTTGCTGGTCAACAAACACCAAATGTAATATCAGCTAATACTCAGCCCTTTGTGATTGAGATTCTCAAGGAACTTTTGCAAGAGCTAGAACCACTCATCCAAGCTGCCGCACTTTATGCTTTGGATCAACTAGATCCAGAACAAGGACACGAACAAGCACTCCAGTTACTCAACTCTGCAAAAATCAAAGATTGGCTAGTCCAGGAGACAGTGGAAAAAATCCTGGGTCTGGATAAAGGACCGATGGCCACTTTGTTGCCAACTCTCATCGCTCAAGTAAAAGTAGGGGAAACAACACAAGAATTTGTATTTCAGCAATCAGTTGTCCAAGTGGGACGTAATTGTGCAAATGATATTGTTTTAGCTAATGCCAAAGTATCGCAATGTCACGCCATATTCCATGTTGATGAACAAGGACTTGGTTTGACAGCATTAAATAGTACCTACGGGTTACGTATTAATGATAAACGATTACAAAATAATACCGTGCGTCTCCAACAAGGAGATGTGATTCGGGTTAGCCCAGCGGACGAACCCAGTATAGCTGTGAGTTGGACAAAGCGGCCAGCATTACAGTCAGAATCACCAAAAGAAACTTTCAGCACTCTGGATAAACTTTTATTGATGTTGGAAAACAATTCTTTCCGCTCAGTAAAACCGGAAGCCTTGATAGAACTAGCTCGCAAAGCCGAGATTCGGGTTTACTCTCAAAGAGAAACTATATATAGGGCTGGAGAACCATCCAATGAAATTCTACTGTTGATCAATGGAGAAGCTGAGGCAACAGTTCTGCAAGGAGCTACAGAGGTTGTCATCAACACCATTGAATCAGGTGAAACCATCGGTGAAATGGGTGTAATGAGACGGCAACCGCGATCGGCAAATGTAATTGCCAAAGCAGAAACAAATCGAGTTTTGGTCATTGATGCCAAGGATTTTGAGACAGTATCACGCAATGATTCGGAAGTATTAAAGAGTTTGTTACTGACAACAATGGCTCGCCTGCAAAGGTTAACCGCAAAAGTTAAAGAAAGTAAAAAGTGAGGAAGCTAGGGGGATGAGGAGATCCGTTCATCCTCCAATAACAAAGACAATAACTCCTCACTCCTTACCCGGTAATTTAGCAATTGAAACTCAGAAATTATTGTCAATATGCTCAAAATCAAACTGTTAAACTCAAAAATACCCACAGAGATCAAACAGATAGATATATCGCCAGAAGAGATGATCAATGGCGAGTGTTTTATTGGTCGCTCCCGTAATTGTGGTATAGTTCTGCCCAGTGTTGAAGTTAGTCGAGTTCACAGCAGTATCCGCTATGAAGAAGGGGAATATTACTTCTCTGACCTTGCTAGTCTCAGTGGCTCTCGCATCAATGACCAAGTAGCGGAGCTAAACCAAAAATATCTCCTAAAAAAAGATGACATTATTCGGATTGGCGAATTTATTCTTATTGTTGAAGCGCCTCGATTAGCAACAGATAATGGAAAGGTTAAACAACAGCAAACAGTCCCCAGTCAAACATCAAATCCTCCACAGGCTGCTCGAACCATTCCTATTCCCCAGGTGAGTCAGCAAGCAGGTGAACCAACTCGTTCACCCAGTGAGTATATGCCCCTTGCACTTGTGCCACCAGATCAGATCAGTCACTGGCAAAAAGGTGATTTGATGGTTCGTTGTGTAGCAATAATTGACGAAACAGACGATGTGAAGACATTTCGCTTTGTTGCTGACCCACCAGTATTATTTACCTACCAACCAGGTCAGTTTATTACGCTGAACCTAAAAATCAACGATAAACCAGTTAAACGCTCTTACTCAATCTCTTCCACACCTTCACGTCCCCATACTTTAGAAATTACAGTTAAGCGTGTTCCTGCTCCACCAGATACTGTGGATGCACCGCCAGGTTTGGTTTCTAACTGGTTGCACGACAATCTCAGAGTTGGTCAAGAAATCAAGGTCAGCGGACCATTGGGAAAATTCACTTGTTTTGCCAACCCTAGCCAAAAACTTCTATTTATTTCTGCTGGGAGTGGTATTACACCGATGATATCAATGTCCCGATGGATGATGGATACTGCTTCTGATTGCGATATTGTCTTTTTCCATTCTGCTCGCAGTCCTCGTGATATTATTTGCCGTCAGGAACTAGAGTTAATATCTAGTCACCAGCCTAAATTTCGTCTGGCAATAGCCATTACCAGACCAGAACCTGGCCAAGCTTGGTATGGCTTTATCGGCAGACTTACCGAACAAATGCTCTATGAGATCGCTCCTGATTTTTGGCAGCGTACAGTCTATGTTTGCGGACCCAATAGTTTTATGCAAGGTGTGAAAACCATGCTGGAGCAAATTGGATTCCCCATGCAAAACTACTATGAAGAAAGTTTTGGCGGCGCGAAAAAGTCCAAACCACAGCCATCCGCTCCCAAACCTACCGTTACTCCTTCTCCACCAACTCCAACAATCACTGAGGAAGTTACAAAAATTCAAACCCCGGTTCCAAAGTCAGTAATTTCAACCTCGGTTCCAGAGTCCGTGAAAACACCAGGCTCTTTGACTGTGGTATTTACCAAATCCGGCAAAGAAATCACCTGCGATGGCACAGAATCGATTCTGGATCTAGCTGAACAAGAAGGAGTTGAGATTGATAGTAGCTGTCGCAGTGGAGTTTGCGGTAGTTGTAAAGTGCGGAAGTTGGAAGGAGATGTGAAGTATGATGGCACACCGGATGCCTTGGATGAGAATGAGCAAGAAGAAGGCTATATTCTCGCTTGTCTTGCTTCTCCAGTAGGACGAGTGAAAATTGAGGCTTAGAGGATGTCACCAGAAGTATCAATTTTCATGTATATTTCCCCTTGTCTCTTTAAAAAAGGGGAATAAAACCATCAAAGTCTCCCTCAAAAATTATATTTTTACCTGTGGATAGGTGGAAAAAATGACATCCGAAACAGAAAAAACTTTAAAAATTGCTCAACAAGCATTTGAGCATTTTCAATATGGTCTAGAAACTGGTGATTGGCACAATTTTCTAGATATGCTAACCGATGATTTTACCTTTTGGTTCCCAACGGGAAAATTTCACGGGTTAAATATAGGTAAAGAAAGAGCAAAAGAGTTTTTTGCTTATGTTTCTGAAGCCTTTCAAACAGGAATTAAGCTAACATCTTTAGACAGCATAACTAGCAACGAAAAAACCGTCATCTTTGAATTTCGTGATGAAGGAAAATTATTTGGACAACCTTATAAAAATCGGATTGCAGTTGCCTTTGACGTGCGCGATAATAAAATTTGCAGCTACAGAGAATATTTTGGCAGCGATGGTAAATCTTATTAAAGTCATTAGTCATTAGTCATTAGTCATTAGTCATTAGTCATTAGTCATTAGTAAATTTATTCCTATTCCCTATTCAGTTATCTGTTATCGTAGTTTACTTTTCACTGACTCCTGACTCTTGACTCCTGACTCCTGACTCCTGATTCCTATTTAATATTAATTTTTCTCAGCATCTAAGCCATTAATTTCTCGACATTTAACCTCAGCCGCTTGATAAGCTGCCAAATATTCATGATCACCTAACATTAAATCCCCATAATATTCATAAGGTGCTTCACCATAAATTGGTAAAGGATCATCTTCTGGATAATCTTCTTTTGATTCATCAATAATCGCTTTTAGTTTTTTAACAGTCAGACTTTGTGCGGGAAAATACCAAATATTTTCAGCTTTTCTTTGTAAATGAGGAAAGCTAGGATCAATAATTACATCTTCTAACTCAACCCAAGCGTGTTCAACTGGTTTATATGGATGACCAGTAAAAACTATAAAACCTTGAACATACTTTGCACTCTCAGTTGCTAAAACTGCTTTATAAGCATTATCAAAAGGCTTTTTAGCTTTACTTTTGATGCTTTCCGCAACTTGTTGAGATAAGGTTTCATCTAATATTTTATTCATGGGTGAAATTATCATCCTCTAATGACTGTTAATTCTATCATCTCTTAATTTCTGCATTTTTAAAACATCCTCTTAGCAATTCCTTAATACAAGGATGAAAACAAAGATTAATAGACAAAAACTTTTTTAGTACCACCAAAACCGAAAGAAAAATCCTATGTTTGATTTTCAAGGTGCTTCTGCTGTTATCTCCCTAGCTATTAGTAGCGATGGACAAACTTTAATTAATGGTGGTTATAACGATTTTCACCAGTCAATTCAAGAAACTGATGGTAATAATGTAAAGGTTTGGAATCTGAAGACGGGGAAGATTGTTCACAATTTTTCTGCTGAACTTGGTAGCATTAATGCTGTTGCTCTCACTGCCGATGGAAAAATTTTTATTACTGGTGGGTTAGGTAGAAAAATTAGTATTTTTGATTTAAAAACTGGCAAGTTAAGCCGGACTATTGAAGGTCATGCTGGTGGTATTTATGCTTTGGCTGTGAGTAAAGATGGTAAAGCTTTAATTAGCGGTAGTGGTGATAAGTCTATTAAGGTTTGGCAATTATCACCATAATTTTTTAGTTTTCTTCTCTTTCCCATTTTCTCGTTCTCATACTCTGTATCTTCTCGTTCCCAGACAGAGTATGGGAATGAATTCTAGAAGCCAAATCAAGGCGATTTTAAAGGATTTAATAGACCTTCTGTGTTTCAAAAGAGTTCAACAAATCATTTCACCTGGTAGGGGAGAGACTTTGACTCCCCCTTACCTACTTAGCTAAGTCATGAGAAATTTAAACTATGTCAGGAAAAACTTCTAGTACCGCAGGATGTACTAAGCGATGATTTTTCACATTCAAACCTTTACCTAATGCTGGGTTAACTTCTAAAGCCTTAACACCCAAATTAGCCAACTGCACTACATAAGGCAATGTACTATTATTAAGTGCTTGAGTTGATGTCCAAGGTACAGCACCGGGCATATTAGGAACGCCATAATGTACAACTTCCTCATCAATGTATACTGGACTGGTGTGGGATGTGGGGTGTAATGTTTCTACACATCCACCTTGATCAACAGCAACATCCACAAGCACAGAACCGGGACGCATTTGTTTAACCAATTCACGAGATACTAAAATAGGCGCTTTTTTGCCTGGTATTAATACTGCACCAATGAGTAAGTCAGCTTCTTTAACTGCGGTTTCAATGTGGGCAGAATTGCTGTAAAGTAGTTCTACTCTAGAACCAAACAGGGTTTCTAAATAAGATAGGCGTTCCACATTGACATCTAAAATTTGTACTGAAGCACCCATACCCACAGCAATTTTAGCCGCTTCAGTCCCCACAACCCCACCACCTAAAATTACGACTTTACCGGGTTTAACTCCAGGTACACCCCCTAAAAGTACGCCTCTACCACCTTGTTGACGTTCCAAGAATCTTGCACCAAATTGTACAGCTAACCTACCTGCAATAATGCTCATAGGCGTGAGCAAAGGTAATCTATTTGCACCTGGTTGTTCTACCGTTTCGTAGGCGATCGCACAAGTTCCAGCATCAATCAAATATTCTGTTAATTCCCGATTAGCAGCTAAGTGTAAATAAGTAAATAATAACTGGTCTTTGAGCAAGAATTTATACTCTGTTTTCAAGGGTTCTTTAACCTTAACAACCATCTCCCGATTCCAGACTGCTTCTGCTGTCTCAACAATTCCTGCTCCCGCATTACGGTAATCATCATCCGTAAATCCAGCACCAGCACCAGCTTGAGTTTCCACAAAGACAGTATGACCGCTTTCTGTGAGTACCCGCACACTAGAAGGACTCAAACCCACCCGAAATTCTTGATCTTTAGTTTCTTTAGGAACACCGATTTCCATGTATTTATCACCTCTAATAATTTTGGATTCATTCTAGAGTGCAGTATTTATCCCACTGCTTCCGTATTCAGTAATTCAAAATTGCAAATTTAGCGATCGCTGAACCTTGACTAATATGAAACTATTCCTACAATAGATAAAGAAACATTAAAAAATGTAAAGAAAGAGTTGACATTCCTCTCTCTCAGAGAGACTCAAACTCAATCTCCATCAAGATTTCACAAAAAAACTGTTAAGTTTTGTTTGCCGACCACCATTATTGCAGAAAGGGACTTTCGATTATGACACAACCACAACCAACCGTTACCCCCAAACTAGAAGAACCAAAATTTGGTTTCAACGAATATGCTGAACGTTTGAACGGACGTGCGGCTATGATTGGCTTTATTCTCATGGTAGTAATTGAATATGTCACGAATCAAGGTGTACTTGCTTGGTTGGGTTTGAAGTAGTTACCATCGCCAGTCCCAAGCTTGAGCTGTAAGCTAGTAATTAGAAGAGTGCAAACCAGGTGGATCATCCAGCTGGTTTTCACATTTTGGAAAAAGTAGCGAACTATCTCCAGCAATTACCGTCTATCTCTATCAAGCTTCTGGGAGTTAATTCCTAAATTTTCAGTTCCATCACAGGGAGGAAAATACGGCAAACAAGATGGTTAATTTCTACACCTGAGTTTTTACCACCAACAATTATAATTTGATATGCCCGAATAGCCGAAGAAAATAGCCTAAGATGACAAAGGCAAATTACGAATAAACTTACATAAAAAGTTAACAGGAACAAAGTAAGCTGTGATGAACGCTGTATTACCTCGTTTTTTGAAGTCAGCCTACCGAAAAGAACCTATAATCAGTGCATTGGTAACAATGGGTATAGTAGATGCTCTGATTGGTGGTTTAGACGATAGCTGGTCATTATTCACTTTTGGCTTAGGAACAACAGGAGTAGCCTTAGCCTTTAAATTATGGCGGATGCAGCAGCGTCCCCCAATGCCAGAGGAAACTGTGGTACAACATTATTTACCCCCTCAGTCCTCTAGTCCACCTTTACCAATCATTACCGTTTCCAAGAAAAAACCACGTCAAAATAATTCATAATTCATAATTCATAATTCATAATTATGGATTATTGGTGATTTGGTCAATCAGTAATATTGGGTTGTAACTGTTTTAGAGCAGCAGTGAGAGGTAATTGTGAGCAATGAAGTAAGAAGGGGATGTAAAATATTTATTCGCTCTGGTCTGACCTTAGCATCTTTGGCAGTCGTCGCGGTTTCAATTTCCATTAGTCAGGATTTTTCTACTCATCCTGCTCAAGCTGCTAATAAAGTAAATATAGATTCCTTAGATAGCAGAAGTGTTATCCATCCCCGACTGCTTCACACTTTACGAGGACACACAGGAACTGTTAAATCACTAAATTTCAGCCCCAATGGTAAAATTTTGGTCAGTGGTGGCTCAGACAACGAGCCAATAATTCGCTTCTGGAATCCTCAAACCGGTAAAAAGCTGGGTACAATTAACAGAGCGCATCAAGGATCTGTAGACTCTGTTTTAATTTCCCCAGATGGTAAAACCCTAGTTAGTTGCGGTAGTGACTACAGGATTAATCTTTGGAACCTCAAAAATCTGGAGTTTAGCCGTGCTTTTGATGGACATACCACTTCGGTTTTATCTTTGGTGGTGACTCCTGATAGTAAAATGCTCATCAGTGGTGGTTTAGATGGGATTCGTTTGTGGGATTTAAAACAACAACTACCACTAGCTACCCTAGTACGCTTTGATAATGCAATTTATACCTTGGCTATTAGTCAAGATGGGCAGACTTTAGCCAGTGGTGATAATAAGGGTGTTGTTAAACTTTGGAATTTGAATTCTCGTCAATTCATCCGAGAGATAAAAGCCCATGCTCAAATAGTAACTGGGTTAGCTTTTACACCAGATGGGCAAAGTTTAGCTAGTTCTAGCCGGGATAAAACCATTAAAATTTGGAATGTTAATAAAGGTACAAGAGTCCGAACCCTGACAGGACATAATAATGCGGTGAATGCTATGGCGATGAATCCGGATGGTAAAACCCTTGCTAGTGGTGGACAAGATGGGATGAAAATGTGGGATTTAACTACAGGTCAGTTAAAAGATATACCACAAGAAAATAATAATTACCTAAGTGCCTGGTCGCAACCCATCAAAGATATTGCTTTTAGTCCTGATGGTAAAATACTCGCCAGTGGTGGATTAGATGATACAATTAATATTTGGCTAAATCAGTAATTTTACTACATTTTAAAAGTATTTTGTTGTGCTAGATACCTTGCTTTCAGAGATAAAGCAATGGCGACAAAAGCTATAGTTAGAGGCATAGTTCTATACTGTAGATTGGCTATGGAATTTGACTGATTAACAATAGTACCTATCCAGTTGATCACAACGATATGAAATAGCATCCAGAAGAATATACCGACAGGAGTCATCATTAGTAATAATTTAGCTGTTCTTGCTGCCCTGCGGTAGCGTAGCAGCCCCAAAGCCAGCCAACATCCTAAAACTTCTCCAACCCACCAGCCAAAAATAAACCCGATAAAAGGGGGAAAGATTCCATCTAGAGTAGCATTGGGCATGAACATTTTTACATAACCAACACCTAAAAAATGACCAGGATACATCAGTAAGGCAGCCCCTATTAAACTACCTATACTTGCTGCTAGGTATCCGTTTTTTTTGTACTGATGCAAAGACATAGTTTCAATTCAATTATTCATGTTTATATGCTGTGATTTAGATTCAAAATAAATCAACATATTTCCGCAAATCAAAAACCCACAACCTAACTCATATCATGTTGGGAAATTATTCAAAAAACCTAATATCCAAATCCCCGACTTTTTTGAGAAATCGGGTATCTATTTGCGACTAGTTACGTAAGTTTGGTTATATAGCTGTAGCCAGGATAGTTAGGACATCATTAATCCTTGAGACTTAGATATAACAAGGCTTTCCCTCCTGCCTCCTGCCCTCTGCCTCCTGCCTCCTGCTATAAAAAAACCCCCTGGGTGGGGGACTGTAAATTATTCAGGTGGAGTGAATAACCAAGTAATTAATACCTACAGTAGATATAGTAATCCGAATAAAATGATCCAGATTACGTCCACAAAGTGCCAGTACAGTTCAGCAGCTTCAATACCGAAATGCTTTTCATTGCTATAGTGACCGGGAGTGCGCGATCGCCACAACACCGCCAAAATTGCTAAAACCCCGATAGTAACGTGCAAACCGTGAAAACCGGTGAGAACGTAAAAAGCACTAGCGAACAAATTGGTAGTTAAACCAAATTCCAGATGGGTATATTCATAAACCTGCCCCACCAAGAAAATTGCACCCATAGCCGCAGTAATAGCCAACCAGGTACGCATCCCCTTGGCATCATTCTTTTTAATTGCAGTATCAGCATTGTGCATCACAAAACTGCTGGCAATCAAGTTTATAGTATTCACACCAGGTAACAGCAGTTCTAACTCTGGTGTACCAGCAGGAGGCCAGACAGGTAAAGTAGAACGGAAAGCTAAATAAGCACCGAACATACCCATAAAAATCATCCCTTCAGCAACCAGGAACACCACCAAACCAAATAAACGATGGTCTGGATGTGCTTCATGATGGGTATCTACAGCCGCATGATGATGATTTTCTGCGATTTTAGCTGGGTCAATTATTTGACTTTGCATGAATTTCTTATTTGGTAATGGGTAATAGGTAATAGGTAATAGGTAATGGGTAATTGGTAATTCATAATTCATAATTTTCTTTCAATTACGAATTACGAATTACGAATTACGAATTACGAATTAAACACCAGACTCAATAGTTGGATAGGGTTCATCTGGTTGGACGCTTAATACTTGAGTGACATCAACTTTCTTCTCTTTTACGCCGTAGTCGTAGGGACCAGTAGTTAAAACTGGGAGTATCTCAAAATTCTCAATTGTGGGTGGTGAAGTTGTCATCCACTCTAAAGTAAGTGCGCGCCAAGGGTTATTAGGCGCTTTTTCACCATATAACCAACTCCAAATGGCATTGATGATAAAGGGTAATGTAGAAACCGCGAGAATATAAGCCCCGTAAGTGCAGATTTCATTCAAAGTTGTAAATTTGGGGTCATATTGGGCAACTCGGCGATTCATACCCATCAGTCCTAGTTTGTGCATGGGTAAGAAGGCCATATTTAAACCAACGATAGTTAAGGCAAAGTGAACCTTACCCCAAAATTCGTTCATCATCCTTCCCGTGATTTTTGGGAACCAATGATAAATAGCGGCGAAAATGCCTAAAACGCTACCACCAAAGAGAACATAATGCAGGTGGGCGACAACAAAATAGGTATCGTGAACGTGAATATCAAAGGGGACTGCGGCTAACATTACCCCACTCACCCCACCCATTACGAATGTACCCACAAAGCCCATAGCAAATAACATGGGGGTATTCAGTTGAATTTTGCCACCCCACATAGTTGCTAACCAGCTAAAAATTTTGATCCCGGTGGGGACAGCGATGATCATAGTAGTGATCATAAAAAACATCCGCAACCAACCGGGGATACCACTGGTAAACATATGGTGCGCCCAAACGATTAAACCTAAAAAGCTGATAGCCAGAGAAGAATAGGCGATCGCCTTATAACCGAAAATTGGTTTACGAGAATGTACTGGGATAATCTCAGAAATTGCCCCAAAGAAAGGCAAAATCATGATGTAAACTGCTGGATGGGAGTAAAACCAGAACATATGCTGGTAAACGACCGGATCACCGCCACCAGTGGGGTTAAAAAAAGTTGTTCCTGCTAACAAATCAAAAGCCAGCAGAATTAACGCCCCGGCTAGAACTGGAGTAGATAGCAACACCAAAGCAGAAGTTGCCAACATTGCCCAACAAAACAAGGGCATTTGATGGACTCCCATACTGGGAACACGCATTTTTAAGAGGGTGACAATAAAATTAATTGCCCCCAAAATCGACGATGTACCCAACAGCAGAACACTGATGATCCATATCGCCTCACCCACTTGGCCTGTTACCAAACTTAGAGGAGGGTAAGAAGTCCAACCAGCATCCGGTGCATCACCCACCGCCAAACTGAGGGTAAGTAACACACCCGCAGGGGGGATCATCCAAAAAGCCACAGCATTTAAACGAGGAAATGCCATATCCCTAGCCCCGATCATCAAGGGGATGAGATAGTTAGCAAAACCCGCCCCTGCTGGCACGATCCACAGGAAAATCATGATCGTGGCATGGAGTGTGAACAGGCTGTTATAGACTTCTGGAGTGACAAAATCCACCTCTGGGGTGCGTAGTTCTGTCCGCACCAAGTCAGCCATCACGCCGCCAATGCAGTAGAAAATAAAAGATGTAACCAGGTATTGAATACCAATTACCTTATGGTCGGTATTGAATGTAAAAAATTCCCACCACTTTCTCACCCCTGGTTCTGCCTGGAGAGTGGGAATATTGGCAGTTTCTTGTAATTGTGCTTGGGTCATAGTTTTTTTAAAGGAGATCAAGGAGTCAGGAAGTAGGGGAAGTAGGGGAAGAAATGGAGGTAAATAACCCAGTCACCAGTCCCCAGTCACCAGTCCCCAGTCACCTGTGTAAATGCAGCATTTCTGAGTGAATGCCCATGTCCTTAGTGTAGGGAGCGAGAAATTGATCTGGGGATAAATCCGCAGGGTTGATGGCAACCGCTTGGTTGAGAGTGTCTTTACTAGCAACTAGTTGTTCTTGCATCCAAGTTTCATAAGCCTCTTGGGACTCTACCACTACTTGGGTTTGCATTGCGCCGTGGTAGGGGCCACACAGTTCAGCACAAATTAAGGTATAACTGCCTTCTTTTCTGGGTGTGAAGCGAACCTCTGTTTGTCTACCGGGGATTACGTCTTGTTTGAGGCGGAATTCTGGAACCCAAAAGGCATGAATGACATCATTAGCGGTCATGTTCATTTGTACTTCTTGCCCGATGGGTACGTGGAGTTCCCCAGTAGTCACGCCTGTATCTGGGTAGGTAAAAATCCAAGCGTACTGGAGGGCAGAGACGTTAACGACTAATTGCGGTGGTTGTCCCGCTTTTTCCTCACTTGCGCCCAAGGTGGGAGCAACACTACCGACACCGGGAGCATTCCGCATTTGGGGAATTTCTGCATTGCGGACTGCTGCGGTGGCCGGGTCTTGCATGGCCTGGTCAGATTTTGCTTGGTTGAGATTTGGTTCTGTGCTGCCAGGTGTATCGTTTAAAGTGGCTGCAATAGCAGTTCCTGGCATGGACATTGATTCTTCCATCATCAGTCTTTCAGGGGCTGCATGGACTGCATGAGGATCAAATCCACCGATTTGGTTGTATACATCAAAGCTGTAAACCGAAATACCGATAACGATAATTGCGGGGATCGCCGTCCAGAGTATTTCTAAGGGTATATTACCCTCAATTGGTGGTCCATCTTCGTTGTCTCCTGCACGCCGACGGTATTTAAATGCTGAGTAGATTAAAACACCTTCAACTATTAGAAATATACTTGCAGAAACAGTTAGCATTGCGCTAAATAAACCATCTATCAATACGGCTTCATCTGATGCGGCGGTAGGCAACAGACCGTGATTTTGACCGTACCAAAGGCTGACTAGGGTTAGCACGATGCCAATGAGTAATGTCCAGATCGAACTTGGAATTTTCACGGCTTACTTAAGGGAATTGATTACGTTATCTCAAAGTAACTCACTTACTAAGGTAGTGCAGCCTTGGGGATATGGACTCTCAATGTCTGAAATTTTTATTAATTTTTTTGATTAGTTAACCAATCTTGAGTAAAAGGTATGAATGTGATATATCCAGGAAAAAATGATCATTAGCACCAAAATTTAAGCAAAATTTAAGCAAGATTTTCGGAAATTTTAAATAATTTTCATTATTTAATGATTCACATCTTAAAAAATACCTAAATCTTACAGTAAAAACAGCCTGTAGTGATTCAAAGTATAAGTGAAAGCCAATCTAGAAACCCTAGTTCATAGGTTAGGGTGTAGATAGGTCTGGACTGATCAAATAGATAATTTTAAGAATCTACCTCAAGCGGGGATAAGGTATCGTTAATGAACGAATTTGTCCTAGAACAACAAAATGAAGCGGCAGCCCAACACAACAGCCCCAAGGAAGTCATTCGTCGCTTGGTGTGGAAAATTTGCATAGCCACCTTAATTTTGATGGCCATAGGCAGTGCCACCCGCGTGATGAATGCTGGACTGGCTTGCCCAGACTGGCCGCTGTGCTATGGGGAATTGGTTCCAGCCAAGCAAATGAATCTTCAAGTATTCTTGGAGTGGTTTCACAGATTAGATGCGGCGTTGATTGGTTTTAGCGCGATCGCTCTGGCCGGTTTATCCTGGTGGCATCGTCGTGTTTTACCCAACTGGTTGCCTTGGGCTTCGACATTTGCCTTGTTTTTAATTGTCTTCCAAGGGGTTTTGGGAGGACTAACTGTTACCCAACTGTTGCGGTTTGATATTGTGACTGCCCATTTGGGAACGGCACTCTTGTTTTTCATCACCCTGTTAGTCATCGGTACGGTACTTACTCCCTATCAGGGAACTGGAACCGCTGGTAAGCTGCCTTGGGTGGGTTTAGTTGCGGCTGTTTTGGTTTACCTACAAAGTCTACTTGGTGCTTTGGTGGGTTCTCGCTGGGCTTTGCATCAATGCTTTGCCGGCGGGGATCAACTCTGTGCTGTGATGTACAGCCATATTTTTGGGTTGCTACCGCCAACGGTGGCTACTTTGGTCATTGTATTTATCTCTTGGCGTACACCAGCACTGCATCCCACGTTGCGACGACTGGCAAATATTGCTGGTAGCTTGTTGATTTTACAACTACTGTTGGGAGTTGCTACTTTCCGACTACATCTACAAGTCGAACCTCTAACTGTTACTCACCAAGCTGTAGGTGCTACTTTGCTGGGTACTTTGGTGGTGTTTACGGTTTTAGCACTGCGTGACAGAACAATTGGTAACTCAAGTTGCTAGTTATCTATTTGTGGCTGGTAATTGGTAATTATCTTCACTTTCGCCTGTTCCCTGTTCCCTGTCACCTGTTGCCTGATCACTGATAATTGATAACTGAGAAAGGAAGTAGAGCTAACATGATTGAGACTAATGTCTCTCGCCACCACGATACATTTTTTCAGGTGATTCAAAGTTATTACCAGCTAACCAAGCCTCGGATTATTCCGTTGCTGTTAATTACAACGGCTGGTAGTATGTGGATTGCTGCTAAAGGGCAAGTAGACCCTTGGTTATTGTTAGTAACCCTGCTTGGTGGTACTTTGGCTGCTGCCAGCGCCCAAACAATCAACTGTATCTATGACCGAGATATAGATTATGATATGGAACGGACGCGCCACCGTCCTATGCCATCTGGTAGAGTCCAGCCCCGTGATGCGTTAATTTTTGCGATCGCTCTGGCTGTAGGTTCTTTTACTCTCCTATCTGTATTTGCCAATCTCTTGGCGGCACTTTTAGCATTTTCCGGTATCGTTTTTTATGTTTTGGTCTATACCCATTGGCTAAAACGTCACAGCACTCAAAATATTGTGATTGGCGGTGCTGCGGGTGCTATTCCGGCTTTAGTCGGTTGGGCAGCAGTTACTGACACTTTAAGCTGGGCGGCTTGGTTAATTTTTGCCATTGTCTTTTTATGGACTCCGCCTCATTTCTGGGCTTTGGCGTTGATGATTCGGGATGATTACGCAAAAGTAGGGATTCCGATGTTACCTGTGGTAGCCGGTGATAAAGCTACGGTACGGCAAATTTGGTACTACACGGTAATTACTGTAACTGCTACGGTGCTGCTGTTTTATCCTTTACACGCTAGTGGTATTGTTTATGTGGTAATTGCTTTGACTTTGGGTGGGGTATTTGTCCATAAGTCTTGGCGGTTGTTGCAAAACCCAGAAGATAAAACTGTAGCTAGAGAATTGTTTTTGTATTCCATCTCTTACATGATGTTGTTGTGTTTGGGGATGGTGGTTGATAGTTTACCAATTACTCATCATTTGGTGAGTACAATTTTTAATCAGTTGCATTTGCTTAGTTAGGGAAGTTTACAAAATAGTGCAACTAAAAAAGCGATCGCATTCCTGGTTTTTGGGGGTGCGATCGCTTTTTTTATCTCACGCAAAGACGCAAAGGTGCAAAGGAAGAAAGGGGTAAATAATTTACAGATCGTATATTAAACACTCTAGGGCATCTGGGTACATTTCACAGTAGCTTTCTAGGGAGGTTTGACGTTTTTTTGCTTGTTCTTGATGGGCTTTTTCTGCTTGCAATTCTTCGACAATATCCCAAGCTACGGCACAATTAGGTGAATTAATACCATTTTGATCACAAATTTCTCTGGCTTCAACAATAGCTTCCAGAATTGCTTGTTGAATGGTTTTTGATTGATTTAATTCGGAGTTATTTGCAGCTTGAACTCCGTCAAATGTTGTCATGATACTTTCACCTTATTTGTGTAAGATAACTAGGGAAAAGATACAATACTACTCTGTTAAGAAATTGTAGTTTTTAAGTTTATGTGGGTAAAGGTTAAAAGTTCAGGTTTTTGTTTTTCCTTTTTCCCTTTCTTAACTGATTAGCATTGACTAAACTCTGATTAACGGTAACAATTTAAAGATAATTTTTTAGTTAATTCCTATACTTTTTATAAGTACCAAATGGAATTACATCTCATGATACATTCTCTAGAGTATTTGCAAGAATAGATCCGGAATAATTTATGAGGAGTTTTTTGAATTGAATAAATTCTCTAAATGAAATTACTCTAGAAGAGAATAGGAGTATTTATTGCCTATCATTTTTAGTATAATGAATACCTAAAGCTTTTGGTGGTGTAGATTTTCCGGCTAATCCTACTAATGCTAAAATAGCAATTAGATAGGGCAACATTAATAAGAATTGATAGGGAATATTCACACTTAAAGCTTGAATTCGCAGTTGTAAAGCTTCTGTAGCACCAAATAGCAAGGAAGCTAACGCACAACCGACGGGATGCCATTTACCAAATATTAACGCTGCAATGGCAATAAAACCTTTTCCTGCACTCATTCCTTCGGCAAAAAATCTGATTTGCACGCTTGTGAGATAAGCACCTCCCAAACTCGCTAAACATCCACTAATAATCACCGCATAGTAACGCACTGATGACACAGATAAACCTGCGGTATCTACTGCTGGAGGATATTCTCCCACAGCACGTAAGGTTAAACCAAAGTTAGTAGAAAACAAGATATATCTAGTTAAAATAATTAGTAATAATAATAAATAAACAAAAATATCTTGTTGAAATAGTAAACTGCCAATAATAGGAATTTGGGATAAACCGGGAATTATAATCGCTTCAATTCCTGGTAATCTTTGGGTACTACCATTAAATATTAACCTGGCTAAAAATGATGTTATTCCCGATGCTACTAAATTAATAGCTAAACCAGAAACTAATTGATCTACTCGCAAAGTTACAGATAAAAAAGCATGAAGTAAACCTACTAAACCTCCAGCAATTACAGCAGCAAAAATACCCAACCAAGGATTATTCGTGTATAATGTTGTGGCTGCACTGGTAAAAGCGCCTGTTAATAACATTCCCTCTAAGGCAATATTTAAAACTCCTGAACGTTCTGAGTATAATCCTCCTAATGCGGCAAATGCTAGAGGTACAGAAAGATGTAAACTAGCAACTAGATAATCTGAAAAAAAGTTAAGGTTATTCACAATTGTTTTAATTGTTAATTGTCAATTTTTAATTTCTTTTACCCGATATTCTAAAGCTAAAGCGATCGCAATAAATAATACTGTTAAACCTTGAATAGCATAAACTATAGTTGAGGGTACACCGGCGCTGCGTTGCATGACATTTGCACCACTACGCAAAGCGGCAAAAAACAGAGAAGTTAGCACTATACCAAAGACATTACCACGACTTAAAAAAGCGATCGCGATCGCATCAAATCCATAACCAGGTGATACTTGTTCAAATAGCCGATATTTCAAACCCATAACCTCACAAGCACCTGCTAAACCTGCTAAACCACCCGCTAAACTCATAACTAACATAATAGTACGTTCTACGGAAATTTTGGCGTAACGGGCGGCTACAGGGTTAAATCCGACGGCATTTATTTGGTATCCTAAAGTCGATTTTACTAATAAAATCCCTAAAATTATCGCCGTAATTAATGCTAATAAAATTCCGGCATGGGCAAGACTTTCGGGTAAAATAATTGGTAATTTAGCAGACTTGGCAATTAGTGGAGAATAAGGACTAGGTGCTGCTGGTGCTTTTAAAGGATTTTGTACTAAATAGCTAATTAAATTCACCGCAATGTAATTTAATAGCAAAGTTGTAATTACTTCATTTACTCCTTTTATAGCTTTCAAATAACCAGGAATTAAACCCCAAAATGCACCAAAAAGAAATCCGCAAAATAAGGCTAAAGGAATATGAATAAATGCCGGAATTCCTTGAATATATAAACCTATTAAACTACTTCCTAAAGCACCTAAATAAATTTGTCCTTCCCCACCAATATTAAATTGCCCAGCACGTAAAGCCACCACAACACCTAAACTTGTAAATAATAAAGGAGTCATTTTGGTGAGAGTGTTACCAAACCCAAAATAAGTAGAAAGGGATTCTTGAAATAAAGCGGTATATGCAACAATGGGATTAGCACCAGCAAGTAAAATGAGAATTGCACCAGCAAAAAGAGCAAAGGCGATGGCAATTAATGGTGATATAATTGTTAGTAGGCGGATTAGTTTATGATTTTTCGTCATAATATAATGAGTTTAATGAGTAGAATCTTATGAATAATTTATCTGAACACCTAATACAAATTGAACAATCAATTAATCTCCTATCGCGTGAAGAACAGTTATGGTTAATTGAGAGAATTGTCCATAACATGAGACTTAAAACCTTAAAAGAATTTTCACATATTGCAGTTAATAATATTTCATCATTAACACCAGAAAGTATGGAAAAACAATTATCAGCAATGGCAAATGATCCAGCGATTCAAGAGGAATTAGTAGCTATTAATCAAGAGTTTGCTTATACAGAAATGGATGGGTTAGAGGAACAAGAATAATGAGTATTCAACGTGGAGAAATATATTTTCTCAACCTCAATCCAGTTAAAGGTAGAGAACAGGCTGGAGAACGCCCTGTACTTGTACTTTCCATTGATGCAATTAATAATCTTCCCCTGGTTGTAACTGTAGTTGTTGGTACTAAAGGTGCTAATATACCTCGTGATTATCCCACAAATGTCAGAGTTTTTCCTGCGGAAAGTGGTCTAATTTTAGAAACCGTATTTTTGTGTTTTCAAATTCGTTCTCTTGATCCAACACGCTTTCCAGAAAATCCGGCAGGTAGGTTATCTAAAGAAGCAATGTTATTAGTTGAAAAAACTACTCGCTATTGTTTAGGTTTATAAAAATTTTTATTTATAAACGTCTTTTTGATGATTTATTTATTCCTCCACCCATTAACAAACCAATTTCCTCAATAGTTGCTGTTTGTGCATCCAAAATATCAATAAATTCACCTTTATACATTACCGCAATGCGATCGCTTATGGCCATCACTTCCTCTAACTCGGTGGAAATATATAAAATAGCTGCCCCTCGTTCCCTTTCTGCTAACAGTTTTGTATGTACTACTTCTGTCGCACCTATATCTAAACCCCTCGTAGGTTGCATAGCAATAATTAAACTCGGTTCTCCTGCTAATTCTCGTGCTAAAACTACCTTTTGTTGATTTCCTCCTGATAGTTGACTTACCTGAACATCTTCAAAATTAGTTCTAATATCAAACCCTTGCATTGCTAATTCTGCATTATTTTTAATTGTTTGTTTTTGTAATAAAAAATGCCGAGAAAATGGTACTTTTCTAAAAGTCTTTAAAATCAAGTTTTCACCAATATTAAATTGTAATACTAATCCCATTGTTTGCCTATCTTCGGGAATATAACCAATTTTTATATCCTGATTAATTTCGGAGTTATATCCAATTTTACCTTGTTGAATATTTCGCAAACCTGCAATCGCATCTGCTAATTCTCGCTGTCCATTTCCATCTACTCCAGCAATTCCTAAAATTTCCCCTTCTCGCAATTGAAAAGAGACATTTTTAACAGCATTCACACCTCTATCATCTGCAACTTGTAAATTCTCTACTGATAACAATAATTTTCCTAAATATGCTGGAAATTTCTGCAAATTTAAAACTACTTCTCGTCCTACCATTAATTTTGCTAATTCTTGAGATGTGGTATTTTTAGTATTTATTGTAGCGACGACTTTACCCCGACGTAAAACCGTGACACTATCACATAAATTCATCACTTCTTCTAATTTATGACTAATAAAAATAATCGTATTTCCGTTATTAGCAAGTTGACGCAAAATAGTAATTAATGATATTACCTGCTGAGGTGTTAAAACTGCGGTAGGTTCATCAAGAATTAATAATTTTGCTCCTCTGTAAAGGACTTTGAGAATTTCTACTCGTTGTTGTGTTCCCACTGGTAAATCTTCAATTTTAGCGTTGGGGTCAATTTCTAATTGATATAGTTGAGATAAATTAGTAATTTCTTTTTGTTTCTTTTGAAGATTTAAACGCCATTTTGTTTCAGTTCCTAAAATAATATTTTCTGTAACTGTTAATTGAGGTACAAGCATGAAATGTTGATAAATCATACCAATACCTAATTTAATTGCTTCACGGGGAGAATTAATTTTTACTGGTTTATTGTCTAAATAAATATTTCCTGAATCTGGTTGATAAAAACCGCTAATAATATTCATTAATGTGGTTTTACCTGCACCATTTTCTCCCAAAATTCCATGAATTTTACCAGTTTCTACAGTTAGATTAATATTGTCATTAGCGACAAATGAACCAAAACATTTAGTAATATTTTCTAATTGGAGATATATCATTTTGTTGTCTGAATCAGGATACCCAGGATTTAAGGATGTACAGGATGATTTTATCAATATAATCTCAAATGATTCCTGGTTTTTGTTCATCACTTGCTTCAATTGGCACATTGCTGAATATAATTCTTAAAACATCAATTTCTGCGTCTTAGGTGATTTTCATGATTCTCTCCAGTATTTCTCAACTTCTTGGAAAAATCTTCTCATTTACTTTAAAATTCCTATATTAAAGTATCTAAAACACAAGTGCCATGCCCAAACGTCTCCTAGTGGTTGAATCTCCCGGAAAAGTCAAAAAGCTGAGTCAAATTCTCGGTGCAGATTGGATTGTTCGCGCTAGTTGTGGACATATCCGCGAACTCAGTAATGAGGGTGAAGATTCACTAGGATTCACGATGGATGGTAATAGTGTACGCTGTAATTATATCCCCCGTGATCAACGGGCTAAGGAAACAATTCAACAACTCAAAGCGGCTGTCAAACAAGTTGATGAAGTTGTTTTAGCAACAGACCCAGACAGAGAGGGAGAAACCATTGCTTGGCATCTTAAAGAAACTTTAGGATTGAGAGAACCCAAGCGAGTAGTTTATACAGAGATTACACCATCTGCGGTCAAAAATGCGATCGCTCATCCCCGAAAACTTGACACCAATTTAATCGGTGCAGGATTATGTCGAGATTGTCTTGATAAGCTAGTAGGTTACAAAGGTAGTCCCCTAGTTTGGGCATTAAATAACGGGGCAAAAAGCGTAGGTAGAGTCCAAAGCGCCACATTACACCTAATTTGTCAGCGCGAAAGAGAAATTCAGGTTTTTGTCCCCCAAGATTATTGGAGTGTTTGGGTTGACTATAAAGAAGGATTTCGGGCTTTTTACAAAGGTACAGCCAATACTCTCACAGAAACAGCAGAAGCAGAAACAGAAACTCACGATGATGCAGCTGGTAATAACCCAGAAAAACCCGAATCTAAGCGTGTTCTCTCGGAAGCAGAAGCAACAAGATTAGTTGAGGAAGCAAAACTTCATCCGCATCAGGTTATTCACGTAGAAGGGAAACTCGTTTATCGTCAACCCCCTCCACCATTTACCACCTCCACCCTCCAACAAGCAGCGGGTTCAAAGTTGAAATTTACTCCCGACAAAACCATGCAGGTAGCACAGAATTTATATGAAGCAGGGTTAATTACATATATGCGAACTGATTCAGTGATGTTAAGTCCTGAATTTTGTGCTAGTGCGCGTAAGTGGTTGGAACAAAATGATCCGCAAAATGTCCCTCAGCAAGTAGCCAAGCATCGCAGTAATAAAACAGCGCAGGAAGCACATGAAGCTATTCGTCCTACAGATGTTTTTCGTCCTTCAGTGCAATTACGGGCAGAATTACCTGAAGATGAGTTTAACCTGTATGTGATGATTTGGAAAAGAGCGATCAGCTCTCAATGTCGTCCTGCTCAACTTCGTAAAACTCTGATAATTACGAAATCAGGTAATATTTTATGGCAAGCTAGAGGGCAAGTAATCGAATTTTACGGTTATGCAAAATATTGGCTGAATCTTAGCAAAGATGCGGTTTTACCTGTTGTACAACAGGGACAAATACTAACTTTAGAAAAAGCCGGACATGAGAAGAAACAAACCCAACCACCACCGCGTTACAGTGAACCAAAACTAGTACAATTGATGGAAAGAAAAGGTATTGGTCGTCCTAGTACCTACGCGCCTACAGTTGCTACTTTAAAGAAACGCAATTATGTGGAGTTAAAAAAAGACAATCTTCAACCTACAACTTTGGGTTTGGAAGTTGATGAGTTTTTACAAAAAGCTTTACCAGATTTATTAGAAGCGGAATTCACTGCTAAAATGGAGGATGCACTAGATGCAATTTCTGAAGGAAAAAACTCTTGGCAACATTATTTAACGACTTGGAATCAAAACTATTTTGTCCCTGCACTTTCTCAAGCTAAAACTGTGGTTGTTAATTCATCAACTACAGCTAAAAGTAATGGTAAAGTTGAGCGTAAATATGAAACTTCAAAAACCAAATGTCCTGAATGTAATAACTTTTTAGCTAAAATTCCCAGCAGTAAAGTTAAAAAGAAATACTTTCTCAAATGTGTGAGTAGCTGTGAAAACATTGTTTTGTTTTGGAGCGATTTTAACAAACGTTGGGAAGCACCTAAAACTAAAACATCTCCAGATGAAAATGCTCCCAAACCTTCAGCTAAAATCACTTCATATCCCTGTCCAGTATGTAAGAAACCTTTGGAGGAATACAGCTATATTAAAGATGGACAGAATAAAACTATGTTGCGGTGTTCTGGTCAAGATTCTTGGAAAGATAAAAAACATAAAGATGTGGCTTATTTTCATACAGCTAAAGGATGGTGGAGTCCTAAATTTGGAAATCTTCAGAAGTCTGATATCTGAAACTATCTTCCTAATTCTTTCTGTAACCGATACAAAATTGTATTTTTATCAACTTGACTCAAAATCTCCTCAATCACCGTACTAGCGCCCAATTGTCCCCATGTACAGCCCTTTTCTAAATAAACCTGTGCAGCTTTACCTACAGTATAAGATCCATAACCGGCAATACCAGCTTGAGCGATCGCACTGCCAGCAAAGGTAGTAATATTGAGAGGATTATCACCACTAGCGATCGCAGCCGTACTTTTACCTAAACCTAATAGAAAACTACTGCCTAATTCACCTAACAACAAACCACCAGAACTCAATAAAATGGTTCTGAATAAATTAGTAGCTTCATAGCTAGTCATAGGTAAAGAATATAATCTAGCTAGAGAACGAATTAAAGCCAAATCTGTAATTACACCACCAATAATATCTAAAAAAGCAATCGGATTTAACCCAATAGCTAAAGCCTTATATTTAGTAAACTTCCAAATAATATCTTCTGCTTCTTGTTGACGAAAATCAATAGTTTTTTGAGCTATAATTTCCTCAGCTTCCCGTGCTTGAATTAGTGCATTTAAAGCTAAAAGCGATCGCCCTTCTCTATTCAATATATTCAAAATAGTTTGCTTTAATTCCTCAACCTGGGGTGGTGGAGTTTCCCATTCATAACTCACATTTCCATCCGGGTATTCTACTCTTACTTCCATTGGTGCAGGTTCAGCCGCAACCATAACAATTTCATCAGGTAACAGCGGTTTAGCTTGGGTATGTCCAGAACCCAAAACCTGTAAGTTTTTATAAATGCTAGTTCTATCCGTATCTGGATACAAATCTATTTTGTTAAATACTAAAATCAAAGGTTTTTGGGCTTGGCGCAACTCTAGCAAGGCTTGATACTCGGTTCTAGTAATATCTCCTGAAACCACAAACAAAATTAAATCAGCTTGCTGCGCCACATCTCGCGCCATTTGCGCCCGTGTTTCCCCCTCAATTTCATCTAAACCAGGAGTATCAATTAATTCAACAATTACCTTTCCCCCTGGTTTCCAACGCAGCGATCGCGGCCATTGAGTTACACCGTTGAGGGGTCCTGTTTGCAGAATTTTTTCCCCCAGCAAAGAATTTAACACCGCAGACTTACCACGACTCACCAAACCAAAAGCCGCTATTCTCACCACATTAGAGTCTAGCTTGTTGAGTGTGGTGGTTAAAAGTTCTATTTCTGGTTTGACCAAAACCGCTAATTCTGGTTTTGATGATAGCTGGCCTGACTTGCGGAGATATCCATACCAAGATATCGCTTGTCTAAGACTAGCACGGGCGCGGTTTAAATGAGTTTCTTGTAGTTGGGACAAGGTGACAGAAACAATAGATTACATATCTATTTATATCGAAAATTTGCGGTTTTTGACTTTTGGGATCACCTGGAAAAATTTGCATTTAGAACATCGCACTGTGTTCACTATCCCAGCATTTATCATTTTCCCAAATTCTACCAGAATTTTCACAGGATAATAAATTGTCAATCCAGGGAATCGATGCAGGATGGTAGAAGGTTTCTAGATTAATTTTGGAAGAAGTTTCCAGATTAATTGTGGAATGGGGATTGGATATAAATGATATTAAACGCAGTATAGCAAAAGTATTAAAGGGTAAGCTCAGTATAAATACGGTTATAAGAATATGGCGGACAGTCCACAAACCTCTTGGGTTATTTATTTGATATTTTTGGCTATTTTTGTGCATTTCTTGACGATTTTTGTTTAATAACATAGCTATAACTTTGAAGCATATCAGCCAATTCACAATCAATTTTGATTTTCATGGAGATTATTATTAAGCATAATCACTGAAACATCAAAAATAAGGTCATCAAAATTGTAAATGCGAAATTCTCATATGTCAAACAAAAAACGCAATCATGATCTTTTCAAACTAGTAAATAACTGCTCAAAACCCATCTAATTGCTGCTAAACTCAATCACTTACGAGTTAACACTTAAGCTAGTTAAGTAGCTATTTCATTTTAAATAGCATTAAAAGCTTAGGAATTTACCATTAAGTACCTATTTGAAGGAGGATCAGCCCACATACAGCCAATTGTAGACAAATCAGGTCTAAGTAAGCTGTGACGTAGTTGTTTTTTAACGCAAAAATCTAATTAATTCGTAATTTGATGAAGCTGGACTTGTCACGAACTTACTTTTTGTAGTAAACGCTGCTTTACCACCAAATGCGTTCACCTTCCTCATTCACTCGTGCTTGACGAATCACATCAGAAATCTCTTCCGCATCTTTGACATGATGAAGTGCTTTTTTCTCACCATCAGGAGTTTCCACTACAAAATAAGTGGGAACCGTAATTTGATCACCTGTAATATCAGGAACATCCACAGCAACCTGTTGAGCTTTTTCTTCAATTGATTGCGGTTCATCAGCAATTCTATCACCAGGATTAGCGGTTAAATTCCTTTCTTTAACATTTGGTTCTTCTTGAGAAAAGCTATCTTTACTAACTGGTTGACGAATTTGATTATCTTGATGATTATTAGTCATGATCATATCCCAAATAAAAAACTTGGTATTACTAATATCAATCTAGATAATCAAAGGCGTAAGTAGCTCTTTCCTCAGAGAGAGTTTAAGGATGAAATTTACTGCTGAGGTTGAAAAGGTGTATATTTTCCTCCCAAAGCTTCAACAATAGTGCGAGTATTGGCTGCCATCATTTTTATGTAAGTATCTCCATCGCTTCCCTTTGCACCGATAGAATCAGAGTAAAGTGGATTTTGTGAGAGTTTTACCCCTGCATCTTCGGCGACAGTTTTAATTAAAGTCGGGTTAATTGTAGTTTCCGCAAAAATTGCCGGAATCCCTATTTTTTTAATTGCATCAACTAATTCTTTCACAGTTTTGGCGCTTGGTTTTTCTTCAGTGCTAATCCCAATTAAAGTCCCCACAATTTCCATTCCATAAGTGTTAGCATAATATTGAAAAGCATCATGGGTAGTAATCAGTTTGCGTTTTTCTGGAGGAATAGTTTGAATTTGCTGTTTAATCCAGCTATTTAATTGTTGTAATTCCTTTGTCAGTTCTGCTGCGTTTTGAGTAAATTTTTCTTTGTCTTCTGGTGATAAATCAATTAAGGAATCTCTAATTGCATTTACCATAGAAATAGCATTTTCTGCACTTCCCCAAACATGAGGATCTGGGACAATTTGACCTTTACTTTTTTCTAACTTTAAAGGTTTGACAACTTCTCCCACTGCTAACTTTTTAGCTTTCCCTCCACTAGCATTCATTAACTTAATAATTCCCGGTTCCAAGTTATAACCGTTATATAAAATTAAGTCTGCTGTTTCCAAAACTCGACTATCTGCGGGTACAGGTTCATAAACATGAGGATCTGCACCAGGTTGGAGAATACCAGTTAAATTTATTTCCTCTCCTCCAACCTCCTCCGCTAAATCAGCAATAATAGTGCTAGTTGCTACAACTTGCGGCTTACCATCTTCTGACTGTTGAGACTCTGAAGGAGTACAACCGAATAAAGACAAAAGTAGTAAAATTCCCAGACACAACGGAGAAATCTTGGTTTTCTTCAACACAGTCCTACAGTCCATCCCAAGTATGATTTTCATTTATCCGACCAATTACTTCTAATTATAGATTTTTTCATATTTTTCTCATTTTTATAGTAAGCTCAAAGAATGAATATTTAAACTACGGATATGCAAAACATTTCTTTTTACCAAAAATTAAGCCCTTTACGGAGACATGAACAGGAGACACCTGTACAAACCAGAAAATCTATTGATATGAATTCTTCAGCAGCCATAAACATCTCCCATTTAGGGGTACAGTACCGCACACAAGAAGCTTTGAGAGATGTTAACTGCATTATCAAACCAGGAAGACTCACAGGAATTTTTGGACCCAACGGCGCTGGTAAAAGTACATTAATGAAAGCCATTTTGGGATTAGTTCCCATGAATAGTGGTAATGTTTTATACGAAAATAAACCTTTGATGCAGCAACTAGAAAAAGTCGCCTATGTACCACAAAGAAGCCAAATTGACTGGAATTACCCGGCTACAGTGTGGGATGTAGTGATGATGGGACGTGTCAAAAAAACAGGTTGGTTGCGTAGTTTCTCCACAGTTAGCCGCCAAATAGCAAAAGCAGCCTTAGAACAGGTAGGAATGAGAGAATATAGCGATCGCCCCATAGGAGAACTTTCTGGAGGACAACAACAGAGAGTATTTTTAGCCCGTGCGTTAACCCAACAAGCAGACATTTTCTGTTTTGACGAACCCTTTGTAGGAATAGATCAAAAAACCCAAACCATAATTTTTGAAGTATTCCAGCAACTAGCCGCAGATCAAAAAATCGTATTAGTAGTAAACCACGATTTAGGCCAATCAATCACCCATTTTGATGATTTAATTTTACTTAATTGTGAACTCATCGCCACAGGTTCCCGTCAACAAGTTCTCACAGAAGAAAACCTCCATCGTGCTTACAGCGGAAAAGTAATGTATTTCACCGATGCCGCATAATAAAGCAGAATTTAGGAGTCAGGAGTCAGGAGTCAGGAGTAAAACCTGCTTGATCCTTGGTTTTTGGATTAGATTTTGTACTTCATTTACCTGCAATATACTGTAATTATTTCATCTATACTCTTCCTCTTCTTTCTTCGTGTACTATTCCTTCGGAACGCTTCGCGAACGCGTCTTCGTGGTTCATTTTCATATATGCTTAATCAACTAATTGAACCATTGCAATATGGCTTCATGCAACGTTCATTAATTATCGCCATATTAGTAGGGTTATTATGTGCCATCGTTGGTAGTTACTTAATGGTACAAAGACTAGCATTACTAGGTGACGCTATCAGCCATTCCGTATTACCAGGACTGGCGATCGCCTTCATGATTGGTGCTAATATATTTGTTGGGGCTTTCATTGCTGGTATTTTGAGTACCATAGCCATAGCATTTATAAAAACCCGTTCCCCCATCAAAGAAGATGCAGCAATGGGGATAGTATTCTCAGCTTTTTTTGCTCTTGGTGTTACCTTAATTACAGTTATTCAAAAAGATAACAAAATCGATCTTAATCACTTTCTATTTGGTAACATTCTCGGAGTAACTGCTGACGAAGTGCGAGACACGGCGATCATTGCTGCTATAGTTTTAATAATTGTTTTTTTATTATACAAGGAACTGTTATTTTACACCTTTGATCCATTAGGCGCACAAGCAGCAGGTTTACCAGTTAATCGGTTAAACTTTGGCTTAATGTTGTTGATTTCTTTAACAATTGTTGCCAGCATGAAAGCTGTAGGCGTGATTTTAGTATTATCACTGTTAATTACTCCCGGAGCAACTGCATTTTTATTAGTAAAACGCCTACATGAAGTGATGATTTTAGGAGCGGTAATTGGTGTAATTTCTAGTATTAGTGGAATGTATCTCAGCTACTTTTATAATTTACCTTCTGGTCCGGCGATTGTATTGGTAGTATCGGGTTTATTTGTCTTAGCTTTGTTGTTTAGTCCTAGACATGGAATTTTTGCATCTAGTCAGCTAAAGAAGCAGAGACTGGAAAAGTAGCTGATTGGTTGTAAATAATACCCGCAAAAATACAGCCGTTCTAGGGGAACGTCTCTACAGCATAGCTAGTGACTTGGAGTTGATTTCCAAAAAATAGCGATCGCTTTTTACTAATTTCTTCCTGATTTAGTAGACACACAGGCGGAAATATATAAACCTTAATTGATTAACTACCCTCAGGTGGAACTGGGGGTTTCACTAAAACATTTTTCGATTATATACAAAAAATATTTGCATAACCGAAAGTTTCCGGATCAAGTCAGAATTCCAACGGATAAGAAAAATAGTAGATGCACCTTAATTTAGATCATTACCCTCAGCCCTTGGCTGGGGGTTTTATTTTAGCAAGCTTTAATTGCTTGATCGTGTATTTTTGTGATTGACGCACTTTCCGGCATAAATGCTGATTGAGTGAGAATTCGGACGAATCACTCATTTTGATCAGCTTTTTTAGGCTGGGTATTTCATTATAGCGGATGCCCCATAGGAATGGTATATTTTTCCGAAAAATTTTAGATTTCTGGAAATTCTCAATGATCACAGTAAATTAGGAGCTAACCAGACTGCATAACCAATAAACGCAAATAAGAGGGTAATCAAGGCTGTAATTACATAGCAAAGGCATATTAACAAGCCATCAGATTCAATGCTGGCAGCAGCAAAAAGTAAAATACCGATGGTGGGGATAGGATTGGTAAAGGGAATTGGTGAAATTAGTAATATTGTCAACCAAGAGATACAAAGCCCATTGCATCGCCAAGTAAGACCATGAGAAGCTATTTTCGTCAAGCGGGGACGGGTAATTTTTTCCAATAACCTGGTGACTCGACGCAGGTTTTGCAGGATGATCTGAGCAAAGGGGCGGGGAAATTGATAAGTAGCGATTTTTTTAGGTAGCCAAGGCGATCGCCTGCCGAACAGCATCTGCAAAGACAAAAGTAAACAAGCAGCCCCAAAAGGACCCGTTAACCCTGGTGGCATGGGGAACAAAAACGGTAAAACTAATAATGCAATTACCAAACTAAAACCCCTTTCTGAAGTTTCCGCCAGAACATCACCGAGAGTTAGGGGTTGTTCAGTTAAACGTTCCACTAAAGACTTAATCTGTTGAGAAAATCTTAAATGTATTTTCATGGGATTTTATGAAATTGCCACTTTACAACATTATACTGGTGGCACTAAAACACCTATAGCCCTGGGCATGACACGGAACACAGCCGGAGTACAAGTAGTGATTTCTCCATCTGTATTAATAGGATAGGGTTTACGGGTATAAACCTCAAGTTCCTGACCCTGGATAGCGCGAACACCACGCCAATGTATATGTCTGCCTTGGCGCATGGCTGGAAGTAAAGGTATGATTTGCCACCAATGACTAATTTCTAGACTATAAAGATCCAGCCTTTGATCATCTATTGTAGCATCATGAAATACAGCCATGCCACCGCCATAATAGCGCCCATTTCCTACAGCAATTTGTACAGTTTTAACACGGAATGATTGGTCTTTGGTACGAATTTCTGCACGAAAAGGACGAGATTTCCAAATTACTTGTAATGCGGTAGCTGCGTAAGCAAATATTCCCCAACGGCGTTTTACTTCTCTGGTTAATTGTTGAGTAATATTTACACTTAATCCCAAACTGGCAACATTAAAAAAATACTTACCATTTACCCAGCCTAAATCAATGCGTCGTAAATTTCCCGCCGAAATAATTTGACAAGCTTCCGGTAAAGAGTTAGGAATACCCAAAGTTCTTGCTAAATCATTAGCAGTTCCCAAAGGTAAAATACCCAAAGGTAACTGAGTATCAACTATAGCATCTACAGCAGCATTAAGAGTACCATCACCACCACCAACAATCACCAAATCAATTTCTTTTTGGTAGCGACGGATCACATCACCTAAATGTTTGGGATTTTCTGTAGACTCTTGAATCAGATAAAAACCAAGTGTCTCCAGACAATGAATAGCCTCCAATAACCGTTGTTGTCCTTGGCGAGCATGACGATTTACTAACAGCAGTGCGCGGGGATTCATGGGGCGTACCTTTTGTAGTTAAAATGTAAGGATTCTCCATGTCTTTCGACCTTGCTTGAATTGTACTCTCAAAGCTTGGTGAGGCTATAATAAAAGATAACAAGCGACAGGTTTGAAAGTATTTTATAAGAGAAATGCCGAAAACCCTTGAAGATGTGGTTGACTCAGGAAGCCACATCTGGGCTTTAGACAAGGGATGAAGGTTAGTTGCTTTCCTTTATCCTGCATTGACGTTAATTGCGTTGCTCTTCAATATATTTTTTCACGGTTTCCGTGCAAATATTCCCTGCCGTGCTTACAAAATAACTTGGTGTCCATAAGGTAGGTATTTTTAAAAGTTCGGGAAATTCTTTTCACCAGATGATGAGAAGCTCTCCCCTTGATTTTCCTCATGATACCAGAGGGATCATCAGTCGGCTTGACATTTAAAAACAAATGGACATGATCCGGCATGATCTCCATAGCAATAATTTTCCACCTATTCTCTACAACCAACTCGCAAACAATTTGCTGTAACCTTTCTGCAATAGCACCTACTAGGACTTTTTTCCGACGTTTAGGAATAAAGACAAAATGGTAATTTAAGAGTGATACCAAAAAACACTTAAAAGTAAGTAGGCAACGGATTGAAGACGCTAAGAGAATAGCGCGTAACGTATGCAAGTCTAACGACTTAGTAGCCTATGAAGATTTAAGGGTTTCAAACATGGTAAAAAACCATTGTTTAGCAAAGTCAATTAGTGATGATAGTTGGTATTTATTTAGGCAATGGATTGAATATTTTGCGGTTAAATTTGACAAGATTGCTATACCTGTTACTCCACATTACACTTCTCAAAAGTGTTCTAGTTGTGGCGTAATTGTCAAAAAATTTCTATCAACTCGCACCCATAATTGCAGTTGTGGATGTGAATTACATAGAGATACAAACGCAGCAATTAATATTTTAAATATTGCAAAAGCTAGGGGAGGGCATCCCCAAAGTAACGCTACAGGAGTTGGGATCTCTGTGCGAATCGTTCACTCGAAATGAGTAGAAATACTCAAGGATGAGTGGCAAGAACATGGAACCGCATAATCGGAACCGAACCTTGACAACTGGATGACCATGAGGGTGACTCAACCTAGAAATCCTAGAGTACAACAGGTAAAGAAGACCCTCCCCGTAGGTGCAACGGTGAAAGCATCATCCCTGGGGTAGCGACTAGCCATCAATCTCTAAAGCGGGATGAAAAGGAGGTAAAGCTGGTAGCCTAAACTGGCTTCCTTCGAGCAAGAACTTATGAGTAGCACAAGCGAAGATACGTCTGAACCGTCATCACAACTAACCAGCGAAATAAGGCTATATAGGCTGGAGCCAAAAGGCAAAGGATCAGGGGTTGGCAAATAGGGATTTGACCAACAAGCACCCCCGATAAACCTGGCGGATAGTATCGCTCTAAAAGTTCAAAACAATCATCACCCCAAGCAAGGAAAAGCAAAGGATACACTATGAACGAATAGTTAGTACCATCAACAACCACAAACAAGCACCAAATCACTGAGGAGCCGGATGAGTCGAAAGGCTCACGTCCGGTTTTGAAGACGAGTCGCTCTGGCGACGGGGCGGCTTAGTTTAATACTCTACTTAGTGCAAACCTAGTTGAGCAAGTTTTGACGATGAATGTAGAATCCCCGTGTCTTTAGACCGGGGAGTGTCAATATCTGATTTGTATCTAGTTTAGCTTGAGTTGCTGTAAATTGATTCCTTGTTCCTTGAAAATAAATAAACCCCAACTTTGTATAACAAAATTGAGGATGATTGTTTTTGATTGATAATGCGAGAATTTAGAGGTTGTTTGAAAACTTTTTCGTGTGGGATTTGACACCCGCAGATCCCCCTAAATCCCCCTTAAAAAGGGGGACTTTGAGGAATTTAGCCCCCCTTTGTAAGGGGGGTTGGGGGGATCTCCATGAATTCTGATACTTTTCAAACATCCTCTTAGACAACAGGAGCATTTGCCTCTGCTAAACTGTTAACTAAAGCTGCGGCTTGTTCCAATGCTTCCTTCCTATCTGCCATCCAGTGATGAGGAGGTAATAAACTCGCAACTCCCAAATTTTCCAAACGTTTCTTAACCTTACCTGTTGCACCCACAACAATGACTTGACGACCTTTTTCACAAGCTTCTCTAATTGCACCTTCAATAGTTAAAGAAGCTGTCACACCCATCATTGGTACATCACTTAAGTCAAAAACAATCACATCACACTCTTGAATGGCATTATGTTCACGAGAAATGGCTTTAGAAACACCAAAGATCATCGCGCCACTTAAATAGAATAGCAAAATGCGACCATTTGCTTGATCTAACAAGCTCTTTTCTTCGGCACTTAAATCAATGTTATCATCCGCATCACTGATAGCTTTAACAGTCTCAGAGTTCATGCTAGAAAGACGTTCAATGGTTAAGATGTTGGCAATAAATACACCCACACCCACAGCCACAATTAAGTCCACAAATACCGTCAAGAGTAACACACCATACATGATGATTGAACCCTTGAGAGAGACTTTGTGAGAACGTTTTAAGAAACTCCAGTCAAGAATGTCAATACCCACTTTTAGCGCAATACCCGCTAAAACCGCCATTGGAATATCTTTAGTTATACCAGCAGCACCCAAAACTACCACTAATAAAACCAACGCACGAGTAATACCAGATACCGCAGTTTGCGCCCCAGTTTGGATATTAACAACTGTTCCCATTGTTGCACCCGCACCGGGTAAACCACCACACAAACCAGAGACAATGTTAGCAATACCTTGACCAATTAATTCTTTATCAGATTTATGTTCTGTGCGGGTTAAGCTATCAGCAACTACAGCAGTTAATAGGGTATCAATACATCCCAACATCCCTAACATGACCCCATCAACTAACATCAGGGTAAGGTTTGATAAGGTGAAAGTTGGCATTTGGATTTTGGGTAAACCAGTTTCAATTACGCCAATACGTTTGATATCGGCATCACCAAAAAACACAATTGAAACTACAGTTACTAAAATTAAAGCGATTAATTGAGGCGGAACAATACGCTTAACTTTTGACGGTGTTAAGTAAATAATTGCTACCGTCATCACCCCCAAAATCAAAGCGATGGGGTTAATATTTCCTAATAAATTAGGCAGGTTTTGAACTATTCCTAAAACGCCACCTTTGGGAGTTGGCTGTCCCAGGAAAGGTGCTGTTTGCAAAATAATTAAAATCACCCCAATTCCTGACATAAAGCCAGAAATTACACTGTAGGGCATGAGGGTGATGTATTTTCCTAGTTTGAAAACACCGAAGATAATTTGAAACAGTCCTGCTAACATGACTACGGTAAAAGCCATAGCCAAACCGTTTTCTGGGTCTTTTGCTGTGAAAGAACTGATAATACCAGTAATGACTACAGTCATTGGACCTGTAGGTTCAGATATTAGAGTTGGTGTACCACCAAATAAAGCGGCGAAAAAGCCTACACACACAGCACCATAAAGACCGGCAACAGGACCAGCACCAGAAGCCACACCGAAGGCTAAAGCTAGTGGTAGAGAGACGATAGCGGCTGTTACACCACCAAAAATATCACCTCGTAAATTGCGGGTATGAATAGTATTAGTTATTTCCATTAGTGGATGCTCAATGACAACAAAATTGTATGGGTGAGACAGGGTTGTTTCTGTCTAATTAAATTCACAATTTTAGCCATATAAAAACATCTAACCTTATCTACTAGAAACTCAAATAGTGAGGAAAAATGTAATCGTGTTATATTTATTTACAGTGATAATTTTTGGGTGGCTTTTATAATTCCCATTTTTTGAAATATGGGGAATATTTAAGCTACCTTTTCTCTCACGTTAAATAGCTGAGTTCTATCTGATTGTTAGTGTGGATGTTTGCTAAAATTGCCATAAAACTTGCAATGGCTAGATATATTTTAGATATCTATGAGATGAGAGCAAAATGATTTTTAAAGAAAATGTCATTATTTTTGGGCATTTGCATTTTGGTCAGTTGAAGATTAAGTGTTATGTCGAGTGAAACTAGGTAAAAAGATTCTTAGGTTACTGAGGTATATTGTTACTTAATTGCGCTTAACTTGTGTGTATTAACTTAAGTACGCCACAATAAAGGTAACAGAGTAGATCCTAGTAACAAAAAACCAGAACTTACTCTAGAAGGAATTTGAATAAAAATAGCATACAGCCTTTAGCACTCAAAATCTTAATTTCTGAATGCAATATTTAAATAATTCTATTTCTTTATCTATTTTACCGATTTCTTTGATATGGTGTCTTCCCACGTCTGCAGTAAATTTACCACTTTTCCTGTATTTCCGGGTATTTCAAAACTTGTTGAGCCTTCTAGTCTCATTGTCAAGACTGATGATACTAAGTACATAATCTAAATCGACTAACGTTTTGAGTAACGACCACAAAAAAGCCGGGGTCATGCCCCGGCCTTTTAGGGCTGCATCGTTTCGACTCAACAGCCGTCTGGCCCACAGAAATGTCTTCCGTACAGTACCTCTGCTTCACAGATATAGATAATGCCCGCATAATCGGTGAAAAACTTGATTGCGACCTTATCTGCAATATCCTCGGCCATCTCCCGACTTTCGGTGAGTACCTCGAATTTTACATTAGAATCAGTGTCCGCAGTGTTGGGTTTACCCGTAGAGCGCACGTTGCGACTGCCTTTACCGCCAGTATCCACCACCGTATAACCGGTCGCTCCGCATTCATCAATGATCTTGGCGACCTTTTTCATCAGCACCTTTTCCGTGACGATGACGAGCTTGTTGGCACGCTTGGCCATGTTGGTTACCTCCTTACCTACGTAAATTGATATTATATACTGAGTTGCTTAGTCTGCCGGGTCAAGAAAGCGCCAACAGACCACGACCCGTCTGGGATTAGCCGCCTATCGCTTGGGCAAGCCCGATAAAGAACGGTATACACACGCCGATAGCAATTGGCGTACCGATGGCTGTGGACGCGCCTATATATGCCGATGGATTGGCTGAAGGGATACCGGCTCGCAATGTAGGAGGACCGGAGATGTCTGAACTAGAGGAAGCAATAACAGCCAGTACCACAACACCACCCATGCTGAAGTTCATTGTGTAGTGGGCAATCATACCTAGACCAAAGGCGATCAATCCATGTATAAACGGTGCTATCACACTATACACAACATACCATTGAGCCACCTTACGCAGTTCGCCAACCCTTGACCAAGCCTCCATACCCATAACCAGCATCAAGATCGAAAGCAAGCCACGAAAAGCGGGATCGTAGAAGCTTTTATAGACACTTTCCGGCTGGGTGAACAGTCCCAGAGCCATTCCTAACAACATTGCCGATAAGGCAGGACCCCGGAGGCTTTCTTCGATGATCGGCCATATCTTGACCCGATTATCCGCAGGATCTTTCTGCTGGCTGAGATACTCCTGCCGGGTGCTGGGATAATCGCCCGCCGCAACAGGCTGCTTGCTATAAGACTCCTGCATGGCAGAATCGGCTGCTTCTTTAAGCTTCTTCTTGTTGAGGTAAATATTCGCCACAACAATCGCAGTTACGAGGGCGGGGATATCCATAAAGGGATAGAGTGCGCCAGTCCATGCTTCAAATGGAATTTTTTGTTCTTCCAGTACCGTCAGACCGGCGGCCATGGTAGAACCACTCACCGCCCCAAACAAACCCCCAGTTGCAATTGCATCCACAGTTCTGACCTTAGGCAGCTTGGCCAATGTATAGCGGGCGATGAATACAACCGCAATACCTGTGATTACAGCAAACAATGCGGGTAAAATCATGTCCGCTAGGTTGGAATTACGGATGGCAATTCCACCGGTTAGACCGATTTTGGTCAGCAGCATGAAGACGATGATCGTACAAATTGACTCTGGAATTACCAATTCGCTACCAAGGGCGGCAATGATCATCCCACCAATTAAAAAGGCCAGTGTTGGGGACTGCAACTGGGCGATAAAGTCCGTGATAAATAAGGACACAAAATCCACGAATACCTCCTTGTGACTCCTCTGTTCAGGAGCATTGAATGAATAAACTAAATGAGATTTAAAGAACTAAAGAAAGAGTGAGGCTCTTCACCCCTACAGCACAGGTTTTGAATGATGTGGGTTGAAGAAAGAATTTTTACCGCCTACTGAAATTACAAGCATTTAGCCATATCAAAAAACTATTTTCAACTGTCAAAAACTTGGTCGCTAATAATGCAACTATAATTATTTGGTAATAATAAACTTTGGTAACAATTAAAAATTTTGTCACCCAGTTTATTATTAGTTGAAAATATTAATGTTGGCTAATTTCTGTTGATGGAATTTCCAGAAGCTGGGCTGTTAAAATAAAAAGTAAAGAGTGTTTATTAACAGCCTTTGCAGTTTTATGTTGCGGTAGATGATATACTAATGTTGATCTAAATATCTGATTTCAACATTTAAGTTTTATTAAAATTTGGTTGTCAAAGTACATCTGTAAATGCTCCTCAAGTAGTGCTTAACTGTTTCCTCAGTACAAAAAACAGCAAGCATAAAACATCTTGCTGATTTGTGATTATGTTTGACAATTTACATAAATTGTGAGTTAAGGTGCTACTCAAGGAGAAACCTTAGTTACCCTGAAACACAATCATGCAGAATTATCTACCCAGTTTAATTTTTGCAGTTGAAACCGGGGATCAACTGTTTCATTAAAAATAGCATACAGCCTTTAGGTCGAAAAAAAATCACCCAAATGCATATTTATTAAATAAATATTATATACCTCATATAAGCAATAGCTTATAGGACAGCCCAAAATTGCCTGTATTAGTCAATGTATAAATTTTTTTCTATGAAAACCATTATTGATTCCTGAGAAAATAGACAAGAGGCGAAATTTAATTCGCCGCTTTTTTATCTTAACCAACATCATCATGAGCAAAACGGTTAAACAGGAAGTCTAACGCATAGTTACGGAGTTGATAATATTGGGTATCTTCCATAATGAGGGAGCGATCGCGTGGCCTACCAAATGGAATTTCCATCACTTCCCCAATTTTGGCATGAGGTCCATTGGTCATCATTACCAATTGAATTTTGAAAGGCTTTTGTGGCTTTGGGATGTTGATCAACCCAATCTCCTCTCATGGCAAAATATTCTTCGGGGTGATTTTTCCAAATTTCGGCTGTTAATGCGGCCATAAAGCCAATTTTGTCGTTAACAAGATGGAATGGCCAAGGGTCGCCGGTACTGAAAGCATCCATTGTCCCGGTTTTCATGTTGGCGACTGTTTGCGCTGGGGGTACTGTCAACAATTTGACATCTGCATCTGGATCAATACCACTTGCTGATAACCAATAACGAATCCATAAATCTTGGTTAACGTGGGGAAAGGTAAAAGCTGCGGTGAAGGGTGTGGAAGATTTGAGTTGACTGAAGAGAGATTTAGCCCCAGCAAGTTGTAAACTAATGCCTTTTCCTAAATGTTTGTTGGCGATCGCTATTGCATTACCATGTGTAATTAATTGACATAAAACATACATGGGAATGGGTTTCTTACCTGATGATGATTATGTTTAGATTATGATTTGCGTAGTTATTGGTTTACTTAACTACATAAAAACGTTATGAAATAAATAAATTTGATGATAACTATAGGATGAAATCTTCATCTATAAATGATTCCTATGATCAAGATTTTCTATAACTTATGAGTAGGCGTTTAACTGTCAACTAATAACTTATTAAACCCGCAAACCACAGTAGGTAATAATCAGTACATCTTCCCCTGTATTAACTATTTCGTGAACTTCTCCTACTTCTATGGCGTAGCAGTTTCCCGGTAGCAGGGGGTATTCTTGTCGCTCTAAAACAAATTATAAAAAACCCTTGGATTATACCTAAAAATATTATAAACACAGAACAACAAAATAATCAATCCCCAAATCCTTAAATTTCGTTAGCTTATTGATACTATTCTCAATAGTATTCTCAATAAACCCCTAGCTATTGCGAAAATGGAACACGTGAACTTTTTTCCCAAAAAATATATTACTAAAAATTATCATTCAAAATTAATGTGGTTTTTTCCCACATTCCCACCAGAAGAGAAACAACACACTAAATTCAGCTAAAATACAAACAGAGTCAGCCTTTCCCATTCAAACATAACCCATGCTGGAGAATCTACAAACCCAAATTTATCAACTTGAACAATTCGCAAACACTCTGGTTGCTAACCAACTCACCCACCTCAGCCTCGTCAGTATTGCCATTATCTTTGCAGCTGGCTTGCTCACCAGTCTGACACCATGTATGCTATCTATGTTGCCTATTACTATTGGCTATATTGGCGGTTATGAAGCGAAAAGCCGACTGCAAGCCGCTGCACAATCAACTTGGTTTGCTTTAGGATTAGCAACCACATTGGCAGGTTTAGGAATTATAGCAGGTTTGGTGGGAAAAGTATACGGTCAAGTAGGAATTGGTTTACCAATTATTGTTAGTATTATTGCTATTATTATGGGGTTGAATTTATTAGAAGCCTTACCCATACAATTCCCGTCTTTAGGTGAAACAAATTGGATTTCTCAAGATTTACCTCCGGGTGTACGTTCCTATTCTATTGGTTTAACATTTGGTTTAGTTGCTTCCCCTTGTAGCACACCAGTTTTAGCTAGTTTATTAGGTTGGGTTGCTAATACCCAAGATTTACTTTTAGGTGCTGTTTTACTACTTTCTTATACAGCCGGATATGTTGCACCATTAATTTTAGCAGGTACGTTTACTGCGTCGATTAAAAAACTATTAGAATTGCGTCGTTGGTCTGGTTGGATAAACCCGGTTAGCGGTGCATTATTAGTTGGTTTTGGTGTATTCTCTTTACTTTCTCATATTCCTATTGGTAGTTTATAGAGGGGCTATTCAGTTTGATGATAACACATAACTATCATCGAAATCAGACATCAAAGAAATTTCCATTCGGTTACCTGTTCCCTGTTCCCTGTTCCCTTTTCCCTCACATAAACAATGACTGTAGATAACACAACATCCAAAGACTTCAATTTTTTTTCTATTCCTGTCCGCTTTCTAAGACGGGAAATTTTACCTGTGCTGACAGATTTAAGATTAGCAATTATCTTGTTATTAATAATTGCCTTATTTAGCGTTAGTGGTACGGTAATTGAACAGGGACAAACACCTGCTTTTTACCAAGCTAACTATCCCGAGCATCCCGCTTTATTTGGTTTCCTCACTTGGAAAGTTATTCAAGTTGTAGGTTTAGATCATGTTTATAGAACTTGGTGGTTTTTGGCTTTATTAGTTTTATTTGGTACGAGTTTAACAGCTTGTACTTTTACTCGTCAATTACCTGCTTTAAAAGCTGCCCAAAAATGGCAATATTACGACGAACCCCGCAAATTTAATAAGTTAGCTTTGAGTGCAGAATTAGATGATATTTCCGTCCAATCACTTACACCACTGTTAGCCAAAAGCCGTTATAAAATATTTCAGGATCAGGAAAAAAATGATCTTCTTTATGCCCGTAAAGGTATAGTCGGACGCATTGGACCGATTATTGTTCATATTGGCATTGTGATGATTTTGCTGGGGGGAATATGGGGATCAATGACGGGTTTTATGGCTCAAGAAATGATTGCTTCAGGTAATACCTTCCAGGTTAAAAATCTGATTGATGCGGGTGCTTGGTCTTCTCAAGATGTGTTGAAAGATTGGTCAGTACGCGTGAATAGATTTTGGATTGACTACACACCAAAAGGAGGAATTGATCAATTTTATTCAGATTTATCTGTTTTGGATAATGGTGGGAAAGAAGTAAATCATGAAAAAATTTATGTGAATAAACCTCTGCGTTATCATGGAGTAGTTTTTTATCAAACAGATTGGGGTATTTCCGGTGTTCGTGTTAAACTTAATAATAGTCCCATTTTTCAATTACCAATGGCACTATTAGACACCAAAGGTAAAGGAAGATTGTGGGGAACCTGGGTTCCAACTAAACCTGATTTAAGTGAAGGTGTTTCTCTATTAGCGAAAGATTTGCAAGGCATGGTATTAATATATGATGCTCAAGGCAAATTAATTAATACTGTGCGTTCAGGAATGTCTATTCCTGTCAATGGGATAAATTTGAAAGTTCTGGATGTCGTAGGTAGCACCGGTTTACAAATTAAATATGATCCCGGTATTCCCATTGTTTATATTGGTTTTGCTTTGTTAATGTTGGGTGTGGTAATGAGTTATTTTTCCCATTCCCAAATTTGGGCTTTACAAAGAGGAGAAAAACTTTATATTGGTGGTAAAACTAACCGCGCTCAAGTTACCTTTGAAAGAGAAGTTCTCAGCATTTTAGAACAACTTACTGACCCCGGGAAAAAATAATTTTCTTTGAATTTTTTATGGTGCATAATAGCAATTTAGTGCTGTTATTTATTAAAATGATAACACTCAGGATGGTGCGTATATCCTATGGATAAATCCAATATTCAGTCACTAATTGTAAGTATTCAGCAAGAACTTATACCACAGTTAATTGTCGAAAGTGTTCATCCTCACAACCCAGCAGAAGTGCGCTATCTTCCTCCACCTTGGGAACTACTGGGTACAGGAAACTATGCAGCAGTAGTTTATCATCCTGAATACCCAGACTTGGTGGTGAAAATTTACGCACCTGGTCGTTCTGGGTTTGAGGAGGAACTAGAGGTTTACCAGCGTCTTGGTTCCCATCCGGCTTTTTCTGAGTGTTTTTATGCTCAAGAAGGCTTGTTAGTCTTGAAAAGATTATATGGTGTTACCCTTTATGACTGTCTACACAGGGGTTTGCGTATTCCTCCCCAGGTGATAAGAGATATTGATAGTGCTTTGGACTATGCGCGGACTCGTGGACTTTTCCCTCATGATGTGCATGGAAAAAATGTGATGATGTTTGAGGGACGGGGTTTAGTTGTTGATATTTCTGATTTTCTCCACCAGGACCGCTGCTCAAAATGGGATGATCTGAAAAAGGCTTATTATTTGATATATTTGCCTATTTTCTACCCTTTGCGGTTACGAGTACCTTATTCATTTTTAAATAAGGTTCGCAAAACTTACCGCTTTATTACTTCTTTTGCAGGTAATGTATTAAAATTGATTAATAGGTTGATTCGTCGGAAATTTCTCAAAAATTAATGGGGAGCTTTGGATATACCTACTTTACTGAATATATCACTTTACCTAAACCTAGTATTTGGAGAATGGTTGGTTAGTAACACATCAAAAAATATCCAAAAAGTTGGTAATGAGGACTTAAGTCCTCACTACGTACCTGGGTTAAAAAATCTCTTCTTTTTCTTTTTTATGCTTTACTTCCACAACTGTATGCACATTCCCACGGGGAGTAAAGTCAGCTTTTACGGTCATTTCCAAAGGTTCACAAGCAGTAACTACATCATCTAAAATTTGATTTGCTGTTTCTTCGTGAGAAATATAGCGATCGCGATAACTATTAATATACAGCTTCAAAGCCTTCAACTCTACCACCCGTTCATCAGGGATGTAGGAAATATAAATAGTCGCAAAGTCTGGATAACCAGAAAACGGACATTTACAGGTAAATTCCGGTAAACTAATATCAATATTATAACGCCGACCCACACGCGGATTAGGAAATGTAATCAGTTTTCCTTCTTGTATTTCCCTTTCCCCATATTTCATTTCTTGAGTTGCTGGGGTTACAGTCTCAGGTGCAGAATTACTCATAAAATTATTCTTGAAAAATGCAGAGATTCATTAATTAATACTAATACTAATTTAACACTCAAAACTCATTACCGTTCTTTTCCCAATCTGGACAACTCGCGTCATCCCAACCGTGAGGGTGCATAGCACAAACTAATAAGTTACCACCATATACTTGACCATGATAATTGCTACAACCTATACAAGCAGGATTATTTTCGATTGTAGCTTCCACTGCATAGGGAAAACCCGGATCTACATCTGATACCACGTCTTCCAGTTCCCAGTATACTTCCAAAAGCGGTTCCGCTAATTCCTGTAAATACTGGTCAATGTCAGCAGCAATGTTATTCTGTACCTGTTCGGTAATTTCTTCCGTTAGCTCAAAAAATGCATCTACCATGTCATTCATTCCTTGGAAGAAGCGTTCTACTTCATCAGCCACAGTTTCGATGATTTCAACTAAGTCTTTTTGCCACGGTTCCATAAGCTTAACTGTCTTAATGGCTACACACAGGACGCTTTCCGTTACCTGGTTTTTAGTGCTAAAATATACAATATACAATGCACATCAAACCAGTTTTGGATATAGCGTCATTCCCCAAATCAAAAATTTAAATTCCCACTTTTGCTGATGCTCAGGGTAAAAAATTAGTTTTTACTGCTCGCGTTTAAGCTGTTCTAATTGTTTTTTCAGGTCTAACACTTGTTGACGCAGGTGATCCACATTGTCTTTCGGGACTTCTTTGACAGCAGGTTCTTCGTCTACCTCCAAAATTTCGATGCGACGGGGTTCAGAAGGGGCTGTTTTTTCCGAAGTTTCACCAGGCGTTTGGGGCTGTTGGGCTTGCTTCATCATATCTTCTACGAAACGACGAGCTTCTTCTGTGTTCATTTCACCCTTAGCCACCATTTCGTCAGCCAGTTTTTGGACTTGCGATCGCAGTTCGGCTAATTTTCCCCCTGCTTTCTCACCAGCGTAAGAAGCCAAGCCTACACCCAGGTAAAAAGCTTTTTGTACAATATCTCCAAAACCAGGCATTGCTGCAAAGCACTCCTAAAAATGGGGCGACCCGGAGACTACGCCTACCACAAGCATCCCGTATTGCTGCTACCTTCCGGTCCTGACAAAGTTTGGGTGTTGAGATCGCATAGATCCAGGTCTGAAATCATCATAACATCAAATTTCCATAATTGTGTGTCATTCTATAACAATTTTCCATTCGTAAAGTTGATAACGCACACAACCGTTGACTACCAAGGGATCAGCCGCAACTATTGCCTGTGCTTCGTCCATTGACGCTGCCTCGAACAGCATCATCCCCCCTCCCCTTTGCGCCCAATAGCCAGTTTTGGCTTTGTGTCCTTTAGCTATTAGGGCTTTTACGTAGGCTGTATGGGCGGGTACATATTGGTCAAAAATGGGTTTATCCACTACACCCGCTTCAATTTTGACAAACCAAGGCATATCAATTAGGTATTTTTGATTTGATATTTTTCGCTAAAAAATAAATTATCATAATTGGTTATCATATTTTTGTTTTTTATCTATTTACATTATCATTGAACTGACTAATACCCAGATCGCCGACTTTTCCAAGAAGTCATTCGCTTTTCTATTGCTTTGCTACTGCATGACGGTAAACGGTGGAATGTCAAATCAGAATTTACTTTTCAGTAAAAAATCTTTAAGAATATTTACCTTAATTTAACTATCAAAATATACCAATTGGTGGATAATTGGAGCATACTCCCTTTCTGCCCACATTAGAGCCAAGGATAGCGTCATGTCCACCGAATTAATTCTCAATCCTAATGAAATTCTTAAACTAGGATCAAAAGGAAGGAAAGTTGAGCAATTGCAAAAAATATTAAAAACACTCAACTTCAATCCAGGTACTATAGATGGTGATTTTGGTAATAAGACTTTAGCAGCAGTCAGGCAGTTTCAACAAAAACAGGGGCTTATAGCTGATGGAATTGTCGGACCAAGAACTCAAATAGCTTTAAATAATGCTATCAATAAAACTCTTAGTCAGACTGTAGATAATACCGTCAATAATTCGCCAAAACAAATTAGTCAAACCTCAAATTCTGGTTTTTATGGTGGTGCATCTGGTCAACTTCCCCTTCCAGGAGTTGCGTTGATTAAAGAATTTGAAGGTTTATTTCTTAAAGCTTATCCTGATCCTCTTAGTGGTGGTAAACCTATTACAATTGGTTGGGGAACTACTCGCAAAAAAGATGGAAGTGAGTGGAAATTAGGTGAAACAATTACCAAGGAACAAGCAGAAGAATTGTTAATGATGCAGCTAGAGCAAAAATATCTACCACCTCTGCAAAAAATTCCTGTATGGAACGAATTAAATGCTAACCAACAGGGGGCTATATTAAGTTTTGGTTATAACTTAGGTGCTAATTTCTATGGGAGGTCTGGTTTTCAAAGTATTACTAGAGTTCTGCAAAATAAACAATGGGATCAAATTGAAGTGACGTTTCTTAAATATATAAACCCTGGTAGTAAGGTGGAAGCAGGGTTAAGACGGAGGAGACAAGCAGAGGCTAAATTGTTTTTGACACCAATAAATTAGTGTGATCTGAATAGTCCTGCCTTTGCGGGACTGTTGATATTTTTGCCGTAATCTTAATCTTAATCTTAATGTTAATAATGTTACTAAAGGATTTATATGCCGCATCCATCTACTCATGACGTAGAGTTACCAATTTATATCTCTGCTAAAAAAATTACAAAGCCTTTAATTATTATAATTTTATGTCTTAGTCTAACTGGTGCTATAAGTGCTTATTTCCGGTTTTTCGAGTTCCCATTTCCAAGCTCAAAATGGTTTTACGAACTCTTTAGCCTTGATGAAGAGTTCAATATTCCTGCTTTGTATTCATCGTTAATATTATTATTTTCTTCGGGATTGTTAGCAGTAATTACTTCCATGAAAAAGACAGATAAATATTTTATTTATTGGAAAAATCTATCTTTAATATTTTTTGTTTTTAGTCTAGATGAAGCATTCAGTCTCCACGAAATTTTGATTATTCCATCGCTCAGAGAATCATTTAATTTAAGCCCAATATTTTATCATACTTGGGTTATATTTGGGATACCTGCCGTTATATTTTTTGTATTTAAATATTTCCAATTTTTCCTAGATTTACCTAAGAATACTCGATATTTATTCCTGCTTGCCGCAATTTTTTATATTAGCGGAAGTCTAGGGATGGAAATGGTAGGTGGGTTTTTCAGAGTATCTTTTGGACGGCTGGGGATAATAACTTTAAGTGCTATAGTGATTGAAGAATTCCTGGAAATGCTAGGAATTGTAACTTTTATCTATGCGTTGCTAACTTACCTTAGCAGTTTGAAAGAAATTATTAACCTAAAAATTTATATATCTGAAAAGTAGGATGAATGCTAAACTTAATCTGAATATTCCACAAAAAAACCAAAGCATAAAAAAGCAGCGAGAACGAGTAAATGGACTAAACCAAACTAAATTAAATTAAAGTTTAAGATTGTTAAAAATGTGAGTCAGGAATATATGCTTTAGCTTCTGGAATTAACTGTAAGATTTATCCTAATTGTTTTTCCGGCTTTGTACCAAACCCTTTAGCCATTTTTTTTACTTCTAACAAATAACTCTAATAAATTACTATCGCTTCCTTTGAGGAACACTAATAGATTGTACTGCTTAACGAAGGGACTTCCAGATAAAACAATATTAGACATCTCCAAAATAGTAATATTATGTGGTTTTTTTTTAGCACGTACCGCATCTGCTTTTAAATCTAAATCTTGTTTTAATACCTCTTTATAGAGAGAAATAACAGCATGAAGTGCTTGTTTATGCGTTGATACAGCCACATTTTCATTGATAGCAAGATATGTTAAAAATTATTGATAACACCAAGGGATATACGGAAACATTATGTATATTACCTAAATAAGTTGGTAAAGAAGAAGTTTTCCGTATATTCAGACAAGAATCCGTTGTAATGCCTGATGTATCAGGATTGAGGAAAAGATTAAACGGAAAGTTTCCGTATAATAAATAGTTATGCAGACCAAACCCCCTCTAAACTCTTTCGGGAAGAAATCACATCACTTTTTTACATTTTGTCAACAATTCGTTTTTTGGTAATTGGACCTATGCCTACTTATAGCATTAGCGACATTTTAGAAATTATCAAAACTCTAACCCCCGAACAAAAACTGGAACTTCAACGCGAACTCCCCAGTGTTCTAGCTGCTGTTGGCAAGGAGGCGACAACTCCTGCTAAGAGTCAAACTATGAGTGGCGTGAGTATTACAGGCAGCAGTGAGATCGATCTGAGCCAAATTCAGGCAGAGCAAGGAAGTAGTGTCAATCAGAATAAGGCTCAGGCAAAACTACAGAATACTAATTTGCAGGAAGCCTTGAGTGTGCTGGAAAAATTAAAGCAGGCGATTGCCACAAATAGTACCCTTAATCCTTTATTAAAGGAAATAGCAGATGAAAAGATTCAAACTATTCAAAAAGAAGTACAAAAGCCCCAACCCGATAAAAGCTTAGTCGAGCAGGCAATAATTGCCTTGAAAAAGGGATTAGTAGGAGTGGAAGAACTGGCAGAACCAGTAATGAAAGTGGCAAGTTTAGTAGCTAAAGCCTGGATGGTAATTCCATGACACAGGAATTTCCTTCAAATCTGGGTGAGGATGGACACAATCAGAGTATCCATGATGTGTCAGTTACAAATAGTCAAAGTGTTACCTTTAACCAAACACAAATTATCCAGATATCAGTTGAAGAAGTCAAAACTCGCAAATTTATCATTACATCCCCTTATAAAGGGCTAAAGAAGTTTGAATCAGAAGACAAAGATTGCTTTTTTGGGCGGGATCAGTTCCTCACAGGATTGGTGAATGAACTAGAGCAAACTAATTTGGTGTTACTTCTAGGTGCGTCAGGAAGCGGCAAATCTTCGGTGATTCGAGCCGGTCTGATTCCTTGGTTGGCAGAAAGGCAAGGAAACCACTTTGTTAATCTGATTTTCACTCCCGATCAAGATCCCTTTGAATCCCTGTATGCCAGTTTGTTAGGGAAATACAAACAATCAGAAGTGCAGATTGCTCGTATTGCTAAGGAGGACACATTAACTCAGTTAATGCGATCGCTCAAACAAGCAGATGCCTACTGGTTCATTCTCATCGACCAGTTTGAGGAGTTGTTTACCACCACTGAGTCAAGCAAACGGGATGTCTTCATCAAAAGTTTGGTGCAACTGGTAAAAACTCTCGACAAAGCTGGTGATCGCTCGGTTAAACTTGTAGCAACAATGCGAGCAGATTTTTTGGATCGGCTCAGTCCCTATCCCGACTTAATCAAGGTGACAGATAAGCATCGCCCCATGATTGCAGAAATGCAATTGGATGAATTGCGCTTGGCGATCGAACAACCTGCTGCCCATCATGGTGTAGTATTTGAGACTGGATTAGTCAAGCAAATCATTGATGACGTGCAAGGACAGGCTGGATATTTGCCTTTGTTGCAGTACACGCTAAATCTGTTGTGGGAAACAGAAGTTCAGAGCCAAAGCATTCAAGATAAGACGCTCAATATCACCAACTATCGGAAATTGGGTGGGGTGCGAGGCGCACTCCAGCAGCACGTAGATCAAATCTACAAGTCTTTGTCTGAATCGGAAAAATTAGTGGCTCAGAGAATATTTCTGAAGTTAGCGGGTATTGGCGAAGATGAAGAATCTGGAACTGAGTGGAAACCTGTTCGCCGACGTGCCACCCGTTCAGAGTTTAGCGATCCACTAGAGCAAACAATCTTAACTCAGTTGGTCAATCATAACTTATTAGTGAGTAATCATGTAACTGACTCCCAAGAAAGCACGATTGAGATCGCTCACGAAGCCTTGCTGACTTCCTGGGTAACGTTGAATAGTTGGATTAAGGAAAATCGTCAGGCGATCGCCCTTCGCAACCGCTTGAACGATGATGTCGAACAATGGAAGAAAACCAAATCTCATGAGGATTTGTGGTCAGGTTCTCGATTAGAGCAGGCTTTAGAACTGAGAAAAGATGAAACCTTTAATCAGGTTCTCGGTGGTTTGAGTCAGGAAGCCAATCAGTTTTTAGATGCAAGTCAAGGTGAGCGCGATCGCCTAGAAAAAGAAAAACAAGTTGAGCGTGAGCGCATTCAAAAAGAGAAAGTACGTCTCCAACGTAGGGCTATTCGATGGCTTTCTGGTGGCTTGGCAGTAGCGGTCTTATTTGCTCTCGCTGCTGGCTGGCAATGGAAACGGGCTGATAGGCAAACCCAACTAGCTGACGTGCGAACCCAAGCTGCTGAATCAATCAATCAACTTTCTATTAGTCCAACTCAGGGTTTGGTTCAGGCAATTCAAGCATTGGGGGTGGGAAAACAGCTTCAAAATGATGATGTATTTACAATCACTCAATCTAGCTTGCTAGAAGCAGTAGAACGTTCAAGGGAGCGTAGCGTTTTTAGAGGAGATGAGAAACAACCCAAGTTTCTTAAGCTAAGTGCAGACGATCGGTTTATTGTAATTATGAATGAGCGGGGAGACCAAGTGCTTAAGATCTGGGATTGGCAAGGTCAACCAATAACACCTTCACCAATCATTGAAAAATTTAAAGAGTCTCCTAATTTTGAAAGTGTAGGTAACTTGGAAATTTCCAGTCCAAATGGTCAAATCATCGCTCGCGGAAGTGATTGGGGGGACATTTCTTTATTCGATCGCAATGGTCAATTGTTGACAACCTTAAAAGGTCATACTAACAGAATTACCTATCTTGCCTTGAGTCCAGATAGTAAACACTTGGTCAGCGTAGGTGGATGGTTTGGTCCGCTTGAGTCTGCCCAAATTACCAGCGATAACACTGTGCGTTTGTGGGACATTGAGAGTGGCTTGCTGTCCAAAGCCATACCAGAAGGTGGCAATACAGTTGCAATTAGTTCTGATGGCAAGACGATCGCTAGTGCTACAGACTCTACTATACAGTTATGGAATCAGGAAGGTGCCCCGATTCTTAGTTCACCCTTTACACACCATAAGAGTTTAATTACTTCCGTTGCTTTTAGCCCGAAAGGTCAAACAATTCTTAGCACTGATGCAGATGGAACACTTCTGTTATGGGATTTTCAAGGTAACTTGGTTGCTCCTCCAATGAAGCAGGGCAACTTTGTTTTTTCTGCCGTTTTTAGCCCAGATGGGGATACTGTTGGCGAATTCAGAGAAGCAGGATACTAGCTGGTTAGTTCAGTGATAAAACGATTGAGAGCCTTGAGAACAGTTTTATACCCAGAGGCTTGCTTACCCAGCTTGAGTTCAGACAAAACGCGGTCACGTAAAATTTCCAGTTCTGAAAGCCTTGGTATTTGGTGAGACTCCTGATACCGTGTAATACCTGGCTGAGATCCTGAGAGAGTGGGAACTAAAAAATCTGAACTTTCCCGTGTAATACTTGGGAGGGGACTGCCATCAATCAAGTATTCCAAATAATCAGCCCTAGTCATGCCTAAACATTCAGCAGCAATACCCAAAGCCTTCCAGGTATCATCAGTCAACCTTAAAGAGCGTACTTGACGATAATCATCATTTTTCAGGGCAAATTTGCCTTGAATATCCCTTTTCCACATAAATACTTCCGTGTATTACACAGTAAATATAACCCAGGAATGGGTAATTTTCCATGTAATACATGGAAAAAAAATGAGATTACATCAGCTTTTGGGCAAAACATTAAACAGATATGAACTAGGCTAGAATCGGGTCTGCCAATTTCGCCAAGTGTGATTTGCGCGTTTTCGCCAAAGGCATCTCCTCCCACCAAGCAAACACTCGTACTAGATTCATCGCAGCAGCAGTGAGGATATGCTGTAGATGGGATTTTGCTAAACCAACATAACGACAGTGGCGTAATTCAAAGGCTCGAATCCCTTGGGAAATAGTTCCCTCAATCCCAGACCGCAGTGCATACTGTTGTTGAAACTGTTCAGTTTTTTGCCGCTCCCTAGCTTTCTGGAGGACTTCGTAATCAGATTGCATCTGTAAAGTTAAGCCTCGTGGCTTGGTTTTTGAGCGGGTACAGTGGGAGCGAACAGGACAGACTGAACAATCAGAAGACCGGAAGTCAACACGAATCACTGGGTTTCCATAGGTATCTTGAGTTTTTTTCCAACGGCTACTGCACTTGCCTTGAGGACAATAGGCTGTTTTTTGCTCCCAGTTGATTTGAAAGTGGGATAAATCAAATCCCAAACCTGCTTTTGATTGCCATCCGACATTGAGAGGCACTGGACCAAACAAATCAATGTCATAATCACTCTGGGAATTAGAAAGCAATGGTCCTGAAGTGTATCCTTGGTCAACTAAATGTTGCTCAGGTAAAAGTTCTTTATCAGCCAAAGCTTGATGGATTGAGGGTATCACTGTTTGGTCTGGACTGGTAGCAGGAGTCGTTATTACATGAGTGATAATATGAGGAGCATCTTCATCACAACTTTCTGTCAGATGCACTTTATACCCTGTCCAGTTAGTAGTGCGTTTACTGCTTTTACGTGCATCTAAATCATAAGCAGACCAAATTCTCACGGCTGAAGGTGGTCCGTCTTGTTCATTGCGTAACTCAATTTTATCTGTGGGCGCATGATATTGTTGTAGCCACACTTGACGTAGAACTTCCACTGCTGGCAGCTTTCGCAGAAAAAGTGGAGACGTTTCTGCATAGACGGCATCAAGTAAACGAAAGCCATCTGCCCCAATGAGGATAGCCAATGCTTCTCGTTCTGGTGCAGTTTTGGGCAGTCGATAATCTTCAAAACGTTTTGAATATCGGTCGTACCACTCAGGGGAAGCCAGTAATTTGAGCCAAGTTGGGTCAACTTCTGCTACAGCATTCAAAGCATACCTTAGAGTTTCCCCTAGATTTTCTAATCGACTTAACTCTCTGACTACGGAAAGAATATGGGTGGAGTCGGTGCGCTGTTTTCCCCGTGCTGATAACAGTTTTAATTCCTGAAATCTTGAGAGCATTTTGTCTAGTATTTGCTGCTCGACACCCCCGGAGATTAGTCGGTCGCGGAATTCACTTAAAACGCTAAAATCAAAGCCTGGATCTGTTAATTCTAAGGATAAAGCATATTTCCAATCAATTCTTGCTCGCACTGAAGAGGCTGCTTGTCTATCCGACAGGTTTTCTAAGAATTGCATTATCAATACCATCGCTAGTCGCCAAGGTGCTTGTGCTGACTGCCCTCTTTGTGGATACACAGATGCAAAGTCTTCATCCTGAAAGAAGATTCCAAGTTCGTCGCGCAGACGCATATACATATTACCTTTGGGGAATGCTGCAACAGCTACACGTGCCGTTTCTTCTGGGACTGGGGGAATTTCTGAAGGATGTAAGCACATATACTCGTCTCCACAGGTGTTTATTCTAGTTTATTAATAAGAGAGCGTTTCCTTCTTACTTTTTTCATCCCCCATGTAATACACGGGAAAAGCCCTTTCCTTATTCCATGTATTACACCGAAGCTCCCCTCTATCTAATGTTAAGTAATGTTTCGCCAACAGTATCAGATGGGCAGATAATCGCCAGTGGTGACATTAAAGGGCAAATTCAGCTATGGAATCTTCAAGGAAAACAACTTAAACCGCCATTTCAAGCCCATCAAGATGAGGTAAATAAGGTTGCCTTCAGTCCTGATGGCAAAATGATTGTTAGTGCGAGTGGCAGTGCTGACGCAAAGGACAACTCCATCCGACTATGGGACTTGCAAGGGAATCCCATTGGCAAAACCTTTAGAGAACATACCAATATCATTACTTCAGTCGCGTTTATTCCAAATGGCAAGATGATTGCTAGTGGTAGCAATGACAATACAGTTAGACTCTGGAATCTCAAAGGTGAACAACTCCTAAAAATCGATCTCCCTGCTCCTGCAAGAAGCCTAGCCTTCAGCCCAGATGGTAAGATGATTGCGGTTGGAGTCAGTGGAGTATCGGTAGATAGTGGTGCTATATATTTATGGGATTTGAAAGGTAAACTAATTGGCTCACCTTTTAAGCACAATGGCAGTGTCGAATCAGTAGTCTTCAGTCCTGATGGCAAACAGATAATCAGTGGCAGTAAAGACAAAACAGTAAGATTTTGGATTGGCAATTGGCAGGGTTGGTTAGATATCGCTTGCAACAGACTCCGCTACCATTCCGCTTTGAATGATCCTGAAACTTTAGCTCAAGATGAAACCGCTAGAGGTGCTAGGGAAACTTGTCAGAAGTATAGGATTAAGTAAACATAGAACTGAAGCTGTAATTCCTACAACTACAGCAAATAGCAAACTACCACGAGCCGCAGCAGCAGCTAAAGACCTATCATCACTACCAATAGCCCGACCCACTAAGGCGACTGTACCCACGGCAATGGCAGAAAGAATACCTTCTAAACACCAAAAAAAACTGCCACTAATTCGCATTGATGCCAGTGCTGCTATGCTGTAGTGACCAAGCATGATCCGGTCAACCAAAACAATTAAGGTTTGCAGTAATGACTGACCAACCAAGGGTAATGCTAAATGTAAAACATCAATGCCAATAGCTCGTTGCTGTTTAAATAACACTGGTTATAATTGGTAATTTTTTACTTATTACTATTGATTGTGACTTATTTGAGTAGCTTGAACCGTAATCCTAAAACCTTGACACAAGTATCTGAGCAAAATTAATTTAACATTTTTAGAACAAACAAAAATCTCTGTATTTCTTATTTCCTGATCCTTCCTGTTCCCTCTCCTAAATATAAAATTTATTTTGCATAACAATAAAATTATGAAAAATTTTACCATTGCTGGCAATATTGTTGATGTTCTCCACCGTCGCATTTTTCCGGGTACTGTTCACATTCAAGATGGACGCATTCAAACCATAATCCCTGACCAGGGACAATATTCACAGTACATTCTTCCTGGTTTTGTGGATGCCCATATTCATATTGAAAGTTCCATGCTTGTACCGACTGAGTTCGCAAGATTAGCAACGGTGCATGGTACGGTTGCCACTGTTTCTGACCCCCACGAAATCGCTAATGTTCTGGGTTTAGAGGGTATCCGCTTCATGGTGAATAATGCCCTACAAACTCCCCTCAAAATTGCTTTTGGTTTTCCTGCTTGTGTCCCTGCTACTACTTTTGAAACTGCCGGTGCAACCCTGACGGTAAACGATTTCCATCAACTGGTTAAACATGGTGTTTCTTATTTAAGTGAGGTGATGAATGTACCAGGGGTGTTGGCTGATAGTCCAGAAATAATGGATAAAATTCATTTAGCGCAAGGTTTGGGAATCCCCATTGATGGTCATGCACCGGGGTTAGTGGGTACGGGGTTACGTAAATATGCAGATGCCAAAATTACTACAGACCATGAATGTTCTTCCCTGAGTGAGGCTTTAGAGAAAATAGCTGTAGCGAACTGCAAACATAAATCGTCAAAACCGCAAACAAGGCAATTTTGAAACCACATTATTTGCAAATAAGAAAAGCAAAGAAACCACAATAACTGCAAATAAGAGGCAACGAAACCGCAAACAACGATTTTGAAACCACATTATTTGCAAATAAGCTGTAACCCTGTTGTGGTAAGGCTTTTGGCAAATTGCCGTCCAAAAGTGTCCAGAAAAAAAGAACTTTTACTCCGAACACATATGTTCAGTTTTCGTGGTTTAATTTAAAGTATATCCGTTCGATTAAATATCCGAAGTAGTTTTTTCCGACAGCTAATGGAGTTATGGTAATTTATGCTTATTTGAGAGTTTCCAGCGATCGCCAAGACCTGCAAAACCAGAGGCATGGCATATTAGAGTATGCCAACATCCACGGGTTAAGTCCCATTCAATTCATAGAAGATACCGTGTCTGGACGGGAGCAATGGCAGAAACGGGGAGTAGGACAACTAATTACAGAAACAGCCAATGCCAAAGATGTAATCATCTTCTCCGAAGTCAGTCGTATGGCACGTTCCACACTGCAAGTATTGGAAATGCTAGAGTCTTGTGTACATCGGCAAATCAACGTACATACATTGGTGACAAGTTAAGCCTGAAAGTCTTTTGTCAAGAGGCTTTGAGAGAATTGTTGAAAAAAAACTGGTCAGATCCTCGTTGTAGATCGGGAAAAGGAGCGACAATTAACTTAACATTTGGTTT
>JBJOKS010000010.1:0-154855 GCA_046045965.1 Cyanobacteriota bacterium | reverse complement strand
GATAGTCAAAAAGACTTATTGCAGATGGAAACTACCATGCGTCAATTAGTAGAAGCTACTAATTCTATTGCTGGAAGATTAGGAGTAATTAGTGAAAAAGCCAATAACATTAATAATATTGTTGTCACAATTACTAAAGTAGCAGATCAAACAAATTTACTGTCATTAAATGCAGCCATAGAAGCGGAGAAAGCTGGAGAATATGGTTTAGGTTTTGCAGTGGTAGCGAGAGAAATTAGAAGACTAGCAGATCAAACAGCAGTAGCAACAATAGATATTGAACAGATGGTCAAACAAATGCAATCTTCCGTTTCTACAGGAGTAATGGAAATGGATAAATTTGCCGCAGAAGTAGGAAAAAGTGTGGAAGATGTAGCTAATATTAGTAGTCAAATTGGGCAAATTATTGAGCAAGTACAAGAATTAACGCCAAGATATGAAACAGTCAGTCAAGGTATGGAAGCACAGTCTCAGGGAGCAATGCAAATTAGTGATGCCATGTCACAATTAAGTAGTAATTCTGTGCAAACTGCGGCTTCTTTACGGGAAATTAATCAAGCAATTACCAAATTAAATCAAGTTGCTCAAGGCTTACGTCAAGAGATGAGCAAATTTAAAGTAAATGATACTGTAGAGCAGTACATTGGTAATAGTAACAAATTCATGGGAGACAATTAATCATGAATTCCATTGAAAGTTGCTGGAATATAATGGGAATTGCTGGCGATCGCACCTGTCCAGAATTATCCAATTTGATTCATTGTCGTAATTGTCCCGTTTACTCTGCTGCTGGACGCAATTTGCTAGATCGTGCCATCCCTAAAAACTATCAGCATGAATGGACTCAGTTTTTCTCAGAAACAAAAGTAGAGGAAAAAAATCAGCTAGTACATTTCCCAACAGAATCTGAAACCTTAACCACAACACAAACCCTGACAGTAGCTATTTTCCGGTTACAACGAGAATGGCTGGCACTTCCCGCACAAATTTTAAAAGAAACCATATCACCTACTGGAATTCATACTCTACCCCATCGCAGCAACGAAATCTTAAAAGGATTGGTAAATATCCGAGGAGAATTACAATTGTGTATTTCTTTGGGCAACTTGTTACATTTGGAAACTGCCCAAACCCTAGCAGAAGCTTTAAGTCCTATAGTTTATTCGCGGATGATCGTAATTGAAAAAGGTGATAACACTTGGGTATTTCCGGTGGATGAATTCTATGGTTTATCCAGATTTAATAACAATGAATTAAGAGATGCTCCCAACAGTGCAACATCAACAATTAACACTTATACCAAAGGCTTTTTTCATTGGCAATCACGCAGCCTAAGTTACATTGATGATGAATTATTATTCATGTCTTTAAGGAGAAAGTTGCTGTCATGAGACAAGAATCAGATTTCAGTCATCTTTCTTTACTAGACTTATTCAGCATGGAGGTAAAAGCCCAAGGTATAGTGTTGAATGAATCCCTGTTAGCACTGGAAACCAAGCCTCACCCCACAGAAGAATTAGCAGCCTTAATGCGGGCAGCCCATTCAATTAAAGGAGCAGCAAGAATTGTCCAAATTGATCCGGCTGTCACCCTTGCCCATAAAATGGAAGATTGTTTTGTAGCTGCTCAGTCAGGCAACATTACCTTAACTCCTCCTGATATTGATGTCTTGCTACAAGCAGTGGATATGCTATTACAAATGGCTGAGTCTTGTGTTGGCAACACAGAACCGCAATTTGACGATCACAGTATAGAAGTTTTAGTGAATGCGATCGCTCATATCATTTCATCCCCAGGAAATAAGGAGCAGGGAGCAGGGGTAGCAGGGGAAGTAGAGGAGAAAGAAGAACCTATACCCTCAGCTGCTTATACAGTACCCAGTACCCAGTCCCCAGTAAAGAGTCCCCAACCTCCAGACATCGTACAACAACGAGTGGTGCGAGTAAGTGCAGACAACCTTAATCGTTTGATGGGTTTAGCAGGAGAATCATTAGTTGAAGCCAAATGGTTAGAAACATTTGCAGATTCGTTGCTGAAGCTAAAAGCAAATCAAGTCAAATTATCCAGCCTATTGGATCAATTGCAGGAGTTATGGGGGAATGATGAAACAGAAGATCAGCGTTATGAGAACAGACAAATAGAAGAGAAAATGAGCAATGCTCGACAAACAGCCGGTGAATGTCGTCAGTTATTGGGCGATCGCCATAACGAACTGGAATTATTTTGTCAGCGTTTTTCTAATTTGGGAGATCGTCTTTATCGTCAAGTCATCGCCACCCACGCCACACCCTTTGCGGAAAGAGGACAAAGTTTTCCTCGCATGGTGCGCGACTTAGCCAGAGAATTAGGTAAAAAGGTAAATCTAGAAATCATCGGCAAATCTACCCTTGTAGATCGGGATATTTTAGAAAGACTAGAAGCGCCATTATTTCATATCTTGCGAAATGCTATAGATCATGGTATGGAAACACCCGAAGAACGTCTTGCAGTGGGTAAACCCGAAGAGGGAAATATTCGGATTGAAGTCCTACATCGAGCCGGAATGTTATTAATTACTGTTGCCGATGATGGACGGGGAATTGATATGGAAGTTTTGCGTCAAGAGGTAATTAATAAAAACCATATCACCCCAGAAATTGCCGCCCAACTCACCGAAAATGAGTTAATGGAATTCTTATTTTTACCAGGTTTTTCCACCGCCAAAACTGTGACTGAAATTTCCGGTAGAGGTGTGGGTTTAGATGTGGTACATAGCACGGTGCGAGAAGTTGGTGGTATTCTGCGGGCGGTTTCCCAACCCGGAAAAGGGTTAACATTATACTTACAACTGCCCCTAACTTTATCAGTTTTACGAACTTTATTAGTAGAAATATCTCATGAACCTTATGCTTTTGGACTAGCACGAATTGATCGAGTTGTAAAGTTGCCAATTAAAGAAATTATTATCTCTGAAAATCAACCCTTTTTCATGCTCAACGATCAACCAGTCGGCTTAATTTCTGCTCATCAAGTTTTAGAATTACCATCACAAAATGCCAACAAAGAATACCTATCTGTTGTTGTCATCAGTGATGGAGGAACACGCATTACTGGCAGTAATCGTCTTAAATATTATGGATTAGTTGTAGATCGTTTTCTCGGTGAATGTAGTTTAGTCGTTCGTCCTTTAGATCCCCGACTGGGTAAAGTTCCTAATATCAGCGCCGCAGCTTTGATGGATGATGGTTCTCCTGTGTTAATTGTTGATGTTGAAGATATTGTCCGTTCTATTACTAAAATTCTTTCTAGTGGGCAACTTAGTCAAGTTAATCAGTCTTCTAGTCAAACAGTTAACAAAACCTATAAACGGATTTTGGTTGTGGATGATTCGATTACTGTGCGAGAAATGGAGCGCAAATTGTTAGAAAATAATGGTTATAAAGTAGATGTGGCTGTTAATGGTATGGATGGATGGAATGCAGTTCGTAGCGGTGATTATGATTTAGTGGTGACAGATATTGATATGCCCCGAATGAATGGTTTTGAACTCACCACCCAAATTAGAACTAATGCTAAATTGAAAAATTTACCTGTGATTATTGTTTCTTATAAAGACCGGGAAGAAGATCGGATTCAAGGGTTAGAAGCAGGAGCAAATTATTATTTAACTAAAAGCAGTTTTCATGATAGTACATTGTTAAAAGCTGTAATTGATGTTATTGGTGAGGGGTAATGAATTTAATTTTAATATTTAAATATCATCTAAATCTATTTCCTGTGGTTCTGTTACCATTAATAAACCTGCTAAAATTTGTCTAATTCTTGCTTTAGATAATGTACCAATTTTATCAATTAATACAGCTTTATCTACTGTAAAAATTTGCGAGACATTGACTACACTTTCTCTATCAAGGTTAGCTTCTCCTAACTCTAATAAAACATTCCCCATTGCCTTTGCTCGTCGCAAGTTAGAAGTTAAGGCACAAACTATTACAGTTCTAATTTGAGAACCGTTGAGTAAATCATTTTGGATTACTACATAAGGACGAAGATAAGCAGGTTCAGAACCTATTGGTTCTCCTAAATCAATCCAGTAAATATCACCTTGTTTTACCATTCTTTTTGCTGTAATTTTCCTTGATGTTGTCGCATTTTTTCTAACATTATTTTTTCAGATTCATCTAAATCATCTGCATAAGCATCATTAATACTTTGCAATAATTGATGATCTTTTTTGCGACGTAAAAATTCTGCCATTGCTATAGCAAATAATTGACTGCGAGGAATTTTCATTTCCTTTGCTAAAGCATTAACTTGATCATACAGTGATTCTTCAATGGAAATTGCTGTTTTGATACTAGCCATTGAGTTATACCTTATTTCTGACTGAGGGTATAACTTAATTTTACTCTATCTTGATTATTTTGACAATAAATATTAAAATGAATCAGCATAAATCAAATTAACAGTTGGTTAATTAATTATTCGCCAATTCAATAGCTTATTCTTAGTTTTTATTTAGGGTTGAGAACTCAGTTTTTTCTTAACTCTGTTTTCTGATGTCTGATTTCACTAAAAGAATCTTTATCACCGTATCTGATAGCTATTTGGCGTAGAATTTATTACGACTTTTATCGAATTTATACTGTGACATCTATTTTTTATCATCGCTGCGCTTCATGTATCAAATAAATGTCACTTGGTGTAGCTTTTCATTAATTATTTTTTACTCTTGTGAGAAATCCGGGTAGAGCTTGAAGTTACATAATTAATTGTACAATAGATTGGCTATATCTATATTTTCATGAGTTCGTTTACAAATCCAATACGACTGTTTTATGAGAATTGCTATTGTTAACGATTTAATCATCGCAGTGGAAGCACTACGACGCATTCTATCAAAAGTACCAGAATATGATTTAGCTTGGATTGCTTATGATGGTGTAGAAGCTATAGCTAAGTGTGCAGAAGATACACCAGATTTGATATTAATGGATGTAGTCATGCCCAATCTGGACGGAGTTGAAGCTACACGCCTCATCATGAGTCAATTCCCCTGTGCTATTCTCATGGTGACAGCTAGTGTTAATCGTTATGCAGCTAAAGTGTTTGAAGCTATGGGTTATGGAGCTTTAGATGCTGTTAATACACCCTGTATAGGTTTAGGTGAGCCTACAGATAGTAGCATTAGATTATTAAAGAAAATATCCACTATTGCTAGATTAATTGGTAAATCTTCCCGTCCGCGATCGCAATTTAACCCACCACTCAAACCCACAACTTCCTCAGAACTACACCCACCCCTCATAGTCATTGGTTCTTCTACCGGTGGTCCCCAAGCATTAGTTACTATTCTGTCCCAGTTTCCCCGCAATTTAAACGCTTCTATCGTCATTGTCCAACATCTTGATGCCCAATTTGCTCAAGGTTTCGCTACTTGGTTAGATGGGCAAATTTCTTTACCAGTCCATCTAGCTAAATCCGGGTATTTACCACAACCAGGTAAAGTGTTAGTTGCTGGTACAAATCATCATCTGGTGATGCGTGCTGACCAAACTCTTGACTATCAAGAAGAACCTCTAAATAGTTTCTATCATCCCTCCGTTGATGTCTTTTTTCAAGCTGTGGCTAAATATTGGCAAGGTAACGGTGTGGGAATGTTACTCACGGGTATGGGTCGGGATGGCGCTCAAGGGTTAAAATTGCTACGGGATATAGGTTGGCACACTATCGCCCAAGATAGCAAAACCTGTGTCGTTTATGGAATGCCAAAAGCCGCAGTAGAATTAGATGCAGTAGTACAAATTTTACCAGTTGAAGCGATCGCAACAGCCTGTACAAAATCTTTAACCAGATGGCAATAAGGGACTTCCAGAACATAAATGATCTCATCTTGTGGGGTAGGCATCCTGCCTGCCCTTGATAATTAGCGGGTAAGATGCCCGCACCACAAGAAATATTTGTATATTTTTTTATTTTGAAGTCCCTAACCTATTTCCTATTCCTGATTTTTTGTGAAGAAATACCAAAAATTACCTAGAAACTTTTGCAAAATAAACTAGCTTTCTCAGGAAAGTCAACAGTATTAGTTTGTTTACGAATTGCAAACTAAAGCTTTATTTATTATTAACTTAGGTTATTCTGAGTTTAAGGGGAAATAATCTATACTTTAATTTTCTTAAAAACCATAATTATGAGGATCTATAAAAATGATATCCACATCTACAGCCCTCCCGCTAACGCCACCAACAGCCAAGACATCATCACCGTCGTTGAATCAGGAAAATAAACTTTCATATAGTCTGTCTACAGTCAAGTTAAATACAGATGTAGTCACAGTTTTATTAATTGATGATCAGCTAATAATTGGTGAGGCTATTTGTAGATTACTCGCTAACGAGAAAGACATTGCTTTTCACTTTATAGACGACCCGGCAAAAGCTATTCAAAAAGCCATTTCTATTGCTCCCACAGTCATCATATTAGACATGATCATGCCTGATATTGATGGCTTAATGCTACTACGTTGGTTTCGCTCCCATCCCGCAACTTATGACATTCCTATTGTCATGCTTTCCAGTAAAGAAGATCCACAAACTAAAGCCGATGCTTTTGCTGCTGGTGCAAATGACTATTTAATTAAATTACCAGATGTAGTTGAGTTAATTGCCCGCATTCGTTATCATTCTAAAGCCTACAACAACCTCAAAGCACTCTCAGCTGCAAATGCCACTTCTCGACTGCAAGCGCGACAACTAGAACAGACTTTAAAAGAACTGAAAACCACACAAGTCCAACTCATCCAAACTGAAAAAATGTCTGGTTTGGGTAAAATGGTGGCTGGGTTAGCTCACGAAATCAATAATCCTATTAATTTTATTCATGGTAATTTTATTCATCTTCATAATTATATTCAATCTCTAGTAGATTTAATTAAAATCTATCAACAAGAATATCCAGCAGAAAATCCTGTTATCGAAAATTACACATCTGAAATAAATCTTGATTTTATCATTGAGGATTTACCAAAAATCCTGACCTCGATGAAAATGGGGACTGATCGGATTCGGGAAATTGTACTATCTTTACGCAACTTTTCTCGGCTAGATCAAGCTGATAAAAAAGCGGTCAATATTCATGAAGGTATCGACAGTACAATTTTAATTTTAAATCATCGTCTGAAACCAGAAATTGAAGTTATTAAACAATATGGAGATTTACCCTTAGTTGAGTGTTATCCAGCCCAACTCAACCAAGTTTTTATGAATATCCTCAGTAATGCTATTGATGCCTTATTAGAACAAGAAAAACAACAGCAAAAACAAATATTTATTAAAACCGAAAAAACTGATTCCGGGAAGATCAAAATTACCATCCGAGATAATGGACCTGGTATTAGTCCAGAATTACAAAGTAAGATATTTGATCCCTTTTTTACAACTAAACCTGTCAACAAGGGAACTGGTATAGGTTTAGCCATTAGCTATCAAATTATCGAAAAGCACCAAGGAAATATTTATGTTGGTTCTGATCCTAGTTATGGCACAGAATTTGTCATAGAAATCCCCATAACACAGATTACCTAATCTCACAAACTAAAACAGTTCCCTTTTCTCCACGAGTAATTCGCAATTCCTCATCTAAATAAAGAATTTCTAAACGTCCTTTAGGAGAACGATTCATAATAAAAGAAATTTCTCCAGTTTCTGGGTTCATAGTTTGGGGAGGAACTAAACCAAACATCAACCTCAAAAAACCAGACATCAAAATATTTTGCCAACTTTTCTTTTCCGGCTTACCCTGACCAAAAACCGCCTTCCATTCCTGCATTTTCGTTGCAGACTGCGGTTTTAAAATTCCTCCCGTAAATTGTACTTGCAGCACCGTATCATTCACAGGTTGACAAATTCCTTGGTTGCGAACAATTCCAGAAAGTTGAGGAATAGAGTCATCAATAGTAGTAAATTCAACAACAATATCATAACTTCGCACTTCACCATTTTCTAAGGGAAACACAGGTTGAAAAACCCGATCAATTACCACTTTTAATTTTGTTGGTTGAAACATATTAAAAGCCAGACGACCCAAAGTATAGGCAAATCTGCCATCTGCAAGTTGCTCACCTTGAGGAAAATTTGGCGCACTGATCAACAACCATTCACCATCCATTAAACTACCACTTTGGGCTGGTGCTGTCGTTGGGTTGAAAGATTGGAGATTTTCAATTGCCGCAATTACAGTTTTATCCTTAGTATTACCACCACAAGCAGCCAATGCTTGACGCAAAGCTGTTTTAGCTGCTGCACTTTTTCCCGTATCTACTACCATAGTATTAACATGATTTAACTTTAACTCATACAACTTTAAACAATCGGCTGATTTTTGAAATCTACCCGCCAGAGTGATTAAAAAATTGTTACTTTAGTTATGGATAGAAAATCAAAATTATTGTTGATTCCACCATGTCCAATAGCATGATCCAATCAGACGCATCTCCTCAATTAGTTACAACTCAAACCAGAACCACAGAAGAACTACCCGCTGGTGGACTCGACCCAGATCGCTTTGATTGGCAAGAGGTTTGGTATCCTGTTCATTATGTAGAAGATTTAGACAAATTCCAGCCTACTCGCTTCACTTTGCTAGAACGGGATCTTGTTTTGTGGTGGGATAATAATCAGCAGATGTGGCGAGCATTTTTAGATCAATGTCCCCATCGGTTAGCACCTCTATCGGAAGGTAGAATTAACAAAGATGGATTGTTAGAATGTCCTTATCATGGTTGGGCTTTTTCAGGAACGGGAAAATGTTCAATTATTCCCCAACAAGTTGAAGGAGGAAAAGCGGAAGTTTCGCAACGTGCTTGTGTAACTTCATTCCCGACCACAGTTAAACAAGGAATGTTGTTTGTTTATCCTGGGACTGCGGAAAATGCAGCTAAAACCAAGGTTCCCGTTGTTGACATTTTAGACGAAGAACCGGACGGCTGGGTTTTTCTCAATACTTTTCGAGATATCCCCTATGATGCTTTGACGTTAATGGAAAACGTCTTAGATTCTAGTCACATTCCTTACACCCATCACCGTACTGTCGGCAACCGAGCGAATGTATCTCCTGTGGAATTAGAAGTTGTAGAATCTGGAAAATGGGGATTTAAAGGAATTTGGGAAGAAGGACCACGCAAAGGTACTTTAGGAAAACAATATACTACTTTTATTGCTCCGGGTTTAATGTGGCATGACCTAACTTCTAAACAGTTTGGTAGGACTTTAACGGTGGTTTATGCTACTCCCATTCGCAAGGGAGAATGTCGGTTATTTGCGATTTTTCCTTTTAAGTTTTCTTCCAAATTACCAGGACTATTTTTGAAGTTGACTCCGCGCTGGTATTCACATCTGGGACAAAATAACGTTTTAGAAGATGACCAAATTTTCTTACATCATCAAGAAAGGTATTTAGAAAAAAGTGGTGGTAGTGGCAATTTTACCAAGGCGTTTTATTTGCCAACTAAGGCAGATTTGTTCGTCTTTCAGTTGCGTTCTTGGGTGAATCAATATAGTCTTGATCCGTTTCTTGGTAAAACTTTATCACCGCCATTATCAAAAGAGGATTTATTAGATAGATATCACTCCCACACAGAAAAATGTGCTAGTTGCCGGACTGCATTGGCTAATTTGCAAAAATTACGCGTAGCAGTTGCTGTGTTGACAGTTTTGGTTTGGGTATTGCTTCCCTTGCTGATGTTTATTTATGGTCAGACGGATATTTTCACTATTAGTTTTCTCACATTAATTGTAATTAGCGGTGCGGGAACTTGGTTCGGTTTGGGTAGGTTAGAAAAGCGGTTTTACAAAGGAAAGTTGATACCACCGAGAAATTTGCCTGAGAAAAAATAGAACAATATTCAGAAGTCCTAAATTAAAATGGGGATCTGAACAATTACAAAGATAAAGAGGGTTTAGCATTACTAAACCCCGACTTTAAACATCAAATAGAAATAGTGTATTTTTTAGCAAACAGAAAAATTCTAAACAGTGGCTTCTGTTCTGGTGCCTCCCATACGTTCTTGAATTCTGCTCTTAGCGGCTTTGAATTGTGTAGCTAATTCTTCAGTTTCTCGACTACTCATATTGTTACGAATAGCCGCAAACATTGTGCTTTCTTCTTGACGAATATGATCACCAATTTCATCCCAAATTTGTCTGAGTCTGTCTTTAAATTCCGGTGCAGAAGGGCTAATAGCTCTCAATTCCTCAAACCAAGGACCCCAACGAGCTTGTTCATTATATAATTCTTGAGTGTTAGCCTCACCATAGAAAGGACGTACTCTAGGATAAACAACTTCTTCTTCCGCACCTGCATGGGCGCTCAGATCCTTATAAATTTGTCCAAAGTATTCTTGAATTTTTTGAGGATCATCGCTTTGCATTAATTCTGTAAACAAGATATTTACCTTATTGTGATCCATACGCAGAACATCTTGAATATTCATATCTTGCTTGTCAGAAGTTTGGGTGACAGCACTACCTACCGCACCACTAATAGCAGCGATCGCATCTTGAACTCTTGCCCAAATTCCTTGATCTGCATCTTGTCCTGTCAGTTCCCGCACACCCAAAATTTCTAAAATTCCTTTCAGTTGTTCTTGATGAGCGCGGTTTTCAAAATTGATAGTATTTAAAGGTCCAATTGCTGCCATGACATCAGCGCCAACTCTCTGTGCAGCTTTATGAATTGTCAAACCATTCATCACTTGTTGATGCTTCAACAACTCATGCTGAAATACTTTTTCAAAGAAACTTAATTCATTACCTTGCATGAATTGGCGAACTGTTTGCACCATTTGTTGCACTGTTGAGTCGGCATTTTTTTGAATACCATATTGAACTACCACAGTATCAAGAATACCTTGATTTTTGCGATCATCATCAAGCATACGGCGGATATTTTCAGCAATTTCTTTATCTGTAGATTCGCGCAAAAATCGTTCTTCATTATCAATAACTAACTGTTGCAGTAATTTCATGTCTGCTAATTTTACTGCGATCGCATTTCTTTTGGTATCATCTAAAGTTGCTACCATTGTGAGTTCTCCTCGACAAATTAATAGTTGTTAAAGTATTCGTGGTTATTGCCAATTTCAGGTTCGCATAATCACTAGATAAGTTGCATCTTTCTTTTGAACGATTACCTGATTAACTCAGGATAGAAAGACAGCGATCAGGAGAAAAAAATCGGCTGTAATTTTGCCGACTTCTACTTACAGATATAAGATTTTTTATTTCCTTATCTCTCCTGAGACAGATAAATTATTAGAGTTAATTTTATAAATTTTTATAAATTGACTCAAAGATAGTTAGCAAGTTAGATCCTAATGTCAGAAACACCAGGGATAGGAGAAAAAGCACTGAATAAAGCCGCAGAGATAGGATTATCTAGCCAGTTAGACGAAGTAGAAACTTTAGAAGTCAACATCCAAACTAAACCGCTAAAACTGATTCAGGGAGAAGTTGAACAAGTGCATATTGCCGGCGAAGGTTTAGTGATGGAAAAAGACCTCCGCATGACAGAAATGGAAATGCAAATTACTGGCGTTGCGATCAATCCTCTCAGTGTAGCTTTTGGAAAAATTGAACTTACAAAACCAACCACAGGTAAAGCACGAGTCGTTTTAACAGAAGCTGATATTAATCGCGCTTTTAATTCAGAATATGTGCGGGATCAACTGGAAAGTCAGAAAATTACAGTCAATGGACAACAGGTAACAATTTCACCCCAAAAAGTAGATTTTCATTTACCAGGGGAAAGTAAATTTATCCTTAATGCTAGTATATTGTTCAGAGAAATTGGTGAACTTAAACAAATTTGTTTTTCAGCAATTCCTCACATTAGTGGTGATGGTAAAACTGTATATTTGCACAATGTCGAGTATCAAGAAGATCAGGAATTTTCACCGCAATTAACCAAAGCTTTGATAGATGCAACCAGTGAAATTCTCAATTTAAACAACTTTGATTTAGAAGGAATGAGTCTGCGCGTTAATAAATTGGAGGTAGCAAAAGGCAAATTAATTTTACAAGCTGAAGCTGATGTCACAAAAATTCCTACTGCTGAATAAAAGGATATTAAATAATGGAAACTACAGAACCAAATTCTACACCATTTCCCAATTTACCGCCCATTATTGAAAGCGATGATCGAGAATATTTAGATAGTGGTGTACCCAGCACCGTATCCATAGCCGGACATCCTCTACATCCATTGAGTATCATCTTTCCTATCGCCTTTTTAGCCGCAGCTTTAGGTAGTGACTTTGGCTATTGGTTAACGCGAGATTTTTTCTGGGCTAGGGCTTCGATGTGGTTAATTGGACTGGGTTTAGTTACTGGTATTATCGCTTCAGTTATTGGCATGAGTGACTTTTTACAAATAGAAAGAGTCCGCAAACGTACCGCAGGTTGGGCGCATTTAATTCTGAATATTTCCATCCTAGTTTTCACGACTTTGAACTTTATTATCCGTTGGGGTGATGCAGAATCAAATTTACTACCTTGGGGTTTATTGTTATCATTAATTGTGGGTACTTTAACCAGCCTTACCGGGTGGTTTGGTGCAGAACTTTCCTATCGTCATAAAATCGGTGTTGTGGGTGCAGGAAGTAAAAGATATCCTTAACGAAGGCAGGAGGCAGGGGGCAGGAGGCCGTTTTTGTAAAGAGAATTTATACCCCGAACCAAAAACTTTTCGCCTTCAGAAGCGTGGTTTTAGACACAATTGTTTCGATAATTAAAACAGATCCGTTATCTTAAATCATGAAGATCAAATAGAGTGCATCTTTCATGAAAGGAAAACAAGTTTTACTCACAGGTGGTACTGGTGGACTAGGTTTAGGTGTCACACCCGCAGTTTTAGCCCAAGGTGCTGATGTTACTATTCCTTATCGTAGTCTTAAAGATGTGGAAAGGCTCAAAGGAATTTTATCACCGGCGGATATTGCCAGAATTCAATTTCTCCCGGCTAATTTACAAGATGAAGCATCTGTAGAACAACTCATTAATGGCATGATGCGAGTAGATGTTTTAATTCATTTGGTGGGTGGTTTTTCAATGGGAAAAACTCATGAATACAGTTTTGATAGTTGGAAAAATGAATTTGAATTAAATCTCAATACTACTTTTTTGACTTGTAAATATAGCCTGAAAAGAATGTTAGAAAATGGCTATGGACGCATTGTTACTGTTAGTTCTCGTGCTGGTGTAGAACCTGCGGGACAATTAGCGGCTTATTCTGCGGCTAAGGCTGGTGTGATAGCATTAACTAAGGCTATAGCCGATGAAACCAAAGGAACTAATATCACTGCAAATACCGTTCTTCCCAGTGTCATTGATACCCCTACCAACCGTCAAGCGATGGGTGCAGACAACGCAGATAAGTGGGTAAAACCAGAATCTATTGCTGAGGTAATTTGTTTTTTAGCTTCGGAAGCTGCTAAGGATGTTAGAGGTGCTGCTATTCCGGTTTATGGGAATGTTTGATAATTGAATTGTAGATTTTTTGTGATTAATACCCATTCAGGAAAATAACTGGATGGGTGTTTTTTTATGGTTAATAAAACTGTTATAATCAGGATTTCCAGGATTTAAGGATTAACATTAATCGACAAATCAAAATAGAATGGCAAAAAACCCACTTTTATCAAGAAGTAAAAGAAGAAACTAAGTTAAAAACCATTCCTAGACTGTTAAATGAGGGGCTAACTGTAGAACAAATTGCTCGTATACTTGAGTTAGAGATCGAAGTAGTAAAACAAGCAATCACAAAGCAAAGTAATAAATAGACATTGAATGAACCAATACAGGGGCGATACACCTGGAAAAGCGATCGCCCACAAACCCACAATATTACACAAAACCTTAACGTTTCACCGGCGTACCGCAGGGATAAGTCGCTACTTCCTCTGCACCTTCTTTAACTACCGGGTTATCCTTAGCTGCTAAATAATCTTTTTGCAAAGTATCTAACAACTCTCCCCGTCTATCATACAACCGCTTTAAAGGACGAGGTTCGCACTGATTCAAAACATAAGCTGTTACCAAAGGCAGCGCAATTGTACTATCGGTATAACAAACTATCGTACTCGGTAACTCGTCTGGGTCAATTTTACCCCAACTCACCGCTTCTGCTGGAGTCGCACCCGATAAACCGCCTGTATCTGGTCGTGCATCGGTAAACTGGACAAAGAAGTCATGTCCTCTTTCTTCTAATCCCAAAACCTCGTGAATTTGCGGTTGTGTTTGTAACAAAAAGTTCTTAGGACTGCCACCACCAAGAATTACAGCCGCGCTTTTACCGTCTGTTTCCCGTGCAGCGTAGGCGATCGCCGCAGTTTCATTCACGTCAATAGCTGGATCTAACACCAACTTAGAACCCTCTAAAGCTAACGCTGCCACATTCATACCTATAGAACTATCACCAGGGGAAGAAGTATAAATCGGTACGCCATATTCATAAGCTGTGGCTAACAAACAGGAATGTTGTACACCTAATTGTTTTTCTACTTCCCGTACATATTTACCCAGCAAATAATGAAATTCAGCCGTTCCCATGCGCTTTTGAAAAGGTTCAGCTTGGAGAACTTTACGGATAAAAGCGTCAGTTTCTAATAAGACATCATAGCCAAAAATAATGTCATAAATACGGATTGTTCCTTCTTCCCGTAATTTGACATCATCTAAAAACGGACTACCAGCAAACAATTCAAAACCTAAACCATAGTGCATATCATGGTAAAGATTTGCACCAGTGCTAATCATCCAATCAATGCAACCATGACGAATTAAAGGTGCTAAGGCGGAAACTCCAAAACCTGCTGGTGTCAAAGCACCGGAAAGACTCACCCCAACGGTGACACCGGGTTGAAAGATATCCTGACTTAGTAATTGACAAGCTTCGCGTAACCGGGCTGAGTTGTAAGCGGTAAAGTAATTGTTAATTAAATCAACCACACTAATGTCGGCTGACATGGGTATGGGTGCAATTTTCTTACCTTGCAGTTTTGACATTTTCGGGAAATCCTGAATAGTAAATACACTGAATCTAATGTTATCGCATTCAAATCTACGGAAGTTGCTAAAATGTTATGTAGCGATATCAATTATCGGCAATGCTCAAGAGAATACTTCGGGAGTCATCCAGTTTTGTATTTCTATGGGAGTAAATCCAAAGGTATATCTAAACCAATATTTGCTATTATTAAACATAACTAACTTGTTATTAATTATGGCACAAGCGTTAGTGAATCTCTCTGAAGGAATCGCATCTGAACCCCCACCATTGGAATTTACCACCGATGGTGTGATTAGGATAGGCAAAACTCGTGTAACACTCGATACGGTAATTGCTGTTTTTAAACAAGGAACAACAGCAGAGGAAATTGCTTACCGTTATCCATCCCTTAAACTTGCTGATATTTATGCTACAATTGCCTTCTATCTCAATCATCAACAAGAAGTGGAAGTGTATTTACAGCAAAGACAGCAACAAGCACAGGAAATTCGTAGAATAAATGAGGCCAGATTTGATTCCCAAGGGTTGCGTGATAGACTACTGGCGCGGAAAGCAGAACGGGAAGTATGTTAAAACTGCTTGCTGACGAGAATTTTGATAATACTATTGTGAGGGGATTGTGGCGACGTAACTCAAATATTGATATTGTCAGAGTCCAAGATGTTGGTCTTTTGGGTGAAGATGACCCAACTATCCTAGCATGGGCAGCCCAAGAAAACCGAGTTTTACTTACTCATGATGTTGCTACAATTACAAGCTATGCCTATAAACGAATCTCACAAGGTCAGCCCATGCCAGGAGTTATTGAAGTTGTTACAGATGCAAGAATTGGGCAGGTGATAGAAGATATTTTACTTCTAATAGAGTGCTGTTTAGAAGAGGAATTGGCGGGACAAATTTACTATCTTCCTCTGTAAAAACCAAGCTGCATATCAAGAAGAATGTCAGCAACTGGAAGCAGAAGTGCTTATGATTAAAAATTACCAAAAAAATAAATTCTGACAATTTTGAATTATTAAGATCACAGCTTACAGAATTTATATCATTTTTAGTGTAACTTTACTAAAGACAAAAAAATTATACTTCATTCTCTTAGTCTTAACAGTTATTTATCAATAGGGTTTATGAAAAACGACTCACCAGCAGAATTAAATTCAGATAATTCCGATCAAGAACTTTCCCGTTTGATTGATGAGGTAATGTCATCTTCAACATCATCCCTGAATGATGAACAATACCGCAAAAAAATGCAGCGTCGTAAAGAAATACAAGACCAACGTATAGCCAAAGCAAAACCAGAAAAAGGGTTAATTATTGTCAATACTGGTCATGGTAAGGGTAAAACCACTGCGGCTTTGGGTATGGTGATGCGATCGCTTGGTCATGGATATAAAGTAGCGATCGTTCAATTTATTAAAGGCGCTTGGGAACCTTCAGAAAAAAGAGTTTTTAGTCATTGGCCAGACCAATTAGAATTTCACGCAATGGGTGAAGGTTTCACTTGGGAAACTCAAGATCGCGATCGCGACTTAGATAAAGCCAGTGCTGCTTGGGATAAATCATTAGAATTCATCCGCAACCCAGACTTTAAACTGGTATTATTGGATGAAATTAACATTGCGCTCAAATTAGGTTACTTAGAAGTTGAACAAGTATTAGCAGGTTTAGCCCAAAAACCACCAGATAAACACGTAATTCTTACAGGTAGAGGCGCACCACCGGCTTTAATTGAAAAGGCAGATTTAGTCACAGAAATGACATTAATTAAGCATCCTTTCAAAGATCAAGGTGTTAAAGCCCAAGCAGGAATTGAGTATTAAACCCAAGGAGTCAGGAGGGGTGAACGGCTTTCAAACCTGCGTAGGCAGGTTTTGTCTGTGTAGATGTGTTCGCGTAGCGTGCCGGAGGCATCTTTCTAATCGCCCAAATTAGACTAATAGCTGAATCCTTACCTTAACTCTTGACTACAGGTTTGTAAAATTTGCTGATCATTATCACTAACAGATGCTAACTGATGGTAGTCTCGCAATGCTACAGAATGGGCGTAAGTTACATCATTATCATCAGTTAATCTGGGTATTCTGCTAGTAGTAGAAACTTGAACCACACCCTTTTCACCTGGGGAGCTAGTGACTGTCATTGCTAATTCACCAGATTTAGCAATTGTACCCTGAAAACAACTAAACTCAGAACTGGGCATATACAAAGCACCAATTACCTTACCTTGCTGTTTCTGAAATACAATATAACCTTGTCCTAACTGGTTTGGTTCTGAAGACTGACCATAAAGATAAATTCCGTCTTTTTCAGGAAAATTTACAGGTGATTTTTCTGGCAGTTGTCTTGTAGTTGTGGGTATTTTGTCAATATTTCTGGTCAAAGCTTCAGATGGTAAATTGTGAGGATCAATAGTATGTGGTTGAAGTTGACTTCTTTGATCTCTAAAATCTCTCAGTTTCGACAAAAGAGAGTTTTCATTACTACTCTGAATGTGATTTGTATAACTTGGTAAATCAGCCGCTACGACTGTAGATTTAAGGTGAATTTTTGTTTGTTCACCAATTACACCTAAACCTAAAATACCAACAGCAATTAGCAGTCCCACAGCGGGAAATTTCCACTTATCTTGGGTAATAAACTTAGAATTTTTGTTAAGCACCCGAATTCTCCTGTAATAAAATCTACTACTCGTTTTCAAATTACTTGCATCATAACCAAACATTGATACTTCGGCATTCCATCAAAGGTTTTATATATATTATCTGTAATAAAAACCCATCAAAAAATGAAGTTTTTATGGATTTTTTGCTTGGTAATCTCAAAATATCATTGTTAAAAAATTTCATGCCTCACCCACATAATTCAATCTTTAGGGGGATGACAAATCTACTTTTACAAATTTTGATAAAATGTTTGAGATATTTTGAGTTTGACATTTTAGTTGTACATTTCTCAATGGGTGAGAACAGGTAAGGTGTTGATCCTGATCACTTGATTTGCTTTCAAATTGTGATATGCAACCTTGATTTAAACCTTGTTGATTCTCACTATGATGATTAACTACAACAGCAAGCTCAGGTATTTCGGACGAGATGAAGGAAAATTCAGTAAAAATTATTGGGTAAGTGAAATGCTAATCTCTGAAATGTAGTTAATTTTGACACTACTCGGTAAAAAGACTGGATTATTTATGCAAATCACTAACACCGAAATACAAGCTATGCGGGAATTAATGCCCCATTATACCCCCGGACTGGAAGCTATGGAGCATTTAGAAAAGCACAATGGCGACATGGAAACAGCTTTTCAAGATTTATGGACAGAAAAAAACGGTCTAGCCATAATGAGGGTATCGCGACTGTGATAGTTTTGTATATCCTCAAAATAGGCGTAAATATCTTTTGCGATTATACAGAACCACCTGCTGCTAGTGGCGGAACTTTACCCCCAGCCAAATAATTTATAATGTAGGGGCGGTTTTTCCCCGTCCTGATAGAGTGCGTTAGACAAAATAAAATAATGATAACAGACTACATTCAAGCAGCCTTAAACACAGCCAAATATGAACTTTTAGAGGATGGTAATTTTTACGAGAGATGAATGGGAAGTGCTTTAAAAAGTTATAATTTTTCTATAATTCAAGATTGAGAAATTTCAACTTTTATATTTTTTGTTGTCAGATTTATTCTACTTGATAACTGTAAAACTTCAATACCTACAACCTGATTTTGTTCATTAAAATCAAGCACAATTCCTGGATAAACTTCTTCAGATTCAATAATTTTTGATTCATCCAGACGCAAATAGAGAGCATCCGCTTCTTCATCAATATGTACTTTCATATTTTATTCCTTTGGGTGCGATCAAAATAAACCGTGATAATTCGCCAAGGTTCTTTATTTTCATTATATACAACACGCAATACTCTATTGCCATTTTCAGGAATGCGAGCTAAAGCGTGACGTAATTCTGGATCTTCCCGATCTGGTTCTGTTTTCTGGGGTTCTGCTAATACCCGTGTTATCCATTCTAGTTGAATTTCCCGTGCAGTAATAACTTGTTGGGCATGAACGGTCAAATCATAAGGAAAGTTGTCTGTATTTGTCACTCACTCATCACCTTTGCATATTATTTCACTTAGTGTATTATCCAAGATAACAGTAATTTAAAAGCCAAAATTACATCAATCTGGTAATTTCTCTAAAATTTCCCTCGTAATATTCACCCAATATTCATCTTTATATTCAACATATATATCTAACGCTTTTTGTAAATTCACCCTCGCTTCCTGATAATCTTCCTGTGCTTCTGCAAGTAGCCCTAATAGACATTTGAAAATTACAAATTGAATTTCTTCACATTTAGGATTGGTTTTTAATGCTTCAAGTAATAACTTTGAATCAGGAGTAAAATTAATTTCAATAAATCCCAATGTGAATTTTTCGGAAAAATCAATAAATCTCAATAATTTTGCAAAAATATCTTTGTTCAGGGCGATAAATTGCCCCAATTCCAAGTTAATTTCCTTCTGTTTCTCTTGCCAGTGCATTTTGGAAGAATTCATTTTGGATTATCACTGGGTTAGGATAATTCCATCGGTTATCGCCATTGTATTCTAAAACCGAAGTATTAAACAGCATTAACTGTCCAATATCATCTTTATTCACATCTTTATTAATACAAACTTGCGCTAACAATGGATAATGGTCATTGGGAATAAATCTTTCAGACCAATGACTCATGAAAAAAATAGCCCCCTAAAGATAGGAGGCGTACCGCCAAAAGTCATATTTCTTAACAAGCCGTTGCTTGTCTATACTTTTAGCTGGCAACGTATTCTTTAACATTGGCGCGACGGCGACGTAAATGTGCAAGTGCTTGATGTTCTAGTTGACGAACTCGCTCACGGCTGAGGTTTAAGCGTTCACCAACTTTCGCTAAGGACATTTCATTACCATCTTCTAAACCAAAGCGCAATGCTAAAACTTCACGCTGTTGGGGTGTCAGTTCTGCTAACAGGTTATTCAGGTCTTGGCGCAAGAATTCCTGAGTTGTGTAATATTCTGGCGATGGTCCATCATCTTCCAGCATTTCTTGGAGTTCGGTATCTTGGTTATCACCAACCCGCACATCTAAGGATACTGGTTGACGCGCCATGTTCAGATATTCACGAATCTGAGCAGGTTCTAATTCCAATTCTTTGGCAATTTCTGTCGGTGTTGGCGACCTTCCCAACTTTTGCGCCAACTCACGCTGCACTTTTTTAATTTTGTTCAGCTTTTCGGTAATATGGATAGGTAAGCGGATGGTGCGACCTTGTTGGGCGATCGCTCTCGTAATGGCTTGCCGAATCCACCAGTAAGCGTAGGTTGAGAATTTATAACCCCGCATGGGATCAAATTTCTCTACACCTCTTTCTAAACCCAAGGTTCCTTCCTGGATCAAATCCAGAAATTCCATGTTGCGCTTCTGGTATTTTTTGGCGATCGCCACCACCAAGCGCAAATTCGCTTCAATCATTTTTTGCTTGGCTCGCTTACCTTGTGCCACCGTATGTTTAACTTCATTTTCAGATTGGTTAACATGGGCAGCCCATTCTGGTAAACTAGGTTCATGGTCAAGATTTTTAGCTAAATCTTCTTTAGCTTCCAGCAATGTCATCATTTGCTGCACTTGCTTCCCATATACAATCTCTTGCTCACGGGTTAGCAGTGGCACACGACCAATTTCCCGCAGATAGGTTCGCACCATATCCGCCGTGAATTTGGCGTTCAAGTTGTCAGTTTCGCTGTTAACAGTAGGCATTGGTGCGTTGTCCTCTACTCCCTAAACAAAATCAATCTTTTTTCAACTAGGGTGGATCGATAAGGGTGGCATACACATCAATAGACATCATCTGAGCTACTATAAGCAATTAATTTATATAGCCTTTGTCACGACGGTGCTACCCTGAACCGGGTTCCCCGACCCTTCTTTAATTTTGGAATATCTTAGAAGCACACTGGTTTGTTTTCAAGAATTCTTCCTTTCTTGGGTGTCTGACAGCATATGTCAAACCCGAAGTCAGTATGAGTTTTACTTTTTTATGGTACGGCAAATTTGGCAGATAGTAAAGAGCAGCAGATAAATCTTCCTATTATAAAGCAAAATTGGGCTGACTGCTAAATCTTGTGTTAAAGTTCCTTAAATTACTATATCTATAGTGACGTTAAAAACCCCTCTTCTGTTGCTTAAAAGTAGCCGGATAACCGAACTTGTGAAGCTACCCCGATGGAGGGATGTTACTAAATTTATAAGAATTCAGGAGTCAGGAGTCAGGAGTCAGGAAGTAATATCTTATTATCACCAATCACCAATCACCCCAAATTACTAAAAACCCAAGTCGGCTTTAGCCAGTTCTGCGGCCGCAAAAACTTCTGCATCTGATTTTTCTTCCCAAGCTTGGTCGCCAATTTCCGCATAAAAAGCTGAATCATAAGGACGGGTACGCACAACTACTGGCATTGGCACGGCATGACCTAAAATTAATGCTTGTTGTTTAGAGTCTAACTTGGCCAAGACTGAGCGCAAAGCTCCTGCACCAGACACACCTGTAAAAATTGCATCAATGTCTTTTTCGTCATTAAGCAGAGCAGTGATGCGAGTACCAATTTGGGACATAACTTCATTATCTATCCCTGACGGGCGTTGATCAACTACCAAAAGTGTTACGAAATATTTCCTTAATTCCCTAGCTATAGTCCCAAAGATTGTACTTTGTACCACTGCTGGGTCAAGAAAGCGGTGTGCTTCCTCTATTGTAATCATTAATGGCGTTGGCCGATCCAATGGATTTTTACTTTGCAGAAACTTATCTGCTCGTTTGACATAATGCTCATGAATACGTCTGGTGATCATATTAGTCACCAACATATAAGAGAGCATATTCGACTGGGAACCAAATTCTATAACAACATTTTTCCCTGCTTCGAGAGATTGTAATATTTTTTTAATATAGTTGTGGGGACAAGTCGCCCGCATATATTTTAAACTATCAAAACGCATTAACTTGCGTTGCAATGAAGTAATAGAACCAGGATGTCCTGGCTTGCCATCACAGAACATCTTAATATCCTCACCCGTCATATTGAATAACTGAGGAATCCAAGATTTACCCAATTCGTTAAATAGAATACTGGCATTGTCTAAAGCTGCATCTGAAAGTCCTAGCTCTCTACTACATAATTTAATATCTTCAACTTCAACTTGTTCATAGCTGAGATACAATTCGTGAGCATCACGGACACCTCGCCGTTTAGTTGATTCGGGGTCAAGAGTATAGACTTCCACTTTACTGGGAAATAACTGTTTTAAACCTTTGACAGTGTTAACTTCTTTACCTTCTGCCACTGCTTCCCAGCCATATTCTGAGTGCATATCAAAAATTAAGTTAACAGCCGCATTTTTACGAATTACACCTGCTAAAAGTAAGCGTGTCAGAAAAGATTTACCAGTGCCAGATTTACCAAAAACGCCGTTACTCCGTTCTACGAAGCGGTTTAAATCAATACAAATCGGTACATCCATATCTAAGGGTTTACCGATAGAAAAGTTTTTTCTGTGGGGGTCATCTTCCCAGCCAAAAACCTTGCGGAAATCATCTTCCTTCGCTTCGTAAACTTGGCTAAAGTGACTGGGTATGGTTTTAACAGGTAGCAATTCCATCGTCGTGCTGGTTTGGGGTTGGAATGATGCTAAACCATTGGCAGATGGAACAAAGGAATGGAGAGATTTACCATTGCTGGAGGAGAAAAATTCATGAGTTTCCGGGGTAAACATCAACATGGGTGCGAGGTTAATCATCCCATAAGTACCGCTGCCGGCTAAAATCTCCCGCAAAAAAGTATCTTCCCAACCGGGAGGGTTAGCAATAATCCGATCATTTGCAGTACCAAGGGATACATCTGTAAGCATACAAAAAAAACGCGATCGCACACCTTGTACCACCAAAAATTTACCCACCCGCATATCTTCCACTGAAATATCCGGGTGTAATCTCACTTCTAAACCTCCCGTGAGAGAACCTTCGATGACTGAACCGAGTGGTTGTCCTGAATTCATTTTATTACTGATGAGTCATTAGTCATTAGTCATTAGTCATTGGTGAAAGGTAATTGGTAATTGGTAATTGGTAATTGGTAATTGGTAATTGGTAATTGGTAAATTTCTTTCTGTCACCAGTCACCAGTCACCAGTCCCCAGTCACCAGTCCCCAGTCCCCAGTCCCCAGTCACTTAATCAATTTGAATTGAAGTTGGTGTGCTTCCAGAAGCGGGAGGTTTACCTGATAAGGGTTTTCTAAATTGGTCATACAGGCGATCGCGCCAGGTGAAAAACGGTTCATAATCGGGATTATCTGCTAAAATTGGTAATCCTTTACCTCTGAGGGATTCTGGTAAATCCAAATAAGGACCTGTGGGGAACTTCAATAATATTGATAATCCTGCCACTGCCAAATCAGCTATAGTGGGTTCATCTCCCAACAAATAAGGACTATCTGCTAATAATTCTGTGAGAATTTCTAAATCTTGTTTTAAACTAGCGATCGCAGAATTTATGATATCAGGAGTCAAACCCACCCCAAAACCCAAAACATTCAGAAAATCACCTGGTACACCTTCAACCACAGATTTCAAAATATCTGGTGTTGAGACAGGTAATAAAGATTTGCGAAAATTTTGATCTTGACTAATTGCAGCAAACAAAGCTTTTCTACCCTTAATCCCAATTGTCTCATCTGCCCAATCTTCCATCAACAAAGCCGCAGCGCGTTTTTTCTTATCCGTTGGTATCAGTGGACGATCTGGATATTCCGAGTCTAAATACTTAGCGATTTCCGTTGAATCTACAATATATCTATGACCATCCTTTAATACTGGAACTTGTTTTTGACCAGTCAAACGAAACAATTCTACTTGTCCAATTCCTGGAGTCACCTCAATTTTGCGATACTCTAAGCCTTTATAATCAAGACATAGACGCACTTTTTCTGAATATTGAGATAATTCCCACTGATATAATTCCAACATATTCTCTGCGGTGCTAATTAACTTATTTATTTTACAATTCTATATTTAGTTTAGGTAACTTTTCTAGAAATATAGGACTCCTATTTGATTATGGAACAAACCTCAGTACACACGGAAATTCTTCTTACCTGTTCCCTGTTAAGAGTTCCCTGTTCCCTACCTCCACGAAAAATTCATAAATCAAATCGGACACTATATATTGGTACAAAGTGTTAAAGTTGATATTAACAGATGGGTCTAATTTTTGCCAAAAACGGAAATTAAAGTCTGACTACAGTCCCGGTGTGAGATGACAGAATTTTTTTGGTGAACTAACCGCAAAGAACGCAAAAAGCGCAAAGGAAGAACATTAGCAATCTTTTAATGGGAAGAAAGTAGTTAGATTTTAGGGAGTAGGAAATGTTATAAGTTTTTATGTAGCTTGTCAAAAATGAAAACAAACAAAATTTATGAAGGTTAATTACAGCAAATTATTGACCAACATCGCTGGCATACTGGGAGTAACCGGGGTTAGTCTCCTGATGACTTTACCATCGGGAGCAGAAGCAGTCCAAAATCATCATGCCAATATTAAAAGTAAAGCACAGATAGCGCAGTCCAGCGGCGGTGGAGTTCTCAATCCCAGGCCAAGTATTTTTAACGAACCGCTCTATAGGGGTCGTACTGTTCCTAGTGAAACTCCACCTGTCACACCCCCATCAACGAGAGACAAACCAGGAAGTCAAATACCTGCTGTTGATACCAATACAAAACCAACCCAGACCACAGAAAGCAAAAATGTGATCGAAGTAGCTGAAAAAGCAGGTTCTTTTACAATTCTCCTCAAAGCTTTAGAAGCTGCTGGACTAACAGCAGTGTTACAAGGAGAAGAGTTTTTTACTGTTTTTGCTCCCACTGATGCAGCTTTTAAAGAGCTACCACAAGATGCTTTGCAAGATTTGTTAAAACCAGAAAACAAAGAAGTTTTAGTGGAGATTTTAACCTATCACGTAGTCAAAGGTAAAGTTCTGTCCAGGGATTTGAAAACTGGTAAAGTCACCAGTCTACAAGGTGATCCAATTACTGTTAAAATCGATCCTAAGACGGGTGTATCTGTAAATGATGCTAAGGTAACTCAGGCAGATATTCAAGCCCCCAATGGTGTTATTCATGAAATTGATACTGTGATGTTGCCACCTAGTTTGTAGAAGGAAACTATTGCAGATCAATTTTGTTGGCAATTTTATCACTTAAAAAAATAGAGACGTTACCTGCAACGTCTCTACAATGGATTTGATGCTAATGTTATCCGCTGTAAACTAGCGAGATTTAGCAGTAGTCTTTCCGTCACCAGACTGAGCTTGTTGAAGTAACTGTGGTAGTAACTGCTCTAGTTTTTGCGCTGTTTGTTCTTCTTGCTGCAAGTTTTGTTGTAGCAACTGCACCACTTGGTTTTGTCCCATCTGTTCAGCACCTTTGATCAAACAGCGATAACAAGCAATTTCCAAATGTTCCACTGCTAACTGTCCACCTGCAATTCCCTGTTCGAGAATTTTCTGACTTTCAGCAGCCAAAAGCATGAATTTTTGACCATCACTGATCACACCAGCAGCAGCATCACAAGTAATTCGTTGTGGTTGTTGTCCCAGAGTGGTGAAAACCTGCTCTAGATTTCTAATTTGCTGCTCGGTTTCGCGGATGTGTGTCTCAATTAAAGACTTCAATTGGTTGTTTTGACAACATTGCCAGATCATCTGCTGTGCTTCTAAAAAGCGATTTTCAGCATCGTACATGACACCAACTTCGTAGATGAATTTATCTTGCAAGCTGGAGATTTTTTTAACACCAGGACGTTCGCTCAGTTGAACCATTGTTATTCTCCTGAAGGTTTGACTCTGTACCAAACAGTCATACCTTTTAACCCTACGTTTCACCTTCAGTCTTCTCGTCACTCCTGAGATACAGTTTCCATCTGACATTTGACTGCTATTTGTGTGCAGCAACATGAGACTTCAGGTAGATACAATCAATTAAGTTAAAGTAAAGATAAGTAAAGAAAGTGATTTAATATAAATGACTGCTCCCAGCTTAGACATAATTTCTACCCAGTTAGAAAGTCCAAATTTGCGCGATCGCATGGTAGCTCTTGCTAACCTCCGCGATATCCCCTCAGAAGATGCTGTACCTTTGATTAAAAAGGTCTTAGATGATGAATCTCTGCAACTGCGCTCAATGGCAGTATTTGCTCTCGGTATCAAGCAAACTCCAGAATGTTATCCTATCCTGGTGCGAATTTTGGAAACTGACCCAGATTATGGTATCCGCGCTGATGCTGCCGGTGCTTTAGGATATTTGGGTGATAATAGAGCAGTGGAAGCACTCTCACGGGCATTTTATGAAGATACAGATTGGTTAGTGAGATTTAGTGCTGCTGTGGCGTTAGGTAATATTAAAGATTCCCGCGCTTATGATATTCTGATTCAAGCACTGGATAGCAAAGAAGTCGTAATTCAACAAGCTGCTATTTCGGCTTTGGGAGAAATTAAATCTATTGAATCTGTAGATCATATTCTGCGTTTTGCTCAAGCCGAAGATTGGTTAGTACGTCAACGTCTAGCAGAAGCTTTGGGTAATTTGCCCACTCCCAAAAGCGTCTCAGCTTTGAAATACTTAGAAAAAGATAGTCATCCTCACGTTGCTGAAGCTGCAACAATTTCTCTCAAAAGACTAGAAGAAATAGAAAATCAACTTTAGGTCACGCTTGCTGTGTAACTTAATTAATAATATAAGTGGTAAGCATTCAGCTATCAGTCGTCAGCAGTCAGCTTTTTCAGGCTTACCCCCAAAATGCCTATTTGATAACCAACAAATTTCTTAAACATTCTGACTCCTGACTCCTGACTCCTGACTCCTTACTTGCTTTGTATTTTGCACCAGGATAGTTTGATTCATGAATATTGAAGAATTTTTTGAGTTAAGTGCTGGGAAATGGTTTTCTCATCGGACAAGTCACCATTTGGCCTTTAAGCAAGCAGAAGATGGTAAATCAGACATTGTGATTGAGTCGCTGGCCGCAGATCATCCAGAAGTGATCAAACTGTGTGAACAGTATGAAGTTCATCCTAGTACAGCTTCCTGTGGTGCGAGAGTTACCTGGAAGGGGACAATGGAATGGGATGAGGAAAAACACGAAGGTTCTACCGTTTTAGTTACCGTACCTGATGCAGATAAACCCGGTGAAGGTAAGTTACTGCGAGAAATGGGTTATGCAGAAAAAGCACCCGTAGCAGGAACCTACAAAATTGGTGATGATGGTGCTTTAACTCTGATTACTGAGTATGAAACTATGTGGTCTGAGGAAAGACTATGGTTTGCTAGTCCCAATTTACGGATGCGGGTAAGTGTACTCAAGCGGTTTGGTGGCTTTAGTATGGCTTCTTTCACTTCTGAGATTCGTATGGGTAGCACTGCTGCATCTACAAAAGCTATGGAAGCAGCTAATCAAGTTAATGCACCCGCAGGTTAACACGTTTTTGATTGACACAGTAGGGGTTTAGCATTGCTAAACCCTTACCCATTTGTTGCGGGATTACGAATAGAGAAGAAGGATTTAGGGATACCGAGTTTTTGGCGATATCCATTCCTTAACTTTTCCTATTTATCCAATCTTTACCACCAGCTAATCGAGCTAAATAATCATCCATCATTGCTGGTAATTCTTTTGGTTTATGAACATAAGTTAAAAATAGAAAACTATTTGCTATATTTAAAATTTCATCTTTATCTACAATTAATGATAGTTGTGATCGTGAATATTTACCATTCATTACTTCCTCACTAGCATCAGCAATAGCATCCTCAATTACTTCCTCTTCTATCAAATTATTCCATTCATCTTGATTGATGTAGTAAGATTTTTTATTTTCCTTAATATTGATTTCTTGGACTTCTCTGATGGCATTCCTAATAGAAGTAGCCCAAGAATTTGTTAACTGCTTCTCAATTTGATTCTTAATTAAATGGATTAATAAAACCTTTAAAAAAGACTTAATTTGTCTTAAAATTGCCTTTTTACTCATCCCCTCTAACTCATCTACAATAGCTAAAGCATCAGCATAACGCTTCTCTAAAATACTATTTCTGAGGTCTATTAATTCCTGTGTCATTGAGATTTTATCCTCCTAAAATTTGCATTCAGAAAATTTATCTCTTGCTCTAAGCATGAAGCTATTTTCTGTCACCTGTCACATTTTAAATCTGCAATACACGAGCTAAAAATTCAGGAAGTGGCAGTACAATTAACAATAATAAAGCTATTGCCAGTAACCCTAAAACATCGCGTTTGTTGTCTAGTTCGGTAACATCGTTAAGCGCAGGTTCATCAATTAAGGGAATAAATAATAATAGAATTGCCCACAATAAAAATTCCTGCCGCACAAAAGAAAGTATGAGTAACAACAACCTAGCAATTTGGCCAATCACAACTGCGGTGCGTTGTCCAAACATAGCATGGACAATATGACCCCCATCTAATTGTCCTACGGGCATTAAATTTAATGCTGTCACAATTAGACCTAAAAATCCAGCGACTGCAATAGGATGTAAATCTAAAGCAGATTTTGCTGTTAGTTCACTTCCCAAAGCTAATTTCGAGATTAACGCTAATAAAATAGAATATTTGGGATTAAGAGCATTGGGGTTTAACAGTCCTGTTTTGTCACTTAATGGTACTACTTCCGAATGAGCTAAACCCCAAAAAAGTAAGGGTAAAGTGGCAATGAAACCGGCAATTGGTCCGGCTATACTAACATCAAATAAAGCTTTGCGGTTGGGAATTGGACTACGCATTTGAATAAATGCACCAAAAGTTCCCAGGAAAAAAGGTACAGGGATAAAATAAGGCAAGGTTGAGCGAATTTTATGGAATCGTGCTGTAAAATAGTGACCAAGTTCATGGATACCCAAAATTGTAATTAACCCTAAAGCATAGGGTAAACCATTGAAAATGAGCGAGAAGTCAGCTTTGAGTTTCGTGGGTTCTATTCCCGCAATTTGCGAACCTATTAAGGTAGTGGTGATTAAAGTCATTAACAACAATCCCAGTGCTGTTGCTGCTTGAGTGAAATTTTCTAAATTGCGGTTTTTTGTATTTTGTCTAGCAGCTTGAGTATTGGGAACAAGGACAAAGAAGGGTTTACCATCCATACCTTCTTGGAAGATTAACAGAAAGCGATCGCCAAATTGCCCTTCAATATTGGTTTTAATTTGCTGATAAGCTTGATTAGCTGTGGTTCGTAACTGACCACGACAAACCACCGCTTGGGGTCTATACTCAATGTTTTGAATATAGTATACAGACCAAGGGAAACAATTTCGCAGATTAGTTTCTTCTGCTGGTTCAATAGGACGCACTGGTAATGGTTCTGCGGTAGGATTATTTGCTGATTGTGATCCTGTCGCTAGGGTTGGAGTCTGAGTATTTTCTGGAACTCGATACCCCGACAGAAATAATATCCAGTATAACAGAAGACTGATAACCAAAGGCCAAATAATCAACCCTGGTGGGGGTGATTGTTCTGCACCATAGATTAGCGTCCAACCGGTCAAGATAAATGCTGGTGTCATTAATACCAGCCATAACAACCAAACTGGGGTGCGGGTGATATGAGCAACGCTGCGCTGCACTATCAGATAAGTAGCTAATCCCAGTACAAGTAGAAACCAAAATGTCATGTTATTTCAGGAGTTTAAGGAGTTCACGAGTTCAGGAGTCAGGAGTCAGGAGTCAGAATGTTTGATAAATCAGTAGATTATTAAATATAGGACTTAAGTAAAAACTCTATTTATTCGTTTATTTATCGGTTATTTAATTTATGTTTCCCTTATCTCAACAACCAAGTCATACAATTAAGCCGCCACAAACTATACTTTCTGGAGATATGCCAGTAGGAGAGATCCTTTCCACTTCGACAGCAACAGGATTAGTATCTACCAGCTTGGGAATCAATAAAATTATTGCCTTTCCACCAAATCGGGATACATTAGGAGGGACTTCTTATCTTATTGTAAGAAATGAAGGTAATATTCTCATTGATTGCCCAGCTTTGGAACAAATAAATCAAGATTTGGGGCAATCATTGGGTGAGAATAACCTTACACACGGTGGTGTGCGTTGGTTTTTTATTACTCATCGCGGTGCTATTGGCAAAGCCGCAGAAATCCAACAAGCCCTTGATTGTGAGATTATCATTCAAGAGCAAGAAGCTTATTTGTTACCTGGTTTAACTGTCACTACCTTTGGTCAAGAATTGACTCTTGATGACACCACACAAATTATCTGGACACCAGGCCATTCTCCTGGCTCTTCATGTCTATACTATCGTGAATTTGGGGGAGTATTATTTTCGGGACGGCATTTAGTCCCCAACCTGCAAGGTGAACCTGTGCCATTACGCACACCGAAAACTTTTCACTGGCCTAGACAACTTAAAAGTGTTCAGGTATTGCGCGATCGCTTTTCACCAGAAACCCTACAATACATTTGCCCCGGCGCTAATATCGGCTTCCTCCGAGGCAAACGCATCATTGACAAAGCATTGGGGACTGGGGACTGGGGACTGGGGACTAGTGATTGGGAAAAATACAAATAACTTCTCCCTGCTCCCCTGCGTCCCCTGCGTCCCCTGCCTCCTTACGAACCCGCTACTACAGAATTTTTGCTCAACAATTCCACAGCGGCTTGATATTGACCATCGGTTGCTGTGCCAATTTGATCGCGTGTGATTGGTTCTTGGGTAATTACTATGTCTGGCTTAATACCTAGTTTGTGAATATCTCGGTGGTTGGGAGTTTCATATTTAGCAATGGTCACTGCTAAACCGGAACCATCGGATAATTCAAATAGAGATTGAATTAGTCCTTTACCAAAGGTAGTTTCACCTACTAACTGGGCGCGTCCATTATCTTGCAGCGCACCAGCCAGAATTTCACTCGCACTAGCAGTTCCTTGATTGACCAAAATCACCAAAGGATCTTGTGTGATGGAGGCACCAGAGGCTTCAAAATTGCCTTGAATGCCTTGACGATTGACAGTGTAGACGATTGTGCCAGAATCTAACCATTGACGAGCCACTTCAATTCCTGCTTGTAATAACCCTCCTGGATTATTTCGCAAATCGAGAATATAGGCAGATGCGCCTTTTTCTTCTAGAGTATTAATAGCGTGTGCTAACTCCATTGCGGCATTAGCGTTAAATTGAGTGAGGCGTAGATAGCCAATGGGTTTTCCTTGGGGGGATAAACGCAAGTCAGCTACTACAGGATTAAGTTCAATGCGATCGCGCACTAAGATAATTTCTTTGTCGGTTTCTCCATCTCTGCCAATTAAGAGAGTAACAACAGTACCTATAGGTCCACGCATTCGCGCCGCAGCCTCATCCAGAGTGAGGTTTTCTGCTGATAAACCTTCAATTTTCAGGATGCGATCGCGAGGTTTTAGCCCTGCTTTTTCGGCTGGCGACCCTTCTATAGGTGTAATCACCTCTAATATCCCCGTTTGGGAATTGAGGGCAATTTGTAAACCCACACCTGTCAATTCGCCAGAAGTATTAACCTGCAAACTGCGGTACTGCTCTGGGTCTAGAAACCGGGTAAAAGGGTCATCAAGGCTTTTGAGCATACTCTGAATTGCTTTGTATGCTGCTTGGTCATTTCCCAGAGGATTTTTTAGTGTTTTTTGTCGCACATCTGCCCAGTTTTGATGATTAAATGTTTCATCCAGATAAGAGCGATTAACAATGCGCCAAACCTCAGCAACTAGCTTTTGCTGTTGAGTTAAAGCAGTTGCTGGTGGGATGAGGGAGCCAAAAACCAAGCCACAAGCCAAAAGTAACGAAAATCCGAACCGAAAAACCTGTTTGTTCATGAAGCCCATCTTCCCTTGTATCTTCACCCAAATTACCTATCAATGTCCAGTTGCGACGTTTTTGATGAAATATATCTCTCGATTATGTTACTTTTTTTATAGAAGAGGTGCATTGCTCTCATCAATTTGTTAATCAACGACTGCTGTGCATATCCCTCCCCAAAAACGATAAAATCTACTTTGGAACCAACATTTTCAGCGTTGGCTTGCAAAGAGATCGCAATATATTCGATATTTACAGAGTGTTAAGTTTCTAAAGATCTTAACAATTCTGCAACAAAGCTACTCTTTGTGAAAATCCCAAAATGTGTATTGGGAGATTTATCAACCGCAAACAATTTTTAGGAACTTGAGATTGTATGGCCAACGTTTATGACTGGTTTGAGGAACGCTTAGAACTTGAAGCGATCGCCGAAGATGTAACCAGTAAGTACGTCCCTCCCCACGTCAATATCTTTTACTGCTTGGGTGGAATTACCCTAGTTTGCTTCCTGATCCAGTTTGCAACGGGATTTGCGATGACATTCTACTACAAGCCTACAGTTGCTGAAGCTTATTCTTCGGTACAGTACATCATGAATGAAGTCAACTTCGGTTGGCTAATTCGCTCCATTCACCGTTGGTCTGCCAGCATGATGGTGTTAATGATGATTCTGCACGTCTTCCGGGTTTATCTCACCGGTGGTTTCAAAAAGCCCCGCGAATTGACCTGGGTAAGTGGTGTTATCCTCGCTGTAATCACAGTTTCCTTTGGTGTTACTGGCTACTCCCTACCCTGGGACCAAGTTGGTTACTGGGCTGTGAAAATCGTTAGTGGTGTACCAGAAGCAATTCCCGTAGTTGGTGTTCTTATTTCTGACTTACTACGCGGTGGTTCTAGTGTTGGTCAAGCTACACTAACTCGCTACTACAGCGCCCACACCTTCGTACTACCTTGGTTAATTGCGGTATTCATGCTCTTCCACTTCTTGATGATCCGCAAACAAGGTATTTCTGGACCCTTGTAATCGAAAGTTATCAGTAGCGATTCAGTGAATAGGTAAAAACAGTTTCCAGATGTAAGTTGTTTGTTTTAAACTTATGGCAAATAGCGTATAAGTTAAAAACAAGCACTATTCTCTGAATTTGTAAGCTGTAAAAGCTATGAACAATTCAACTAGCAAAGCTGAATCCAGTGTCATACTAAATTTGTGGCTTACAAGAAATAGCTGATAGCTTTCACGAATGCTTTAACTAAACTTAAGCAGGAGAACACATCTAAAAATGTCCACGCAAAAAAAACCGGATCTGAGCGATCCTATCTTAAGAGCTAAACTCGCCAAAGGCATGGGTCACAACTACTATGGTGAACCAGCTTGGCCTAATGATTTGCTGTATGTGTTTCCCATTGTAATTATGGGTTCGTTTGCTTGTATTGTGGCTCTAGCTGTACTCGATCCCGCAATGACTGGTGAACCAGCTAATCCTTTTGCAACACCTTTGGAAATTTTGCCAGAGTGGTATCTATTTCCCGTTTTCCAAATTCTCCGCTCACTTCCTAACAAACTGTTAGGAGTATTAGCAATGGCTTCCGTACCTTTGGGACTAATTCTTGTTCCCTTCATTGAGAACATTAATAAGTTTCAAAACCCTTTCCGCCGTCCAGTGGCGACAACAGTATTTTTGTTTGGTACCTTAGTCACCATCTGGTTAGGTATTGGTGCTGCATTACCCTTAGACAAATCTCTGACTTTGGGACTTTTCTAAATTAGTTTCTACTAGTTTTACTTTCCACAAAGTGTTGTGACACCTGTGAGTTTCAAGAGCATATACTGAAGTTATGAGTCTCTGGACTGACCGCAAGGATTATACAGGCTAATAGCTGCTTATACTTCTGGGTAATATGCTTTTGAAAAACAACAGGTGTCAATTTTCATAATCTGGATTTTTTTTATAATTTTAAGTTTTGGATGTAAAATAAAAACTATTCCAAAATCTAAAAACACCAAAAAAAGTCACATTTTTTACTTACTTAATATTCAAGTCACGGTCAATGCTTACTACAGTGCAGCAAGACCATCTGACGGTGAAGAGCGATCTTAAGCTCCAAAACCAGGTACAACAATGGTTTGAAAAATTCTCTCTGCAATATTTAGCTCAAGGAGGCTGGTCAGAAAGTCAACTCTATCGCCTCAATTTAGCATTAGCAGAAGGTTTTACTAACGCAGTTCGTCATGCTCATCGAGCTTTACCACCAGACACAAATATAGAAATTGAATTGAGTTTATGGGTAGACAGGCTGGAGATCAGAATTTGGGACTATGGTAAACCTTTTAATCCTGATCAGATACCTGAACCAAAGCCAGGTACTCTACAAGATCATGGGTATGGATGGTTTCTGATTCGGCGCGTGGCAGATCATGTTGTTTATGAACGTGATTCTGATAATAGAAATTGTCTTTTGATTGTCAAATATTGTTTAGAAAATCAACATTAATGTGAGAAAAAAAAAGCCCCAGTCCGTTCATCAATCTTCGGTACTGGGTTAACTTCTCACCTACCTAAAGCTGCGGGTATTCTTAAGAATTCTCAAAGCAGAGTTTTAAAGATGTAGTCAAAGCACCTAAGTTTCTGATTAAGCCAAGTCGAAAAGCAAGATTTCTGCGCTGAGGTTTGTACTAATTTCTAGTTTCTCTTCTCCAGTAATTTGCACTCCATCACCTGCTCTGAGCTCTTGACCGTTTAAAGTTGCTTCACCTTTGGCTATTTGTAACCACGCATAACGATGATGCGGGACATGATAATTGACAACATCACCCTTTTCTAAAATAGAGGTGTATAAATCAATATCTTGATGAATAGTTACAGCACCATCACGTCCATCTTTAGCCGCAATTAAGCGTAGTTTTCCCTTTTTTTCTGACACAGGAAAAGTTTTCTGTTCATATCTTGGCTTTAATCCTTGCTTATCTGGTAACATCCATATTTGCAGTAAGTGTAATTCTTCAGTTTGCGAGTGATTAAATTCGCTGTGCATGATTCCTGTTCCAGCACTCATAATTTGTGCTTCACCTGGACGAATTACCGAACCAGTTCCCAAACTATCTTTATGTTCTACTGCACCTGATAAAACATAGGTGAGAATTTCCATATCTCCATGTCCGTGGGTAGGGAAACCAGCACCAGGAGCAATACGATCATCATTAATTACTCTGAGAGAACGAAATCCCATGCGGTTGGGATCATAAAAATGACTGAAGGAAAACGTATGATAACTATCAAGCCAGTCAATTTGACTACGACCCCGTGAATTGGCTTTATGAATTGTGTAGTTAATAGTATTTTGAGACATAATTTAACCTTGTTAATTTTGACTTTTGATTTTTAATTTGTCTCCCCAGTCCCCAGTCCCCAGTCCCCAGTCCCCTATATTTGCTGATAGCGTTCTTGTAAATCCCGAATGGAAAAGAGCGTATCAAACTGCAAACCAGCAGATTGATATAATTCTGCTCCTCCTTGAAGTCTGTCTATCAGAGAAATTACTCTATCAACGGTATAACCTGCTGCTTGCAAACGCTCAACAGCTTTCAGTGCAGATTGCCCCGTTGTCACCACATCTTCAAGTACCACGACTTTTGCACCTGCGGGTAAGGTTGGACCTTCAATATAAGCCATTGTGCCATGACCTTTAGCTTCTTTGCGAATAATCAACGCGGGTATGGGTCGATTTTCATAGACAGAAACTACACTGACGGCAGAAACAATGGGATCAGCGCCCAGGGTTAAACCGGCGACTGCCTGTGTATCTACTGGTAAAATATGTAATATCAGCCTAGCTATAGCCAAAGCTCCTTGGGGGTTGAGTGTTACCTGTTTACCATTAATATAGTAAGAACTACGTTGTCCAGAGGAGAGAACAAAATCACCTTCTTGATAAGCAAGTTGGCAAAATAAATCTAGTAACTTCTGACGCAGGGTGGTTAAATCAGTAGTAGTTGCCCAAATATGTGATTGGTTAGATGTTTCAGTAGAATACGACATTACAAACCGTTAAAAATTGTGCTACACCAAAGGTTGAACTGATGATAGTTCTCAAATTAAGCATAAATTAAGATCCGCAAAAAAATTGAGGAGTTGTAAACATGAGTATAAATTTGCAAGGCTTGGGTGGTTTAATAGTGCTACTTGCTACTACTACCTTTCCTGTTGTTGCAGTTGCTCAGACGGAAACAGCAGGTTACGAATCAACCAACAATGTTTTCGATAGAGCTTATTTTCGCTATGATCGTACTTATTACGAAAATAGCAGTTTAAAGCGTCAGATAGATGCTTTCTTTGGTCCTGGGGCTACGTTTGGTACAACTTTCCCTGATAATGAAATTGCTAAAGATGGTGAGTTGGTTAACACTCTTTATCACGATGTTCTCTTCCAACAAGCACAGAATGATCCATATCTTCGCACCCCTGATTTGCCGAATCCTTACAACTCTTCGCTGCTGATGTCTCCTCAGCACAATGCTAATAAGCTAAAGGTTGGTACTGAATATCGTTTTGAAAGTTTCACATCTCGTTAATTATTTAGGGAACAGGGAACAGGGAACAGGGAATAGGGAACAGGGAACAGGGAACAGGGAATAGGGAATAGGCAAAAATTAATATTCTCCTCCTGTCCCCAATCACCAATCACCAATCACCAATCACCAATCACCAATCACCAGTAACCTATTTTACTTTTCACCAACACGCAAACCCATAATAATTAAATCTCGTTCGACACCAGCTAAATCGGCGATTTTGGGCAAATATCCCCAATTTTGAAAACCAAATTTTTCAAAGAGTTTTAAACTGGGCTGATTATGGGCAAAAATAAAGCTGACTAAAGTTTTTAAACCTAAACTCGGACTTTCACTAATTGCTTTTTCTAAAAGTTGTTTTCCCAAACCACATTTTTGAAAGTTTGGGGAAATGTAAATACTAATTTCGGCGGTGGAATGGTAAGCAGGTCTACCATAAAAGGATTGAAAACTCAACCATCCGGCAATTATACTATCTATTTCTACTACCCAGAGGGGACGTTGTGAGGGTACTCGTCCCTGAAACCAAGCCATGCGACTTTCCACTGACACAGGTTCTAAATCGGCTGTGGCCATGCGGGTAGGTATGGCAGCGTTATAAATTTCTACAATTGTGGGTAAGTCTGCTTCTTTAGCATGGCGGATGATCATTGCGGTTTTTTGGGCAAAATTAAAATTATCGGTACAATCTTCACAAATCATACACTGTCACCGCAAAATTTATGAGCATTTTTAATCAAGATTTATTGATTCATCATCAGACAGTTTACCTATATATAGCAATTCTATTTGATTTATGAACGGCGTTTTTAAAACGAACCGCTCCAGACGCAGAGAGCGCAGAGGTAGAGAAAAAGAGGTGTTCATATCTTATTTAGGATTGCTATAGCAACTATGAAAATCAAATTACTTACTCATTTTTTGGTCACTAGCAGTATTTTATCACTACTAACCATAACTCTATCAATTCAGCCATCACTAGCTTGTACTCTTGCTCTTGTCAGTAAATCTGGATTAAAAATTAGGATGATCAATCAGCGATTTATTCCAGAAGAGAGGGCAAAATATATAGAGACTGAAAAATTTACTGCATCATTGGCAGAATTAGCTTTTATTCATAACATCAAGGAATCGAAAGTTTACAATTATTCTCTGCATACAACACAAAATTCAGTGTTTCTACATGGTATTTTGAAAGAGGGGGTTTCTGAATTGTATTTCATCAGGAGAAAACCTAGTATTTTAGAATTTTTGTATGCAATAACGATTGGTTTGTTTAATCCTTGTTATCCGCCACCAATGAAGAAGATACCTTATAAAAGTTATATATTAGCTATTTTTTCTACCCCTGATGGCAAGTTTCAAAATATAGCTTGTCAAGCTAATAAAATGGGATCTGTGAAATTAGAAGAACCTTTTTTACAAGGTGATAAACTTATGTGTGCTGAAGGTTCTTCTGTTTGGCAGGAGGTGGATTTATTGCAATAATATCTATCTATTGAATATTTCATCAAAACCGAACTTTGTATAATTCAAATAATTCTCCTGATTGCCGTTTTACTACTTTAGCACCTGTATCTTTAATTGTTTTTTCCCAATCAGATACTGTTTCTAGAAACACTTCTGCACCTAAATAAGTTTCTAAAACTGCCCAATCTTCCGCTAATGGTTGTTCTGAATTAAGAATATCAAATACAAAATGTCCACCTGGTTTTAATACTCTTTTAACTTCTGATAAAACAGATTGCCAATATTCTAAAGGAAAATAACAACTAAATCCTGTAGCTATAACTAAATCAAACTGTTCTGAAGCATAGTTTAAATGATGTGCTGCTCCTAATTCTACACCTTTAAAGAGTTTTGAGTTTAATTGTGAACCACGTGAATTTAGGGTATCTCTGGCAATATTACTAATTTCTTGACCGTAAAAAAATGCTTGCCAATCTCGCCAAGGATAGATTAAAAAGCTAACACCACAACCAATGTCTAAACAGTGTTGATTTTTTTGAGGTTGGGCAATTTCCCAGAATGGAGAAGCAATTTTATAAGCTAAAATGCCATTTTTCCATTCTTGATATATTGGCATTTCTTGGACTTCGTTTGGGACTTCAAAGGCTTCTTTTTGATATTCTTTATTGAAGCGATAAGCTACTTGTGCTATTCTTTCTTGCCATTTGTCGGCAGGATAAATATTGTTTTTGTAAGGGTTTGATGGCTGGTTTTTAGACATTATTTAATGTGGTAATGGGTAATGGGTAATGGGTAATGGGTAATGGGTAATGGGTAATGGGTAATGGGTAATGGGTAATGGGTAATGGATGAGAATTTTACCCATGACTAATGACTAATGACTAATGACTAATAATATTATACTCTTGCTAGTAAAGGTGCAGCTGCTAGAAGGGTTTGTGTGTACGGGTGTTGGGGATGAGCGAATATTTCTTTTGTATTTCCTATTTCGACGATTTTACCACCATTCATGACGGCGATGCGATCGCACAAAAATCTCGCTAACCATAAATCATGGGTAATGAATAAATATGTTAATTCAAATTCCTCTTTTAATTGCAACATTAAATCTAAAACTTGTGTTTGTACACTTGCATCTAACATACTCACTGGTTCATCACATATTACTAATTTAGGTCGAGTAATGAAAGCTCGTGCTATTGCTACCCGTTGTTGTTGTCCTCCTGATAAATCTGAGGGATAACGCTGATAATAAAGTTCTGCTGGTGTTAAACCTACTTTTTCTAACATCCATAAAACCTGTTCTTTGGCTTTTTCAGCATTAGCTAAATTGTGAATTAATAAAGGATCAGCTATACTTTGTCCCACGGTCATGGCTGGATTTAAACAAGCGTGAGGATCTTGAAATACCATTTGTATTTGTCGCCGACAAGAACGGATTTCTTGACGGGATAAATTAGTTAATTCTTGTCCTAAAAATTCAACTTTCCCAGATGTAGGACGAATTAATTGTAAAATGGTTCGAGAAAGTGTACTTTTGCCACAACCAGACTCTCCCACTAATCCTAATATTTCCCCTGGATATAATTCTAAATTAATGCCATCTACGGCTTTAATTGTTTGACTTTCACCTTTAAATAAACGTTCAATAAAATTCGGTTCTATGGTATAATGTTGCTTGAGTTCTGTAACTTTTAAAATTGGATTTTCTCTAATTACTGTTTCCTGTTCCCCGTTCCCTGTTCCCTCTTCTTGTTGAATATGTAAAGCTGCTTTTAGTAAAGATTGGGTGTATTGGTGTTGAGGTTGTTTAAATACAGTTTCCGTTTTCCCCATTTCCACCATTTTACCTTGATACATTACGCCAATGCGATCGCAATATTCCGCTACCATTGCTAAATCATGGGAAATCAATAATAATCCCATATTTTCCTCTGCACACAATCGCGTTAATTCTTGTAAAATTTGGGCAGAAACGGTAACATCTAAACTAGTTGTGGGTTCATCAGCGACAATTAATTTAGGATTCAGCAATAAAGCAAGAGCGATCGCCACCCGTTGACGCATACCACCGCTAAACTCATGGGGGTACTGACTCCAACGACTTGCAGGAATTTTCACCTTTGCTAAAGTTGCTAAAGCTTTTTCCTTCGCTTGCTGTTTCGATAATTCCGGTGAATGCGCTGCTAGGGTTTCTAAACAATGATTACCAATGGTCATTAATGGGTCTAATCGCGTCATTGGATCTTGAAAAACCAAAGCTACAACTTCACCGCGAAATTTCCGCATTTGCATAGGCGTTAAATCTAATACCGACTCTCCTAGAAAATTTACTTTGCCTTCAACGCGACTAGAGGCAGGTAACAAACGCATTATTGCCCGTCCAATAGTGGATTTACCACAACCGGACTCACCTACCAACCCCATTTTTTCACCTGGTTGCAGTGCAAAAGATACATCATCAACTGCCCAGTTTTCTTCTTCCCCGCTACGTTGGGGATAAGCTACACGGAGATTTTCAATACTAAATAAGGTTTCACTCATAGTTAATTATCGGCTGTGCGCTGCCTGTTTATATAAAACGTAAATTTAGGATAGTCTAGCAGATTAGCAAAAGTAGGTGTTAGATGTTCATAATTATGCTTTTGATTGTAGTTAAAATATTTTGTAGGGTTCACTCCGTATAATTTTGCTCAGTTCCACAATGATAACAATAAGGCAACTTTTTGTAAGTTAAATTATGGCAGTTGTGGCATTCTACATATTGATAATAACCGCAATGTGGACAATGGGCATCATGGGATTTAATGGTTTTTGCACAGTTGATACATTGTGATTTTTGAACTCTTTTCGCAGCTTGAAATTTGGTATTAAAAACAACGGTTTGAAAAAACTTGATAATTCCAAAACCCAGCAGAGGAATTAACAAGATATAAACATAACTAATTAAGAACAGCAACCCACCAAATAGGGTGCTAACAAGATCAAATAAGAATTGAAATATTACGCCAACTTGCAGAAATTGTAATATTTTGAGAATCAGCGGAATTAAAAATATGACCAGCAAATGCCAGCTAATTAAGGCTATGAGTCCATATCCTCTACTTTGGCTTACTCTATGGACAAATAAAGCAATGAGAATTAGAGGTAGGAGAAAGATTGATTGAAAAGTAAACTGAATACTAGGATACCAGAATGAGGCACTTTTATAGCCTTTTTCAAGTGTGGCAAATTTACTGTTATCTTGAAGAAAAGATATAAAATTAAGACTTTCTGGTTGATTCAGAAGCTGATTTTTGAGATTGTTAATTTCCTGTTTTAGTTGGGAAATTTGCTGGTTATTTTTATCTAATTCTTGTTTAGCTTTTTCAGCCCTAACTTGATTAATGGAATTTCCCGAAGATTGTCCGGCAATTTTATCTAAGAGTGTGGAATCATATTGATTACGAATAGTTGTATTTGCTTGTTCTAGTTTATTAATTTTATCTTGTGTCTGATTTATAGCTGTGATATTTTTCTGATTTTTTCCATTATTTAGGGTATCTTTGGATTCGCCATAGCTCAGACATATTTCCGAAACCTTACCCAAATGTCCGACTTCTTTCTGTTGATATGTTTCTCTAAACTTGGGTTGATTATTATTGTATGCTATTGAATTTCTGATGATTTCATAATCTTTATCTTTAGCAGTTGCTCGATTATAATTATCCCATTCTGAATAACATGGATAAGCTTGGTAGGGGCTAAGATACCATCTACTAATATCCTCTAAACCTGTAAAAACGTTGATTAAAATAAAAATATCGACTAAAATAATCACAATCAAACTCACTTTATTGAGTGGTTCGTTGTTGATTGTTTTGGAGTTCTTAAAAAATCCACTTAACAGATTTCGTATTCTAGTAAACATATAAATTCTTTGCTTACTTAGGTTAGGTTGCCCTGTAGTTGCAACCAACCTACCATAAAATATGCTAAAAAAAGCAGCAGTATTTATTTTTCATTTATTTTTCTCCATTCTCATCTGCTTGCAAAATAGCCTGACAATATCTAATTAAATTTTTAAACCGTTCTTCAATCATTTTTATTCTTGCCTGTGCTGTTGCTGACTGTCTTGCACCTTGAAGAAACATCACATCTATTTCTAATAAACGCAGTTGCTTACTCATTTCCGTTTGATAGGACTGTTGCCGCGAGTCTAAATCAGTTAAAGATACAATTTGCTGCACAAACCATTGCTGCAACTCAGTTAAACGCTGTCGTAAACTGGGAGCATCTAGTTGAGTATTAGTGACATCAGAGCATAATTGCTCTAGTAATGTGGCGAATTCCTGATATTTTTCAAGATTTAGAGACATCTAAATTTTAGTGAAGATAGTTTTCGGTTAAGGTTTTGATCGCCAAGAAGATTTAATTTTAAATCCATCTACAGATGCAACTGTCGTTATTACTACCCGCCGCTTTTTAGGAAGAGAAGATCAATATTGTTGAAAAACCCCTTCTGGGAAAGAGATCCATGCCCGTATCATGACCAGTCAAGCTTTAGCAGTGGGTACAAAGGTAGAATTATCGACAACAGGTAATAGTGTACACATTTTTCCAGCTTGAACTGAGCTACTCTAAAAGTCCTGTTGACTATTGTAAAGTATGTGGTCATGTTTAATATCTGCCATTATCAGCGACAATATATAATTGTGGTACATTAATCAAACCGCAAGCCTTAGATCCGACTTTGAGGTTTTGTTTGCCAGTAAGGTATTTTCAGTCCTTACGTGCCTCTATCCCCGCAATGGATTATGATCACAGGTAATTAGAAACTCATATTCAAATTATTTTTCCTACTCATCTGTAGGGCAGCATCTTCTGATTTTGACGATGCTGTCATTTTCGTCTATATCTGACTTATCCACCAAAAACTTATCATCTCTCTTGTATGAGCAGCTTACTTGTTGATTCCTCAGTTGATGTCAGTCTTCCGGAATGGCTTAAGAAATGTTTACGAGAAACATCAGTCAAAGGCAACACGGCGGAAGATGACCGAACGCACAACGATGTTAATTTGATTTGTAATGCCTTTAAATTTGCCTACCAACTGCATCAAGGACAGTATCGCAAATCTGGAGAAGCTTATATTGCCCATCCAGTAGCTGTAGCCGGCTTGCTGCGAGATTTGGGAGGCAGTGCTGCTATGATAGCAGCTGGATTTCTTCATGATGTAGTTGAAGATACAGAAGTTACAAGTGAAGAAATAGAAGAGCATTTTGGAGCAGAAGTCAGGCAATTGGTGGAAGGTGTCACCAAGCTGTCTAAAATTAATTTCACCAGCAAAACTGAAAGCCAAGCGGAAAATTTCCGGCGGATGTTTTTGGCAATGGCGCAGGATATTCGGGTAATTGTGGTGAAGTTGGCAGACCGTTTGCATAATATGCGAACCTTGCAGTATATGTCAGAAGCCAGCCGTCGCCGTAGCGCCCAGGAAACACGAGATATCTTTGCACCTTTGGCTAATCGCTTGGGTATATGGCATATTAAATGGGAATTGGAGGATTTGGCATTTAAATATTTGGAACCTGATGCTTACCGGGAAATGCAGCAGCACGTTTCGGAAAAACGGACAGCACGGGAAGAAAAATTGACTAAAGCTAAGGAAGTATTGCGGGAACGAATGGAACAGGCGGGTATTAAATGTTTGGAAATTAGCGGTCGTCCCAAACATCTTTATAGCATTTATCAAAAAATGCAGCGTCAGCAAAAGGAATTTCATGAAATTTATGATTTGGCTGCACTGCGAATAATTGTGCAGACTAATGAGGAATGTTATCGGGCTTTGGCGGTGGTTCATGATGCTTTTCGTCCCATTCCCGGCAGATTTAAAGATTACATCGGTTTGCCCAAACCCAATCGTTACCAGTCCTTGCATACTGGGGTAATTGGTTTGACTGGTCGCCCTTTGGAAGTGCAAATTCGGACAATGGAAATGCATCATATTGCTGAGTACGGGATTGCTGCACATTGGAAGTATAAAGAAACCGGCGGTTCTACTTTTAGTCAACCTACAGGTTCAGATGAAAAGTTTACTTGGTTGCGGCAATTATTGGATTGGCAGAGTGATTTAAAAGACGCGCAGGAATATTTAGATAGTGTTAAAGACAATCTATTTGAAGATGATGTTTATGTCTTCACCCCTAAGGGGGATGTTGTACCGTTAAGTCCCGGATCTACGAGTATAGATTTTGCTTATCGAATTCATACAGAGGTGGGAAATCATTGTGCGGGGGCGCGGGTAAATGGGCGGATAGTGCCATTATCAACGCGGTTACACAATGGTGATATTGTGGATATTATTACGCAAAAAAATAGCCATCCTAGTTTGGATTGGTTGAATTTTGCCCGAACTTCGGCAGCAAAGTATAGAATTAAACAATGGTACAAGCGATCGCGTCGGGAAGAAAATGTGGCGCGGGGACGAGATTTATTAGAGAAGGAACTTGGTAAAACCGGTTTTGATAACTTGCTGAAATCAGATGCAATGCAGACTGTAGCCGAAAAGTGCAATTATCACAGTGTGGAAGATTTACTGGCAGGTTTAGGTTACGGGGAAATTACCTTAAACTTAGTGTTAAATCGCTGGCGCGAAGTGGTGAAAGCACAACAACCTGTGGCTGATGTAATCCCATTTATACCCAAGGAATCAACATCAAAAACCGCAAGGGAAATATCATCAACTACTTCTCGTGCTAGTGATTCACCTATTATTGGTGTGGAAGGGTTGGTTTATCATGTAGCTGGGTGTTGTACGCCGATTCCTGGTGAAGCTATTATTGGTGTGGTAACGAGAGGCAGGGGTATATCTATCCATCGCCAAGGATGTCATAATGTGGAGAATGTGGAGTGTGAACGTCTAGTACCCGTCAGATGGAATACGGGAATAGAACATCATGGTCGTCCTCATACTTACCCCATCGAGATTCAAATTGAAACACTTGATAGAGTGGGAATCTTAAAAGATATTTTATCACGGTTGAGTGACCAAGGCATAAATGTCCGTCATGCTAATGTAAAAACGGCTTTGGGACAACCAGCGTTGATGGACTTGGGAATTGATATCCGCGATCGCTCTCAATTAGAACACTTATTTGTGCAGATTAAAAAAATGAGTGATATTCTGAACATTCGCAGAGTTGGTCAAATTGAGGAATTACAGGGGTAATTGTTTTGGGGTGCGTTAAATAGTTAAATACCTTAACGCACCCATTTGAGAACTCCATTAACTTCTATGTTTTCGACCATTGGTTTGACAACTGTGGCAGTACCTTGGAAGTATTACAGACTGGCTGTGTTTGGCGGTTGCTTCAGCTAATCTTAGTTGTGTAAAGTTTGCCATCCAGTACCTTGATAACCATAATCAAATATTTCTGGATGCAGAATTTCTGCTAAAATTTCCACAGAGTCAACTAAACGCGGTCCGGGTCGGTTAAAATAGGCATTACCATCAGTAATGAATACTCTCCCAGCTTTGACAGCGTGTAGTTTTTCCCACTCTGAATGCTGAGTTAATAGTTTCGCTTCTTGCTGAGTCCGTTGTAAATTAAAACCGCACGGCATAAAAATTATGACATCGGGGTTAGTAGCAACCAAGGTTTCCCAGTTGATGTGAGCAGAAGGTTTACCACTAACACTAAATAACGTCTGTCCACCAGCTAAGTTCACTAATTCAGGTATCCAATTTGCAGCCGTGATCACCGGATCAGTCCACTCGATACAAGCAACTGTAGGCATTTCTGTAACAGAAAGTCCTTGGATTTTCCGGTTACAAATTTTAACTCTGGCTTCTAAATTTTCAATGATTTTTACTGAGTCTACCCCAAAGGTTTGACCAACTCGTTCAATATCACCCCACACATCCCGCAGTGTGTTAGGCTGTAAAGAGATAATCTGCGGTGAACTGTGGGTAAGTTGAGTAACAGCTTTCTCCACTTCTGGTAAGCTGACTGCACAGACATCACATTGATCTTGAGTGAGGATGTGCGTAGGTTGCAATTTCTCTAAAATATCAACTTTAATTTTGTAAATACTCAGAGCAGATTGCAATATCTTGTTCACTTCATCATTAATGATATTGCTAGGCTGTTCACAATTTAAACGTGCTTGGGTACAAACAGGAATATGGGATATTTCTGGGGGATAGTCACATTCATGCGATCGCCCAACAATAGCATCCTGTAAACCAAGTGTAGCAGCTATTTCGGTAGCACTAGGAAGTAAAGAAACAATTCTTATATCTTTATCTATCATAAGTTATACCTCCTGGGGATAGGAGTTCAGTAGTTAAGAATAGAAAATGGGGTCATTTTTTTTAACATCTGTTTTTATTCTTATTTTTGCATAATTTAAGAGAGAAGATATCTATCTTGAGGATGTTAGCGTTTTTGTTTTGCGCTCAAATACAAAGGCGCACAGTTTTATACATTTTTATAAAGTTTAGGTAAATTTTACTGGTTTTTATCTCGACACTGGTACGCAGTTACATTATGATTGAACTGTAAGAGATAATAGGTGTGTCTATGAAGACAGTTAAAATATTGAAAGTGGTTTTATTGCCTATCTTAACCGTAATTACCCTTATGACTGCTAATAATGCTGCACTAGCTGACTACTTAAGGAGTGAAGGTTATGGTGGTGAGTACCGCTATGAGTTATGGTCTAGTGATGATGGTACTGATTACTACTTAAAGATTTGGAATAAAGATGCAGATCCGCAAAAAGACAGTTATTTGCGAAGTGTAAACTTTAGATCCAGTAGAGAAGCATTAATTTACTTTGATTGTAATTATGCTGAGAAAAGTTTACCCCAGTGTCCTAAGAGATAATTAGGTTTAGCTCTCCGGCTTTTTTGAAGAAGTCGGGGATATATTAACATTTAGAAAATATAATTTTAATTATAATTATTGGTGGTTGTCAGAATCAGGATATCCAGGATTTAAGGATTTACAGGATGTCTAGACTAATCACGTTCATGAATTGATTTACATTCCCAAAACACTCCAGGTCCAACTATTAAAATTTGCTCATTTGGCATTAATAATTCCCAATATGCAAGCCCAGAATCATCTTCTAAATCTGGTTCTAAAACCAGTTCGTAACTCTCTTCAAAGGATAAGGTTAGTTGAAAATTCTTATTAGGATCAATGACAAAATTAGTTAGTTTTTTGTTTTCTAAATGCTCTAAAAATATTTTAGCACGATATGTAGTGTATAGTGGTACAAAATGATCATTTTGCATTACATACCAAGGGGTTGCTCTGGTGCTAAGTTGCCAGCTTCCTTTGCGTAAATGTTTTAATTTAGGATGATGATAAGGTTTCATTTCACCAAAATGTAACCGTAATTCATCACCATAACTAAATCTAACTTGATGACAAGTTTCGCCAATAATGGGTTGAATAATTTGATTGAGAGTTAGTATTGAATTAGTAAGAGATGTTTTAGGACTCATAATTAATACCCTCTAAAAATTCTTTAGCTTTTTGTCTAAGTTCCTGATATGTAAAGTCACCTCTTTCATTTAAAGTTCCACCATAACCATTTCTTTTTTCTTCCTCTATAAATTCACCAAAATCATATCTTAATTCGTCTGACATCCGAAATTCTCTAGCAATTGCATCAACTTGTTTAAGATCACCCTTCTTCCCCATAAATATATAGACACCCTAATATATTATTATAACATCAAAATATTACCATTTGTCAGAATCAGGATATCCAGGATTTAAGGATTTACAGGATGTAGATATTAAACACTCACAAAAAATATCTCTTAAACCTTATTTTTTCTGTGTATTTTCTCTGCGTTCTCTGCGTCCTCTGCGGTTCGTTATTTCAAAATGGGGTAATTCATGAATTACCCCTACAAATTAATTACTCATTACCTTCTATCGGTGCAAAACCCTGACGTTGAATGTTCTCTGTAATACTCCTTGGTTCTAAAAACTGCAATAAATAATCAGGTCCACCTGCTTTTGAACCCACACCAGAAAGTTTAAAACCGCCAAAAGGTTGACGTGCCACAATTGCCCCGGTAATATTCCGGTTAATATACAAATTACCAACTTCAAATTCTGCCTGTGCTTGTTCAATGTGGGAAGGTGTACGAGAATAAATACCACCTGTTAAAGCGTAATTTGTGGAGTTGGCAATTTTCAAAGCTTCCGTAAAATCCTTAGCACGAATCACCGATAAAACAGGACCAAATATTTCCTGCTGTGCAATTACTCCATCGGGGGGAACTTCAGAAAAAATCACAGGTCCGATAAAATAACCTTGAGTTGATGCAGATAACTCCAAAGCTAAATTAGCTTCTTTTTTTCCAATCTCAATATATTCTAAAATGCGATCGCGTGCATTTCCATCAATCACAGGACCAACTTGGGTACTGGGTAACTCCGCTTCACCAATGTTTAAAGACTTAGTAGCTTCCACCAACCTTTCCACAAAAGCATCATAAATAGGTTGCAGAACAATTACCCGTGAACAAGCAGAACATTTTTGACCACTGTAACCAAAAGCAGACTGCACAACTCCCACTACAGCCTGGTCTAAATCAGCACTTTCATCAACAATAATTGCATTCTTCCCACCCATCTCCGCAATTACTTTCTTCAGATGCTTTTGACCAGGTTTTAAAATTGCTGCTTCTGCGTAAATTCGACATCCCACTTCCTGCGAACCAGTAAAAGCAATCACATGAGTATCAGGATGATTCACCAAATACGCGCCAACTTGAGAACCCTTACCAGGAACGTATTGAAAAACACCTTTGGGTATTCCCGCTTCCATCAAAATTTCCGTCAACTTAGAAGTAATCACAGAAGATGTTTCCGCAGGTTTGAGCAAAGTACAATTTCCTGAAACCAAAGCAGCAACAGTCATCCCGCAAGCTATAGCCAAAGGAAAATTCCAAGGAGAAATTACAACCGCAATTCCTTTAGGTTGGTAAATATAACGATTAGTTTCTCCAGCAACGTCATAAATTACACCTTTATCCAGACGTTCCATCTCATCAGCGTAATAACGACAAAAATCAATCGCTTCCGAAACTTCCGCATCAGCTTCCTTAACAGGTTTACCAACCTCCAAAACAATCCACGCAGATAACTCAGCGCGTCTTAATTCCATCAAATCAGCAGCTTTCCGCAGAATATCAGCACGTTGCTTAACTGGAGTCTTCTTCCAACCAGGAAAAGCAGCTTTAGCAGCTTTCATTGCTTCCTCAGCTTGTTCAACGCTGATAAGTCCAACCTTACCAACCACCTCACTAAAATTAGAAGGATTAAGAGAATCAATAACCGTCGTCGTATTTACAAACTCACCATTAATCAAAGGTAAATAAATCTTACCCAACTGCTGACGCACATTTTGGAAAGCAGCTTGAGAAACCCTTCTTTTCTCCTCCTCAGCATAATCCGTATCAGCAGCACCAACAAACCCTTCCTTCTCTTCTTTGCTCCTTTGCGCCTTTGCGCGAAACATATCTATAATTGGAGCAGCTAACAACTCATCAACAGGCTTATTTTCCAGATTTTGCCGTAAAAACGAACTATTTGCGGTATTTTCCAGCAAACGACGAATTAAATAAGCCATTCCTGGTAACAAGTCACCGTAGGGACAATAAACCCGTACTCGATAACCCTTATCTACCAAGGCTTTGGCTATTTTATCACCCATGCCGTAAAGCACTTGCATTTCAAAGCGACGACGGGGAACATTGAGACTTTCTGCTATGGCGATCGCACGAGATTGGGATCGCACATTATGACTACCTATGGCAGAATAAACATACTCGTGATTTTCTAACAAAAGCTGAGTTATTGCCTCAAAATTGGCATCTGTTGCCACTTTATCATTAAAAACTGGTTGTTTCCAGTGTTTTTGTTCAGCTTTAATAGTTTCCTGATCCCAATACGCACCTTTAACCAAACGGATAGTAAGAGGATAACCGCGCTGTTTTAACCACGCAATGATATCTTTTGCATCTTGTTCACTGTCACGCAGATATGCTTGGATAGTGATCCCGATATCTGTACGTTGACGGAACTCCTCTTCCATTAACAGCTTTTTGAGAATCGTGAAAGTGATATCCTTATAGGCGTACTGTTCCATATCAAAATGGACTGCTGCACCCAATTCCTTAGCACGACGTAATAAAATTTTAATGCGATCGCTCACCCGTTGTTCACTACCATCAGCATTTAACGGATCAAACTGGGAATAAAACGCAGTTAATTTTACAGAAACCTGAACTTTAGGGATCATTTCCCCATCAGCTTCATCAATAGCGGGAATATGCGACCATTTTTTTGATGCTTCCACTAACTGCTGCATCAATTCTATGTATCTTTCTAAATAAGATTGTGCTTCCATCTCCGTAATTACCGCTTCCCCAAGTAAATCAATAGTGAAAGCCATCTTTTCTTTTCTAAGCTTTTCCACCGTTTTGATTACTTGTTGAATATTCTCCCCAGAAATATATTTATGTGCTAAAGTTTGCACAGCAGTTTCCACAGTTGTCGCGGCTACCTGTCCTGGCATAGAATCAGGGTTAGCAAAATTCAGCAAACCCTTTAAAGCTGCGGGTAATTCTACTGACTCATCACCCAAATATGCTTGCAAATGGGAGGCAATTTCTGATTTACTGTGTAAAGCGGGTAAAGTATCTATAAACCGGAATAACTGTACTCTTAACCCAGGATTACTCATAGCCCAAGCGAGTAACTTATCATCCCAGCGCATTTGGTCACGTAAAGAAGCCAAAAAAGAACGACTTTCTTGAGTAGCAGCAAGAACCTGTTTAGCAATTTCCTGAGTTTTCGCTTCGTAAGTGTTATTTTGTACTTGTAATACCATAAAAGTTGCTAGTAAATTAGATGTTATTAGTCAGGAGTCAGGAGTCAGGAGTCAGGAGTCAGGAGGCAGAAGGCAGGAGGCAAGAAGTAATATCTTATTCTCCCCAGTCACCAGTCACCAGTCACCAGTCACCAGTCCCAATTTGTGTAAACCGTCTCAAATAATAGTTTGGAATGTGGTGATATTGAAAGTCTGGAAAAACTTAGCTTTAGTATCTTTGGGTATAGCTATGGTCTGCTTGGGAGGTTGTACAAAAAGACCGACAGATAATGAATTGGAATTATTGCGTAAAGAAGCAAGCGATCGCAATGCTGAAATTGTGGCACAAAAAGCCAAAAACAACCAGCAAGCTGAATGGAATTTAGTTATACAAGGTCAGACAGCAACAGGGAAAACCGAAACATTAACTTGGAAACAGTTACAGGAATTAGCTACAGTAAATATCAACACTGTTGATGCTAATAACATTGTCACCCCCAATAAAGTATTTAAATTTACGGGAATAAACATAAATTCACTATTAGAAAAATTTGCTATTCAAAGCGGTGTCACGGAAATTACCTTTGTTTGTTATGACGCTTATCAAGTAACTATCAAAGTAGAAGATTTACTCAAGTACCCAATTATTTTAGCAGTTGCCAAAGATGGTAAACCAATTCTACGCAATGAAGGAGGACCGCTTTATTTAGTCTTTCCCTACACTCAGCATCCAGAAATTAGAAGCAAGTATAATGAGGGAATGTGGGCATTTTATGTAACTCATGTCATATTTGGCACAGAAAAAGCCAACGTGACAATAGGCGATCGTGAACTTAATTTAGCTGATTTAGACAAATTACCCCAAGTTACCCTGACGCAAAATGTTGGTTATCGGGTGTGGTGGCCGAGTGGTAAAGTGAACTTACAGGGTGTGAGACTGCGTGATGTTCTCTCTTTAGCAGGTGTCAACTTAAACTCTAATAATTCTGTCATCGTGCGTGGTAAACCACCAGCTTATCGGAAAAACGATCAACCGATAGAACTACCAACAGAAGATATACTTAATTGTGATATCATTTTAGCTACTAGATGGGGAGAAGAAAAACAAAGAATTACGGCAAAAATGGGGGGTCCTGTCACATTGGCCTTTGGTGATAATTGTTCCAGTAAAACCAAAAATCAACGATGGGTGACTTTTGTAGAAGAGTTAATTCCACAACCATGAAAATATTAACTTTTCGTTCTATTCGCACCCAAATTTTGACTTCTACCACCTTACTAATTCTGGGTTTAGTTGCTGCTATAGTTACCGTTTGGGCAAAAAGTGAAAGCACTCTTTACCGTCAAGAAAAACTCAATGATGCAAAAATCATATCTAATATTTTAAGTTATACTTATTCTAACGAATTTTCCGAAGAGAATTGGAGTCAAATTCGGTTAAATTTAGATTTATTAATGCGAGAAAACAAAGAAATTGTCTATGTGATGATATCAGATTCATCTGAAGATCATCAAATAGTTGCCGCTTCTCCTAGTGAATTTCAAAACAATTATATTCCTGATATTGTACCCTTAGATATAACAAACAATGTCCTCAAAACCAAACAACCTACTCAAATAGCCGAAACATTTCTCCTCCGTGATATTTATTTTGCGAACAAATTGCGGGGAAAGCGGGGAGAACCGATACTAGAAGTAGCTTCAGATATTCGCACTCTATCTGATAAAAAACTCGGTAAATTAAGAATCGGCATATCATTAAACAAAGTCAATATTGCAGTTAATAATGCAGTGAATCAAGCTTTAATAGTAGGTTCTATAGGATTAACTTTTGGTTGGATTTGTGCATATATTTTAGCACGCCAATTAAGTGTTCCCGTGCAGCGTTTACAAATGAGTGTGGCGAAAATTGCCGATGGAGATTTACAACATCGTGCAGATATTCATCATCGTGCAGATGAAATTGGCGCATTAGCAACTTCTGTCAACGAAATGTCCGCAGCATTACAAATATCATTTAGTAAATTGCAAAAAACATTAGCATCATTTGAAAAATTTGTTCCCGATAAATTTGTTTCTGTCATCGCTCCTGACGGAATAGAAAACATTGAAGTAGGTATGGCTTCAACCCGGAAAATGACAATTTTATTCTGTGACATTCGCGGTTATACTTCCATGTCAGAAGCAATGACACCGATAGAAATTTTTTTATTTTTAAATGACTATTTAGCTTGCATGGGAAAAGCTATAGATGAATATGGTGGTTTTATTGATAAATATATAGGCGATGCTATTATGGCGCTGTTTGACGATGAAGCTACAGACTCAGCTTTAAAAGCAGCAATTTTAATGCAGCAGGTTTTAGAACTGTTTAATTATGATCGTTCTCAAAAAGGGCTACCAATAATTTCTGTTGGTATTGGCATTCATCGTGGTACAGTAGTTATGGGTACTGTGGGTTTTACTTCCCGCATGGATTCTACAGTTATTGGTGATGCAGTCAATGTTGCTTCCCGCATTGAGGGATTAACAAAACAATATAATTGTGGTATTTTAGTTACAGAATCTGTAGTTAAAAGTTTATCTAATCCCGAACTATTTAAATTGAACCTGATAGATAAATCTGTTAAAGTTAAAGGTAAAGATGAACCAATCGCTATTTATGAATTACAAGTTAATTCGTAAAACAGGGAACAGGGAATCAATCAAGTCGAAATTCAAAATTTAAATTCGAGAGCTTCTGCCTCTATTCGTAATTCGTAAGTTTTGATTTATAATAAAATATAAAATAACTTTAAATTTTATGGATAGTCAGGAATTAGCACAATATCTAGAAGCTACAGATAGTATTTCTAAACCTTGGTTATTGGGACAACTGCGCCTGAAAAAACTACAAGAACGACGAGATACAATGTCACCGGAAGCTTACGAGGAAGAATTAGCAGATATTCACCAAGATTTAATGAATTTAGGAGAATGGTGGCAGGGAATAGAAGATCAGGTTTTTTAAGGTGACTGGTGACTGGTGACTGGGGAAGAAGCAGGGGAGCTTTCTAGCAGGGAGCAGGGAGCAGGGGGAAGTTATTTGTATGTTTCCCAATTACCAATTACCAATTACCAATTACCAATTACCCTATAATAAACGGGGTTGAAAAAAGAATGATAACGGTGTAATAGAGTCATGGATTATCGGGATGCAGGTGTTGATGTTGAAGCAGGTAGAGCTTTTGTAGACCAAATTCGCAATTTGGTTCATAGTACCTTCAGATCAGAAGTATTGGGTGGTTTAGGTGGCTTTGGGGGCTGTTTTCAACTGCCTACAGGTTATCAAGAACCCGTTTTGGTATCTGGTACAGATGGTGTGGGTACAAAGCTAAAAATTGCTCAAATTCTCAACCGCCATGACACTGTAGGTATTGATTTAGTGGCGATGTGTGTTAATGATGTGCTAACATCGGGAGCAGAACCGCTGTTTTTTCTCGATTATGTAGCTACGGGTAAGCTGGATAAAGAGCAGTTAACTCAGGTAGTGACAGGAATAGCTACAGGTTGTAAACTAGCTGGTGCGGCTTTATTGGGCGGAGAAACCGCCGAAATGCCTGGTTTTTACCAAGTCGGTGAATATGACTTAGCCGGTTTTTGTGTGGGAATAGTTGAAAAAAGCCGGATGTTGGATGGTTCTCAGGTGCAAGTGGGGGATGTAGCTATAGGTTTAGCTAGTGCAGGTATTCACAGTAATGGTGTGAGTTTGGTGAGAAAAATTGTTAGTGATGGCGGTTTTTCTTGGGATGACACCCCAGAATTATTAAATGGGGAAACTATTGGTACAGCTTTTCTCACTCCTACCCGCATTTATGTTAAATCTGTGTTAGCTGCCCTAAAAACCGGTTTAGAAGTTCACGGTATGGCACATATTACCGGTGGGGGTTTACCAGAAAATTTACCCCGATGTCTGGGAACAGGTCAAGCTATTAAAATTCATCCTGGTAGTTGGAATATTCCTCCTGTGTTTCAATGGTTAGCTCAAGCAGGTTCTGTCGGTGCTGAAGCTATGTATAATACTTTTAATATGGGTGTTGGATTTGTGATCATATTACCACCTCATCAGGCGGAACAAGCGATTAATCATTTTCAATCACAGAATATTCCCGCTTATGCAATTGGTGAAGTTGTGACAGGAAGTGGTGAATTATTAGGTCTTATTACTTAGAGCTTTAGTCAAAAGTAAACATTACAGCCTATGTTGGGCATGGTTTTAGGCTGGGTAGAAGCAATAATTCTGCTCAAGCCCAACTTTTTGGCAAATTTGAAGCTAAAATGATATCAGTATTTATAAAAAATTAGGCAAAAATTTAGACTTTCTTTATAGAAGTAATCAAAAATACTCATGACCATGAGCATTGAGATTTGCTAACGTAGTTTTAACAAATCTCAAAAAAATCATTACTGTAGCTGAGAAGGTAGCGGCCAATTTTTCATTTCTAAGTGTGGCGTGTAGGTTTATTCAGAATCGCATATTATTGTTCAGAGGGGGTTATGGTTGTAAATTTTGCCCGGACTACTGCTTCCACAGAACTTTTAAAACAGGTATTCCAAAGCATTGATGCTCAAAGCTGTCCCAGGTTTTTCAACTTTCATATGCACACGGTATACTCGGATGGGAAGTTGCAGCCGAATATACTCATGGAACAGGCGATCGCTATTGGTTTAAAAGGGCTGGCAATTACTGACCATCATAGTATTGGTGGTTATCAAGCAGCACGCGCTTGGTTGGAAGACTGGAGATGGAGTAATCCTGATACCAGTATTCCTCACTTATGGAGTGGTGTAGAAATTAATGCCAACTTATTGGATGTAGAAGTTCATATTTTGGCTTATGGTTTTGAAATAGAAAACTCCAGTATCAAAGTTTATCTACAAAGAAAAGTAACTACGGGTAAAGATTATCAAGCTGCTAACGTCATTGCAGCTATTCATGACGCTGGGGGACTAGCTGTACTTGCTCATCCAGCACGTTATCGGCGATCGCACTTTGATTTAATTCCCAAAGCAGCTGAATATGGTATTGATGGGGTTGAGGCTTTCTACGCTTATAAAAATCCTAACCCTTGGAAACCCTGTGCAGTGGAAACAGAAGAAGTGCAAATGTTAGCGGCAGAATATGGTTTACTTAACACCTGTGGAACTGACACTCATGGCTTAAATTTGCTACAACGTTTGTAATTGGGTATATAAATTTTTATACTCCTGGTTTAAATAGCCAGGGTGTAAATATTTTTATCCAGATGTAAACTGTATTAACGCGGGTAAAATTCAACTTGCTTTTCTAGGATTTTAATATCATATTTCTCAAAAAAATCGTGGCCTAGCAAACCAATATTCGCTTTGGGAGCGATCGCAACTTTAGCATTATTCAGAACTGCACCGCCAACAGTAATGGTCAGGACATTGCTAGTTTTAAATTCTACTATGCTACCATCAGCAATACTAGCTTTTATTATTCCCGAAGGTTTGAGTTTCAGTGCTGTAGCCGCTTCTTGAGTAATTAAAATACCAGAAGCACCAGTATCAAGCACCATTTCAAAAGCTTGACTACCGTTAAAATTCACATCTATCACTGGAGTCTTACCAAGACGACGCTTAATAGGTACTCTAAAAACCTTGGGAGTTGATGGTGGTGGTGTTATTCCGCAGAGAGATCCCAAACTGACAGTTTTACCGGATGATGTCACCATAAAACAACCACCGGGATCATTAGCTGTAGCTACGGATGGAACTGTTAAAAACATCATTCCCGATATTGCAGCAATACCTATTTTATTAAAAACATTCATTTTTGGTATTTCCCCTGAAATTGCTCGAAAACCCTCTATAGCTAGGATAATCGAAAATATTTCTTATACATACAGCATAAACTCTGATATTTCCTGAAATTCTGCCATTATCATCCTGAAATATGCTGAATAAATTCTGATTCTGACAATACAAGATTAAGGCGGGCAAGATGCCCACCCCACAAGATGATACAATTATCTAAACTACAGCTTTTTCCAACATCAATTTAGAACGCTTTACTTGTTCAGGAATAGCTACAGGATAATCACCAGTAAAACAAGCAGAACAGAAACTATTAGTATCTTCTCTGGTTGTTTCCAGCATTCCTTCCCAACTCAAATAAGCAAGAGTATCAACTTCCAATTGCTTCGCTATCTGTTCAACTGACTTAGTAGCAGCAATTAGTTGATCTTGGGTATCTGTATCAATACCATAAAAACAAGGATGGGTGACAGGAGGTGAAGAAATTCTCATGTGTACTTCCGCAGCACCCGCATCACGTAATGCTTTTACCAGTTTTCTGCTAGTAGTTCCCCGGACGATGGAATCATCAATTATTACCACCCGCTTCCCATATAATACATCTTTCAGGGGGTTCAATTTCATTTTAATTCCCGTTTCTCGCATACTTTGGGTAGGTTGAATAAAAGTTCTACCGACGTAGCGATTTTTAATCAAGCCTTCACCATAAGCTATACCTGATGCTTGGGAAAAACCAATGGCCGCAGGTATGCCAGAATCAGGTACACCAAATACTAAATCTGCTTCTATGGGTGATTCTTCTGCCAATCTCCGTCCTAATCGCATCCGATAGCTATATAATGTTTCATTGTGCATCAAACTATCAGGACGAGCAAAGTAGATCATTTCAAAGATACACAATTTGCGCTGATACTTTTGATTCCAAGCAATTGATTTTAAACCTTTTTCAGTAATCCAAACTAACTCACCTGGTTCCACATCCCGCAGATATTCAGCACCGATAATATCTAAACCGCAGGTTTCAGAAGCGAGTACATAACGAACTGGATCACTGTCTAAAGTGCCGATGACCAAGGGACGAATGCCGTTAGGGTCACGCGCTCCCATGATACCATCAGGTGTGCCTATCACTAAACTAAATGCACCTTGACAGCGGTGAAAAGCACGAATCGCACCTTCTAACCAGTCTGCACCAGCATTGACTTCTTCTGCGATCGCATAGGCAATCATTTCTGAATCTGTACTTGTGACTAGGTGAACATTAGTCTTTAGTAATTCTTCCCGCAATTGGATGGTATTGACTAAATTACCATTATGTGCAAGTGCCAAATGACCTAAACGAGTTTCCACAACTGCTGGTTGAGCGTTAGCTTTGCGACTAGAACCAGTAGTAGAATAACGAGTGTGACCAACCGCAATATTACCAGGTAAATCTTCTAAAATAGCTTCACTGAATACTTGAGACACCAAGCCCATATCTTTATGCTGGTGTACGTGCGTTCCCTCAAAGGTAGCAATACCAGCAGATTCTTGACCCCGATGTTGCAGGGCATATAATCCAAAGTATGCCATTTTTGCTACATCTTGTTCTGGTGCATAGATACCAAAAACACCACAAGCTTCTTCTGGCTTGTCAGCGCGATTTTCAATCATGTTGATAGATTGATCAGAAGTGACGGAATGCTGGGGAATCATGCTGGTTTTTGCTCCTGGTGGGGTGTCGTAACTGGGGACTGGGGAGGTGGGGAGGTGGGGAGCAGGGGAGATGGGGAGAATAATATATTACTTTCTGCCTTCTGCCTCCTGCCTTCTGCCTCCTGCCTTCTGCCTCCTGCCTCTTAACAAATCTTTAACCATCCATTAAAACAGTACCGCAAATTGGTCAAGGATGGAGGATGAATTGTAAATTTTCATGTTAGATTCTTGACTTTCATCCTGTTCATGTATTGGCATAGAGAGCGAGACGTTGAGCGATCGCCTGATCATAGACGTTGCTCATGTCGGCAATGCTAACTTTAATGATTTCTTGATTATCAGTGGTACAAACCATTAAACCTGTTTCCAAGTTAGCAACTACACCTAACCTTTGCCAATTTTCTCCTAGATGCTCCTGTAAATAGGATTCCCATTTTTCCTGATTTTCCTCACTTACAGAAACCAAAATTCTCGCTCCACCTTCACCAAACAACACTTCATCAAAGCGTGTATCATGATCTGCGGAGATTCCTAAATTAACTTCTGCTCCCAAGTTGCCACTTAAACAACATTCTGCCAAAGCCACCGTTAAACCACCTTCAGCAGTATCATGGGCAGAACACACCCAACCAGAACGAATACCCTCACGACAAACCTGTTGTACAGTACGTTCTAATTCAAAATCAACCCTTGGTGGTCTTCCAGCAACAGTATTATGAATCGTTGCCAAATATTCAGACGCACCCAATTCAATTTTAGATTTTGGATTTTCGATTTTGGATTGAACTGCTACGCCTAATAGGTAAATTACATCACCTGCATTTTTCCAACCTTGACCACAAATTTTATCCAAATCTTCAATTAAACCAACCATTCCCACAACAGGAGTCGGATAAATTGGCTGAGGATTTCCCTGATCATCAAAAGTTTCATTATACAAAGAAACATTTCCACCCGTAACAGGGGTTGATAATTCCTTGCACCCTTCACTCAAACCCCGACAAGCGGACGCTAACTGCCAATAACCAATCGGTTTTTCTGGACTACCAAAATTGAGGTTATCCGTCACAGCCAAGGGTTGTGCGCCCACACAGCTTAGATTCCGGGCAGCTTCAGCTACCACAGCCTTAGCCCCTTCATAGGGATCAAGATAAACATAACGAGAATTACAATCTACAGTAGCCGCAACACCGCTTCGGTGACTGGTGACTGGTGACTGGTAACTGGTGACTGGGTAAGAATTTAAAGGACGTAAACGCACAACAGCAGCATCGGCACCACCGGGTAATAATACGGTGTTATTCTGCACTTGATGGTCATATTGGCGATAAACCCAGCTTTTAGAAGCAATGGTAGGTGTACCTAGCAAAGTTAATAAAATATCCTGCCAGATTTGCAACTTACCACCGATTTCAATACCCGTAGCATTACAGGGAGGTAAACTATCAGATGTCCATTGCCAAGCTATTTGGGCATATTCAGGAGGTTCTGCTAATAGTTCCCGTTCATACAAAGGTGTATTTTCTGCCAAAGCATCAGCGGGTATTTCTGCGGCAATTTCCCCTTTAAACAAAATTCTGACAATGGTTTCTTCAATAACCGTACCCGCAACCACCGCTTGCAGTCCCCAACGGTGGAAAATATCAATTAATTCCTGTTCTCGTCCCTTATGGGCAACAAACAACATTCTTTCTTGAGATTCCGAAAGCAGGTATTCATAGGGTATCATTCCTAACTCACGGGCAGGAATTTTATCTAGGTCAAATTCAACACCTACGCCGCCTTTAGCAGCCATTTCTGAAGTAGAACAAGTTATACCAGCAGCACCCATATCTTGCGCCGCAACTACAGCCCCGGTTTTAAATGCCTCTAAACAAGCTTCAATTAAGGACTTTTCTAAAAATGGATCTCCCACTTGCACCGCAGGACGGTTATCCATTGACTCATCTGTTAATTCTGCACTGGCAAAACTCGCGCCTCCCATGCCATCCCGTCCGGTGGTAGAACCGACATATAACACAGGATTACCAATACCAGAAGCGCCAGATTTGACGATTTCTGGTGTTTCCATTAATCCCAGTGCCATGACGTTGACTAAGGGATTCCCCGAATAAGCAGGGTTAAAATAGACTTCACCGCCTACAGTGGGAACACCGACGCAATTACCATAATGGGAGATTCCCGCTACAACGCCTGTAAATAATCTTTGGGTTTTCGGATCATCTAAATCACCAAAGCGCAAAGAATTTAATAAAGCAATGGGACGCGCCCCCATTGTGAATATATCTCTTAATATACCTCCCACACCTGTAGCAGCACCTTGGAAGGGTTCAACGGCTGAGGGGTGGTTGTGGGATTCTATTTTAAACGCTAATTGTAGTCCGTCGCCGATATCCACAACACCTGCATTTTCACCGGGTCCAACGAGGATGCGGGGTCCTGTGGTGGGAAACTGTTTGAGTAAAGGACGGGAATTTTTATAACAGCAATGTTCTGACCACATCACCCCAAACATACCTAATTCGGCTTTGTTGGGATGACGGCCTAAGCGGCGGACAATTTCGGTATATTCTTCGGGTTTTATGCCTTCTGAGGCTATTTCTTGGGGAGAAAAGGGACTTTGTGCGGTGGTCATGGCAGTTATGCACCAAGGGGACAGAGGAATATTCTATCTGAGATACTGGACTTCTTTTTTTAATCTGGGCAATAAATTTAAATTTTAATTGATGTTAGAAGTAGGGTATCTGGGGGTGCAGTAACCTAGTCTCATGTAGAATTAACTATGTAGCTCGCTGATAAAATATGCAAGAAGCTAGTTTTACATACTAATGTTTTATAGGTATGAAATTCTCTAATCAACTTTTGAAAATTTTGAAAAAAAGTGATCAGTCAAACTAATCACTTTCCATTTATTCTAACTACTCCGAAAGATTTTCATCAACAGATTCTTCCGCAACTTTCCTCACCGCTTCAATATCCACACCTAAATTTGCGGCTATTTGTTCCACAGTCAAACCTAACTGCAATAACAGCGGTACTGTTTCTAACTTACCTTTTGTTCTTTCTTCCTCAGCAACTTCTCGAAAATACCGTGTTTGCTTTAATTCATCTAGAGTAAACATTGCTTCAATCTCCTGACGACTTAAATTAGTTAACTTGTAAACCAAGATCGTCTCTAACAATTCTAAAACCTTTTGTCTTTTACTGGCATCAGTTAATTGTTGTCGAGATTTTTGGATTAACTGCCTGGTATGATCAATAGCAGTTTCCTCTTTTTCCACAACTAACTGTACCATTCCCAGTCCTATTGAATTATCGGTTATTACCTCTAACTCATCCAAATAAATAAACGTGATTTGCTGACTCATTAGCAAACCCCGATACTGCATTGGTACACCAGGATCTAAACTACGTTTAGCAAAAATCGCTACTGCGTGAAAATCATTCTTTGGTTGATACTGATTCAGATAAACAAAGATTTCGGTAAAAAACCGCCAGTAAAAGTCCGCTTTCGGTTGAAATTGAACTTCTACGAAGTAAATTGGCTGTTCAGGTATTTCTGAATCAGGTACAAATAAACCATCAAAGCGAAATGCTAGTTCCTTAATTTCTACAGATGTAAATTTATATACTTCCGCTTCCGTGGCTGGTTTACCAAGTAGTTCAAAAAGGATACTAGGTAATGTTTGAAACAGTTGATAGAATATGGTATCTGTTTTCACAGGTTTGATATTTTCTGTATTGTAGCTGAAAAATTTAAAATTTGTCTTGGCTTTACTTATCTATTTCCAGATTACTTAAAACCAAATCTTCTATTGGTGAAAAACCATCTCCATATTCTAAAGGAAAATGGGTAATGACATAAAAGACTTTAGCATTTTGTTCTCCAATGTAAATATCACCTACAATATCTTCACCTTTACTAAAAGCAATCTTTTCTTTTGCCCAAGGATAGGTTAAAGTGTTGCTACGACTGACAATTTTCCATTTATTAGCTGCAATTATACCCTCTTTACTAGTAATAAAGTTTTTGACTTCTGCAATATTTTGGAAGTTATCAGTAAAGGTAATTTGGATATAAGCATCTTCATTTTTGATACCACCAAAATTAGCAATAAACTTTACTCTCTTTGGTTGATCTGAAGTTGCAGTTTCCACCAAAAAATCTTCTTCAGGAAAGTAGGTACTGAATAAATTTTTTTCCTGGTAAAGTTTTAAGTTAATGTTAGTTTTTTCTCCTTCAACAGAAATTGTCGCTGTTTTATTAGGTGGTCTATTTTTGGCAGATTTATTACTATCTACAAGGGGTTTATTTTCTGGGGAAAATTGGTTTTGTGGTGGTGTAGTACAAGCAGTGATTACACTTAATAATACTGTTGCTGATATTACTTTGGCTAAGTTAAGAGACATCTGATAAAAAATTGGTTGCTGTTTACAAAAAAGCTGGCTTTTTTATCTAATTTACGGTTTCTGGTGTATTTTTCTCTCTCCATCCACTGAGCAAGAGAATACATTTTTAAGTGAATACTTCAGTGATTTAAATCACGAATGATTATGATTATAATCACCATTATCCATGATTAAGATCCTCTTCTGATAGTGACCATGTTGGCATAATCATCTATAACTGAACTCTAGCCGAGTCATTAATAGGGAACACAACTAATGGCCGACAGCCTCCTGTCGGTTTCTTTTCATTGGTGATCATCAATCAGTAGATACACATAAGATATCCCCACAACTTTATAATAACTTGACAAATATGTTGCCATAGCCACTAACAAGTGTGGGGAAAGGGTGATCATCTCAATGATGAATTTTGATGGGTAGCGTTACGCGAAGCGTCAGCCGTTGCGGCTATCGCTAATGTTTCGCTACAACCTTAATATTAAGACATCGCTTGAATGATGTAATCAAAGTAAGGCGCTGCTGCTGCTGCATCTTCAGCACCGAGTAAGTCCAAGGATGCTTGTTTGAGAGAACTGATAGCTTCCACCATTCCAGGAACAGGAACACCTAGAGAGTTGTACATTTCTCGCACACCAATCAAACCAATTTTTTCAATAGGTTCTTTGTCACCAGCAAGTACACCATAGGTAATCAGGCGTAAGTACCATCCAAAGTCACGGATACATAAAGCACGTTGCTTTTCCCCGTAAGCATTACCACCAGGAGCGATAAAATCAGGGCGCTTTTGCCAAAGTTTTTTGGTGGCTTCCTGAACTATCTTTTTTTCGTTTTCGGAGAGGGTAGCAGCGATTCTAGTCCGCTGTGCGCCGGTTTGCAAAAATTCTTTGATACTTTTGAGTTCGCCACTGCTAGGGTAACGCAGTTCGTCGTCCGCTTGGAGAATAACTTGGCTAATTACAGTCATGATTATGGCAATCAAACGAAATAATATTATTTGTTAGTTTAACCAGTTCGCGGTACAGAAGTGAAGGGTATGGCAAGATAGGGATTGGGGATTGGGGATTGGGGACTGGTGATTGGGATTGGGGATTGTTAAAAATTAATATTTGTTAATAATATTTTTTAACTATTCCCTGTTAAGAGTTCCCTATTCCCACTGAACTAATGACTAATGACTAATGACTAATAACTAATGACTAATACAGTTTGGCGACAGGGTGAAGTAATAGAAGTTGAAATTTCTGATTTAAGCGACACTGGCGATGGTGTAGGACGCTTTGATCAGCGTGTGGTGTTTGTGCCAGATACCGTAGTGGGCGATCGCACTCTGGTCAGACTGGTACACGTTAAGCCAAAATATGCCCATGCTACCCTCCAAAAAATCCTCCAACCATCTCCACAACGTATCCGTCCCAGTTGCATTGTCGCTGATAAATGTGGTGGTTGCCAGTGGCAGCATATAAATTATAATTACCAACTCACAGCCAAGCAAAATCAAGTAATTCAAGCTTTAGAAAGAATTGGCGGTTTTGTAAACCCATCTGTAGATCCGGTATTGGTAGCTGATTCATCTTTAAATTATCGCAACAAAGCCACCTATCCTATTGGTATCTCAGCTACAGGTCAGGTTCAAGCTGGTTACTACCAAAAAGGTAGTCATCAACTAATTAACTTAAATCAATGTCCAGTTCAAGACCAACGCTTAAATCCTCTCTTGGCTGAAGTAAAGCAGGATATCCAAAAACGAGGCTGGTCAATTTATGACGAAAAACGCCATCAAGGAGAAATTCGCCATCTGGGTTTACGCATTGGTCGGCGAACAGGGGAAATGCTACTAACTTTGGTAGTCAAAAATGGGAATTTGCCAGGAATTGAAACCCAAGCACAGGAATGGTTGCAGCGTTATCCTCAGCTAGTAGGAGTTTCACTCAATCGCAATAGCGATCGCACAAATGCTATATTTGGTAAAGAAACAACTTGCATTGCTGGAATTCCTTACCTGCGAGAAAAATTCGCCGGATTAGAATTTCAAGTCCGCCCGGATACCTTTTTTCAGGTGTACACCGAAACGGCTGAAGCACTTTTACAAGTAATTCAGTCAGAACTAAATTTGCAAGGTCATGAAGTTTTAGTTGATGCCTATTGTGGTATTGGTACTTTAACCTTACCCCTAGCAAAACAAGCACGCCAAGTTATCGGCTTGGAAGTGCAATCAACAGCAGTAGAACAGGCTATTTTAAACGCTCAACTAAATGGAATTGATAATGTTACATTTCAAGTAGGAGCAGTGGAAAAAGTTCTGCCAAATTTGGGAATTATACCAGATGTTGTGTTACTTGATCCGCCACGGAAAGGATGTGAAGCTAATGTGATCAAATCTTTGCTGAACCTGAAACCTTCGCGGATTGTTTACGTCAGTTGTAAAGTAGCCACCTTAGCGCGTGATCTGAAAATACTTTGTGAACATGGATTATACAATCTTACAAGAGTACAGCCAGCCGACTTTTTCCCTCAAACCGCTCACGTGGAAACAGCAGCTTTTCTCGTGCGATCGCCTTGGGATTAGATGCTAATGAATTTCTGACAAAAACTCAAAGGGAAAATTTGTAGTCTATTGCATACTAATAATGCTAAAATAAAATTACCTAAAAATAGAAATTTCTTTTTTTAAAACCATTAAAGTTGCATCGACTCTGATCTAAAAAGGTGAACTAAATTGTGTAAATTATGAAGCGGCAACGAAGTTGGATATTTATCTACTCACTCAAAGTAATAAATAACAACTGAGAATTTGTTAAATGCATTAGCAAAACAATTACAGCCAGATTTTAACCAAGCAATTCTCACTCATATTTAGAGTCAATGCACCCTAGCATTTTCATAAATTTAGTTTTACAGACGCAAGTTTGAAGGCAGCATGACCACCTTAATTTTAATCAGGGTGCATAAACACCAAACTGATGTCTAGCTAACTAAAAGCTACGGGGTTTCTCTTGTGATTACCATTTCTCTTCGTCCACTTGGGCGTTCTTGGGGTACAATTAGTTTTGCCTCAACTCTATATCTATGTCCAATATTAGATTTACTATTGGCAGATATTCCCACAAAATTACAAGCCGAACTGCGGTTAGGACTTCAAGAAGCCCTAGTCAACGCAGCTAAACACGGCAATAATCTTGATCCTGGCAAATTAGTAGTAGTTCGTTTTTCCTTAATAGATAATCAATATTGGTGGATCATCTCAGATCAAGGTAATGGTTTTACACCCTGTTGTCATGCTGACACTGATCCCACCGACTATTTACCACCAGATGAATCAGAAAACGGTCGCGGGATGTCTCTACTGCATCAAATTTTTGATCAAGTAGAGTGGAACCGCAAAGGCACAGAATTAAGGCTTTGTAAGCAAATAGAAACCCGGCGTTTGTTATCTTTAAGACGATAGAAGGCAGAAGAGAGGAGTCAGGAGTCAGGAGCCAGGAGTCAGGAGCCAGGAGTCAGGAGTCAGGAGGCAAGAAGTAATATTATTATATTATTCTCTCCATCTCCCCATCTCCCCAGTACCTCAATTTTTACCATGAGTTGGACAGGGAGGGGCAGAAATTGACTTATCTAACCAGCCTACAGCCTGTTCTAACCTAGCTTGTGCCTCTTGGGGCTGATTTTTGAGAAGAAACACCATCGCAGCCGCCACCTGTTCACTAGCGCGAGAATTACGGTTAGACTTAAGACGATGCCAATCATTAGGAGAAATACTTAGTCTTTCCATCAAAGCTTGGGCAAGTTCCAGAGTAGTAACATCATTTAGTTGACCGATTTGAGACATACGACTAAGTGCTAAGTTAATAGTAAAAGTTATGATGTAATTATCATAGCCAATGACCAATCACCAATGACTAATTTAGAGGAAAACCAACAACCAGAGTTTGAACAGGAACTAGAAGAACTAGAAACTGCACTCCGACTCTTGAAAGAAAGATACGCCCAAGTGCAACAGGATCAACAGCAAAAGGCACAATGGCAACAAGAAATTAAAAATCTCAAAGAAAATAAAAATCAGAACCCAGAAATCAAAGCCGAGTTAAAACGCCTTGAAAAAGAGTTGGAAGTGCTAGAAATTAACTTAGAAAGCCAGTTATTTTCTTGGAAAAGTCTCAATAGACCTTTTTGGCAAGCCGTCCGCTTTGGTGGTTTAGGCGTTATTATAGGTTGGCTGTTAAAATCTTCGGTTGGTTAATTGGTAATTGGTCATTGGTAATTGGGAAAGAAGGGAACAGGGAACAGGGAACAGGGAACAGGCGAAAGATAAATATATTCTTCCCCTGCTTCCCCTGCTTCCCCTGCTTTCTTAAGAGTCCCCAGTCCCCAGTCTCTGGTTTAAATTAGTGTTATATATAGTGAAAAAAATCCAAATTGTATAAAATGATTAAACATCGAATTGCAGAAATATTAAGAAGTGGTCAACCTGAAGAAACCTTAGTAGTGCAAGGTTGGGTAAGAACAAAACGCGAATTAAAAGGATTTGCATTTTTAGAAGTTAATGATGGTTCATCATTAGGTAACTTGCAAGTAGTTATTAATCAAGATTTACCAAACTACGAAGGAATATTAAAACAGATAAATACTGGTGCTTCCGTAGAAGTATCAGGAGTGTTAGTAGCTTCTCAAGGAAAAGGACAAAGAATAGAATTAAAAGCAGATATAGTAAAAGTATACGGAGACGCTGATCCCGAAACCTATCCTCTGCAAAAGAAACGTCATTCCTTTGAGTTTCTAAGAACCATTGCCCATTTACGTGGTAGAACTAACTCATTTGGTGCAGTTTTCCGCGTCAGAAATGCTTGTGCGACTGCTATTCACAAGTTTTTTCAAGAACGTGGTTTTTTGTGGGTACATACTCCCATTTTAACCGCCAGTGACTGTGAAGGTGCGGGGGAATTATTTAATGTCACCAGCTTGAATTTAAAAGATGTTCCCAGAACTGAAAACAAAGAAATTGATTATACTCAAGACTTCTTTGGAAAACCCACATATTTAACAGTAAGTGGACAACTAGAAGCCGAAATAATGGCGATGGCCTTTAGTAACGTTTACACCTTTGGTCCTACATTCCGCGCCGAAAATTCTAACACTTCTCGTCACTTAGCCGAATTTTGGATGGTTGAACCAGAAATGGCTTTTTGTGACTTAGAAGGTGATATGGATTTAGCAGAAGAGTTTCTGAAATATATCTTTAAATATGTATTAGAAACCTGTCCAGAAGACATGGAATTTTTCAATGAACGTATTGATAAAACCGTCTTAGAAACCGCAGACAACATTATTAATAATCAATTTGAACGTTTAACTTACACTGATGCAGTTAAACTTTTAGAAAAAGCTGATGTTAAATTTGAATATCCTGTAAATTGGGGTGCAGATTTGCAATCAGAACATGAACGTTATTTAGCAGAACAACTGTTTAAAAAGCCCGTCATTGTTACAGATTATCCCGCGCAAATCAAAGCCTTTTATATGCGGTTGAGTGACGATGAAAAAACCGTTCGCGCAATGGATATTCTTGCACCAAAAATAGGCGAAATCATTGGTGGTTCACAACGGGAAGAAAGACTTGATGTGTTAGAAAAACGGGTTTTAGCACAGGGTATGAAACCTGAAGATTTGTGGTGGTATTTAGATTTGCGTCGCTATGGTACAGTTCCCCATGCTGGTTTCGGTTTGGGGTTTGAAAGATTGGTGCAATTTATGACAGGAATGGGGAATATTCGGGATGTAATTCCTTTCCCCCGTACACCACAAAGCGCAGAGTTTTAATAGTTAGTTATAGGGGTTTGGCGGTGCTAAACCCTTTTGTTTGTCTGAATCAGGATTTACAGGATTTGAGGATTTACAGGACGTTATTTGATAATTAATGGTTTAGTTTAGTAATTTGAGAATAGATGATCAATTGCTTGTGGAAAGAATCATCTTAACACAATTAAAATTGTATCAGATGTTCATAATTTTAAAAAATCACAACATAAAAATCAATATTCAATCCTGAAAATCCTTTAATCATGGACATCCTGATTCTGACAAAATTAAATTTTAACTATTCTTCCTTTGCGTCTTTGCCACTTTGCGACTTTGCGCGAAATAACAACCCTGGATACTCACCAATAAATAAAATGTTGGGTTTCCTTGCGTCAACCCAACCTACATAATTAAGGAACTTCAATGGGAATCAAAGAATTTTCTGGTAAATAACTGTGAAAACAACCATCATCAGCTAAAACCACAATTAACCGCAAAGGATAATCTGGAGGAACTTGCAAATCTGCCCAAGGTACTGCTACTTCTAAACAAGAGTTTAAAGCAACTTGGGAGCGACTAACACGAGGATGCCATTGATAGTTATTTCCTGCTTCTCGAAATTGAACTGATTGTGTGAGTAAATTAATTTCTAGATGATGATGGAACAAATAATTAACTGGTGATATGTCTGGAACTTCTGCTAAAGGTACAGGACTATTCACCATTGTTCTATCTGGATAATACCAAAGTAAATTTAACTCTGGGGGTAGTTCTTTTCCTGGTACAACACCACTTTTAAAATCTACCCGCAAATAAAAATTCAGGTGATCTACTCCATACCAAAGCCGCTGAACTAAGCTGCTATTGTGCATTGTTCCTCTAGCACCACCAACTTCTATCCGTCCAGCTTTATCCCAGTCTTGTTCATCTCCTTTACCATCAATAATCGGATGAATAAAACTTTCTGGTCGATGATCTGCCTTTGCTTCATGGACTTCTAAAGGTTGAGTCAAATAGGCTGGTATGGGTTCATTTAAGGCTTTATAAATGCCATAGAGATGTTCTCTAAATAGTTGATCAAATATGGCATCTTGGTTTGAAGAATGTCCTTCACCAAACCACCAAAACCAATCAGAACCTTCAGCAGCATATAATGCTTCCCATGCAGCAGGGTTATTTTCTTCTGTTGCTTCGGGATGTTTGGCTAAGGTTTGTCTAGCGTGGGTTAAATAGTCCCAAGCGCGGTTTTTTACAGGATCGCCGATCCAAGTAGTAAAACTACCATCTACCCAAGAACCGCTATGTAATTGTTCACCATTTATAGTAGCTGTAACAGGGTATTTTTCTAGAAATTCGGAGACGGTAACAAGTTTGATATTTTCTTGATTACTCAAATTTTGATACAAGGTTTCTAGGAAGGGTTTACCGTCTTGGGGATAAAATTCCCAGCAATTTTCTCCATCTAAAGCAATGGTAACTAACCAAGGTTGTTCACTGGGGTTTTCTCTTTGCTTTTTGGCGATCGCTTGCAAATGTCCCACTAAGTCCGCTGTAGCCTGTTTTGGCTGCATGGAACTGTAGGTAAAACCAATCAAATCAGATAATCTATGATCCCGGAACACTATGGATACATCGCCGGCTGGAGTTTGCAACCGATAAGGACGATAAAGCAATTCAGGTTGCTGGACATTTCCCGCCCCATCTCGATGGAAAAAGTGTTTTAGCGTCCAACCTAAGACGGCTTCATCTGAGCAAATCCACTTGAATCCTTGTTTAATAATATACGGTAGTATTTCTGGACTAACTGACTGTTCCGAAGGCCATAAACCCTTGGGTTCTTGCCCAAAGCGGTCTTTATATAAATCCCAAGCTTTATGTAAATGCCGAGGAATATCTTCCGCCCACTGAAAACGAGAGTTAGGCAACGTCATATTTGGCACTGCTACCCGCCCAGAATTGGTATCAGCTAACAAGGGTAAAATCGGGTGAGTGTAGGGAGTTGTCGTGACTTCTAGCTGTCCTGTTTCCTGCATTTTCCGGTGTTGGGGAATAATGCGGCTGAGGATTTGCTTTTGTTTAGAATAGATACGTTGGCGATCGCTTAAAGTAAAATCACGTCCCTGTTTTAACCAAGTTGCAATTTCCGGGTCATCCCAAAACAGAGGATCAATCCAAGCCAAATTATGCCAAGCTAGTAAATCACTATAATCTACCGCTTGCCAATTTGCTAAACACCAAGCTTGTCCCTGTTCCTGTCTTTGATGATACAACTCGCCATAACGAGGATGGGGATCAATTAAAGTATGGTGATTAGCATCAAAAAAATGTTGAACAATAAATTCTTTCTGTTCTGTGGTTAATTTTTCAACCGGTGTCAAACTTGCTGTCAGATAGGGATCAAAAGCAGTCCCCGCAATATAATCTTCCAGTTGCAAAATCAAAGACGGTACTAAATTCACCGTTTGGTGCAATTTAGGATACTTTTCTAATAGTAATATTAAATCCAGATAATCTTTAGTACCATGTAACCGTACCCAAGGTAGGCGATACTGCTGACTAGCAGAGGTAGAAATACCACTACCAGGAGACTTGTATAACGGCTGATGTTGATGCCAGATAAAAGCGACGTACAGGGGGTGAGACATGAGGAGTGATAAGTTATTCGGGATTTGCTAATAATCTTGAATTATGAATGATAGTAATTGGTAATGGGTAATTGGTAATGGGTAATTGGTGGTTGGGAAAAATACTTCCCCAGTCCCTAGTCCCCAGTCCCCAGTTCCCAGTCCCCAGTTCCCAGTCCCCAGTCCCCAGGTCCCTAAACTACTTGTTCAATTTCAGCAATTTCGGGGATCATTTCCTTGAGACGGCGTTCAATACCCATTCTCAAAGTCATTTGTGAACTGGGACAAGAACCACAAGCACCTTGTAAACGCAATTTCACAATAGGTCCATCAAGTTCTACAAGTTCCACATTACCCCCATCAGACATTAGATAAGGGCGCATTTCATCTAATACAGTTTCAACGTTTTCAGTTGTCAGTTCCATAGTTGCCATAGTTTTAGACCTGCTTAGTTAAGGATGGCTTTGAAAATGGGAATTGAGGATGCTTACCCATTTCCCAAAATATAACAGGAAGCAGGGAGGATAGGGGAGGCAGGGGAGATGGGGAGATGGGGAGATGGGGAGAAAATTCTTTAACTGTTCCCTGTTCCCTATTCCCTATTCCCTATTCCCTTTTAATCAATTTTGAGATTCTATCTCACACTCGCTAGGGGAACACAGCACCGGTTGTTGATACAGTGGGACAGTGAAGGTGACTGTTGAACCAAGTCCTTCGCCTAAACTGTAGAAATGGACCTCACCACCCATTGCTTCTATGAGTTTTTGGGATATGGTTAATCCTAAACCGGTGCCACCGTAATGACGAGTACGGGAACCATCCACCTGAGAGAATAATTGAAAAAGTTTATCTTGTTTGTCTAAGGAAACACCAATACCAGTATCTGCGACTCGCACTTTTACCATGCCCGGTGCTTGTGGTTTACTAGACTTGCCTTTGCTTTTTTTCAGAACTAAATCGGCGCTGATGGTAACTCCACCTTCATGGGTGAATTTAATGGCATTGCCAACCAAATTGAGCATAACTTGTAACAACCGTTGGTAATTACCTTGGACGATAATTTCATCGGAGGTGACAGGCATTTGCATCTGTAGGCTGAGGTTTCTCATTTCCGCTTGGGCGCGGGTAAAGTTCTCTACATCACTAAATAGCTCATTGAGTTTGACAGGTGAGCAGTCTAGTTCCATTTTACCAGCTTCGATTTTGGCAATATCTAAGATGTCATTAAGTATATTGAGCAGATGGATTGATAATTGATGAGCTTCAGTGACAAATTGATGTTGTTCTTCGGGATCATCTGCCATCCCTTCTAGAATCAGCTTTAAGAAGCCAATCATACCGTTTAGAGGAGTACGAATTTCGTGAGATACGTTGGCGAGAAATTCGCTTTTGAGGCGGGAGGCTTCTTCAGCTTTTTGTCGTGCGTCTTCTAGTTCTTTGTATAAGGTAGCATGAGCGATCGCTGTTCCCAACTGATCTGCTAACTCTTTAGTTAATTCTAGTTCCGTTTCTGACAATAATTGATATTCATTACTTAAGCTCAAGGCAACTAAACCATTTGCTTGGTCTTTATAGCTAGTAGCAACCAACAATAATTTTTGCGGCTCTTGATTTTTTTGGATAGGCAACTCTATAACCATCGGTTCCAGAGTTTCCAAAGCCTGAGCAAAGGCAGGTTCAGAGGATATCTCTATTTCTGAGCCTAGCAGTGGTTCCAATTCTTGTTGGTGATATTCTGCAATTACCTGAACTTTTGCCAATCCTGGCTGATAAGGACAGATAATACAACGCTCTAGTGTGAGAATTTTTCCTAAACTGTCAACTGTTTGCTGCCAAATAATGTCTAAGTCTAGAGTCCGCCGGATATTTCTGGTGATTTTGTTTAATAGTTTTTGGTATCGTAGCGATACTTGCGGCACGCTACGGGAATGCAAAGCTAACTCAAGTTGTGAAGGATTTTTTGCTGCCTCATTCACTTCTTTGCCATTGACTTGAGATGGTAACAACCGACCCATCACCAAAACTGTGGTCGCGGCTTGACCTAATCTCGGCATAATCGGAGTAATTGTCAACTCCAACTCTAATAAATGCTGACTGCATTTAAACCAGCACTGAACTCTCTCGGGGACTAAAGTTGTGAGAATTCGGTGTAAACGTTCCAAATAGGCTACTTTATCTACCGGAGTAAAAGCTTCTTTTTCATTCAGCGCATCAACTATTGTCTCAGTCCCCAAATCCAGGAGTTCGCTATACTGCCAATCAAATGTCAAATAGCGACCGTTTCCATCTTGGGTATATACCAACTCAGAGCAGAGAGTTGGTAACAAGCCATCTGTACTGCGGTTAATAGATTCCAGGTTCTGAGAAAATAAATTTGGCAATTGGGTATTCGCAGTAATAGTCATTAATCGAGTTGGATAGACAAATTGCTTTCCACCGTGGTTGTACTAAAGCTGCTTAAATTTTGGCATAAAGTTTTACAGCTTTCACACTTTCGATTGTGTATTTTTGACTTTTCTGGAATCTAGAGCATTAAAGTTTACATTTTTTATCATTAGCAGGAGGCAGGAGGCAGGAGGCAGGAGGCAGGAGGCAGGAGGCAGGAAGCAGAAGGCAGGAGGCAGGAGGCAGGAAGCAGAAGGCAGGAAGCAGAAGGCAGGAGGCAGGAGGCAGGAGGCAGGAGGCAGAAGGCAGGAGGCAGAAGGCAGGAGGCAGAAGGCAGGAGGCAGAAGGCAGGAGGCAGAAGGCAGGAGGCAGAAGGCAGAAGGCAGAAGGCAGAAGGCAGGAGGCAGAAGGCAGGAAGTAATATATTATTCTCCCCATCTCCCCATCTCCCCATCTCCCCATCTCCCCCTGCTCCCCCTGCTTCCCCTGCTCATCTTAGTCATTCCATTCTCCTCTGGGGGGAATAGGTGTGCGTATTGGTGTACGAGTTAGTTCATCATCTCTCGGCACATCGCCGCGCAACCATTGGCGGATAGCGACTTCTATCACCTTACTGGGGTCATTAGTCAGGTGCTGAATTTGGGCTATTAACTCAGAGTCTAGGCGAACCGCTATTTCTATCTTGTCAGCGTGTATTTTTTCCGCATCGGTAGGTTTATCTTGCATATTCATAGGTTTATAGTTTCCCAAAAAATTACCAAACTCAGATGGACAGTTTTTAAGTGGCAGTTTTAATATACAGTGTCATCATATCCTGAAAAAGAATTCACCTATCTGGGGACTGGGGAAGAAGCAGGGGAGGCAGGGGAAATGGGGAGATGGGGAGATGGGGAGATGGGGAGATGGGGAGAATAATATATGACTTCCTGCCTTCTGCCTCCTGCCTCCTGCCTCCTGCCTTCTGCCTCCTGCCTCCTGTTCCCTGTTCCCTGTTCCCATTACCCAATAAAGCATTAAAATACATGAAGTAAATAGATTTAACTTTTGGTTTGCTTTAAGCAAAGATAGTATATGACTGACGTTCCCGCAGTTCGCATTCGCAACTTTTGTATTATTGCTCACATTGACCACGGGAAATCTACTCTCGCTGATCGGCTCCTACAAACCACTGGGACTGTAGAAAATCGACAGATGAAGGAGCAGTTTCTCGATAATATGGATCTGGAACGGGAGCGCGGCATTACAATTAAGCTGCAAGCTGCCCGGATGAACTATACTGCCAAGGATGGTCAGCAGTACGTTCTTAACCTCATTGATACTCCTGGACACGTGGACTTTTCCTATGAAGTGTCGCGTTCTCTAGCTGCTTGTGAAGGTGCTTTGTTGGTAGTGGATGCTTCCCAAGGTGTAGAAGCACAAACTTTGGCCAATGTCTATTTGGCGCTGGAGCATAATCTCGAAATTATCCCAGTTTTGAATAAAATCGACTTGCCAGGAGCAGAACCTGACAGGGTAATTGGTGAAATTGAAGAAATTATTGGTTTAGATTGTAGTGGGGCAATTTTAGCTTCTGCTAAAGAGGGAATTGGTGTTCCTGAAATTTTAGAAGCAATTGTTGAGCGAGTACCCCCAGCTGCTAACACAGTCAATGAAAGTTTACGGGCATTGATTTTTGATAGTTACTATGATAGTTACCGGGGCGTAATTGTTTACTTTCGGGTGATGGATGGTAGTGTGAGGAAGGGCGATCGCATCCATTTGATGGCATCTGGTAAAGAATATGATATTGACGAGTTAGGGGTTCTTTCTCCCAACCAAAAGCAAGTTGAAGAACTACACGCTGGGGAAGTGGGCTATTTAGCCGCATCTATTAGGGCTGTAGCTGACGCACGGGTAGGAGACACTATCACTTTAGCTAAAGCCAAAGCTACAGAAGCTTTACCGGGTTACACAGAAGCCAACCCAATGGTTTTTTGTGGGATGTTCCCCATTGATGCGGATCAATTTGAAGATTTGCGGGAAGCTTTAGAAAAACTCGAACTCAATGATGCAGCTCTGCATTACGAACCGGAAACTTCTAGCGCGATGGGTTTTGGTTTCCGGTGCGGGTTCTTGGGTTTGCTGCACATGGAAATTGTCCAAGAACGCTTGGAGCGTGAGTATAACCTAGATTTAATTATCACAGCCCCATCTGTGGTTTATAAGGTGATCACCGTTAAGGGTGAGGAGGTGTACATTGATAATCCTAGCCGCTTACCTGCTCCCAATGAACGAGAAAGAATAGAGGAACCCTATGTCAAAGTAGAAATGATTACTCCAGAAACCTATGTTGGTACTTTGATGGAGTTGTCACAAAACCGCCGGGGTATTTTCAAAGATATGAAATATCTCACCCAAGGACGGACGACACTGACTTATGAGTTACCTTTGGCAGAAGTTGTGACAGACTTTTTTGACCAAATGAAATCGCGATCGCGTGGTTATGCCAGTATGGAATATCATATGATTGGCTACCGTGAGAATCATTTGGTGAAGTTGGATATCATGATTAATGGTGATCCGGTAGATTCTTTAGCGATGATTGTGCATAGAGATAAAGCCTACAATGTTGGCAGAGCAATGGCTGAAAAGCTCAAAGAACTTATACCACGTCATCAATTTAAAGTTCCCATTCAGGCAGCTATTGGTAGTAAAGTTATTGCCAGTGAACATATCCCGGCTATGCGGAAAGATGTACTTGCTAAGTGCTACGGTGGGGACATCAGCCGGAAGAAGAAACTTTTGCAGAAGCAAGCCAAGGGTAAAAAGCGGATGAAAGCTGTAGGTACGGTGGATGTACCACAGGAAGCTTTTATGGCTGTGTTGCGGTTAGATCAAAATTAGTGTGGAAGGTGACAGGAGGCAGAAGGCAGGAGGCAGGAGGTAGAAGGCAGGAGGTAGAAGAAAGATAAATATTCACTGTTCCCTGTTCCCTGTTCCCTCCTCCCTTTCCTCTTTTCTGTTCCCTGTTCCCTGTTCCCTGTTCCCTAGATGTTTGCAAATTTAAAAGCTTGATCAACCTGGTTTTTTGATGAAATCGGGTTTTTTATGTGGCATAAATTGCAAATCAATATGATAAGCTTTATCAAAAAAGTAGTTATTAAAAAAAATAAAAATTTTACTAGGAATACTCGCAGTAATTGTCACACTTCGTATTTTGAGATAAATGTAGTTTTTTCTAGTTTTTTAAATTTTTGTAAATCATCGGGGAGTCGAATCAATGAAGATACTGGTACTAAGTTGGGAATTTCCACCGAGAATAGTAGGAGGAATTGCCCGTCATGTAGCAGAATTATACCCTGAACTTGTCAAATTAGGACATGATATCCATTTAATTACACCAGAAGTAAAACAAGCATCATTGTATGAAGTAGTTGAAGGTATTCATGTTCATCGAGTACCAGTAGCCCATAGTCATGATTTTTTTCATTGGGTAGTGAATTTAAATGAGAGTATGGGAGATCACGGTGGGAAGTTGATTTTGGAGGAGGGACCCTTTGATATTATTCATGCACATGATTGGTTAGTTGGTGATGCAGCGATCGCTCTCAAGCATACTTTTAAAATCCCCCTAATTGCTACCATTCATGCCACAGAACACGGGCGCTATAACGGTATTCACAATGACACCCAAAACTACATTTATGGCAAAGAAAAGTTACTAGCTTATAACGCTTGGCGCATCATTGTTTGTACTGAATATATGCGCTCAGAAGTAGCGACAACTTTACATAGTCCTGATGATAAAATCGACGTGATTTTTAACGGTATTCGTCCAGAAAAAAAGCAGCATCACCGAGATTTTCATGCGGAGGATTTTCGTCGCCAATTTGCCGCAGATCATGAAAAAATTGTTTATTACTTGGGAAGGATGACGTATGAAAAAGGTGTACCTGTATTGCTGAATGCTGCTCCCAAGGTGCTTTGGGAAATGGGAGGTTACGTTAAATTTGTAATAATTGGTGGTGGTAATACTGACCATCTGAAACAGCAAGCTTGGGATTTAGGAATTTGGAATAAATGCTATTTTACTGGTTTTCTATCTGATGAATACCTGGATAAATTTCAAACCCTGGCTGACTGTGCAGTTTTTCCTAGTCTTTATGAACCTTTTGGTATTGTGGCTTTAGAAAGTTTTGCTTCTAAAGTTCCTGTTGTGGTTTCAGATACTTGTGGTTTTCCTGAAGTAGTACAACATACGAAAACAGGAATTGTGACTAAAGTAAATAATTCTGATTCTTTAGCATGGGGAATTTTAGAAGTTTTGAAAAATCCCGGTTATCGACAATGGTTGATAGATAACGCATATCAAGATTTAGAACGGCGGTTTCGGTGGACAAAATTAGCGCAAAAAACAGAAGCGGTATATGAGAGAGTGGTAAAAGAGCGATCGCAAATTGATTGGTAATTCAACACCAAGTAAAACTGAGGTTTTCGCAGAGTAGTGAAGAGAATAATTAATTACTCTGCGTTTTTTGGCGTTAACAAACAGTACAAAGGCTGTACGCTGGGAATTTACCCCTTGGGAATGCGAGAGTTAGCAATGATAGCTGTTTGCTTCACATTTCTGAGTATGACCAAGGCATTCCCAAATATAGCCAAGTGCTTGAGAAAAGCAAAAACTATGTTGTTGAAGATGGGAACCTTCCTCATATCCCACTTTACAGCAAACCGAAACCGCTACTTTGAGAAAATCAACAGCGATGTTAGTCCGACCTTACCGAAACCCAATTATAAAATACCCATCTTAGCTGGACCTGTACATAATTTGGGTGGGGGTGGTCCTGATGTTGATGATGCAATTCAATGGATGATTAATCAAGTTAGGGGAGGTGCTAACTCTGACAGAAAAGTTAATGTTGTTGTCATTCGTGCTGCTGGTAACGATGATTATAATCAGCTAATTTATAATATGAAAGGGGTGAATTATGTAGAAACGTTGATCATCAGAAACAGACAGGAAGCGAACAGAACGGAGATTTTTGATAAAGTCAGAAATGCGGGTGTCATTTTCTTTGCAGGTGGTGATCAATGTGAATATATTCGCAACTGGAAAAACACGAAGTTAGAAGCTGCCATCAAATCAGTTTATGATAAAGGTGGGGCTATTGGTGGTACAAGTGCAGGTGCAATGATTCAAAGTGAATATGTTTATGATTCTTGCGCTTGTGAAGATAGTATTGAAACTAAAGAAGCACTTGATGACCCATATCGAAATATTACCTTTACCTATAACTTTTTCCAGTGGAAGTATTTGCGAAGAACGATTATTGATACCCATTTTGATGAACGCAAAAGAATGGGGAGAATTATGGTTTTTATTGCGCGTCAAATTCAAGATGGTGTATCTGCAACAGCGTTAGGAATAGCTATTAGTGAAGAAACATCTTTACTTGTGGATAAAAACGGTATTGCTAAGGTGATGGGGAGGGGTGCTGCTTATTTTGTAGTGGGAGATCATCCTCCAGAAGTTTGTGAACCTGGTAAACCTCTCACGTATTATGACTATAAAATTTGGCGAGTTCCTAGAGGTGAAACATTTGATTTAAATAAAATCCCGTCCAAAGGTTATTATCTCAGAAGTGTGAAGCGGGGAAGATTTGATTCTGATCCTTATTGAGTCATGGGATTTGAGATTTTAGATTTTGAATTTCTCGTTCCTATACTCTGTATCGGAATGAATTCTGGAAGACTCTGACTTCTTTAAAAGTGGAGTCAGAGACTCTATAAAAGCATTCCCAGTCGGAGACTGGGAACGAGGTAGTTGGAGACTGGGAAAGGGGTAAATAAGGTAAAGGGTAGGGTTTATAGATTTACTAACAACTGACTACTGATAATTTTCTTAAACTTTTTACAGTAGTAATGAAATGTTCTGCAACTTGGTCTATTTCTTCAATAGTATTAAATCTCCCAATTCCAAACCGTACAGAAGCATAAGCTAATTTTTCAGGATGTCCTAAAGCTGTAAGTACATAGGAAGGTGCAACATTATTGGAAGAACAAGCAGAACCAGAAGATACTGCTACTATTGGTTGTAAACCTAAAGAAAGTGCAGCACCATCCACACCTTCCACACTAATATTTAAGTTTCCTGCTAATCGTTTTTGGGGATGTCCATTAATATAAATTCCCTCCAAATTTGATAACTGTTTCCACAGTCTTTCTCTCAGTTCTATTAACCGTTGATTTTCTGTTTCTTGTTCTGTTAAAGCAATTTCCACCGCTTTACCAAAACCAACTATTTGCGGTGTATATAAAGTCCCTGAACGCATACCTCTTTCATGACCACCACCATGCTGTTGTGCAGCAAGTTTCACTTTGGGATTACGTCTGCGAACATATAAAGCACCAATACCTTTGGGACCGTATACTTTATGGGCAGTTAAAGACATTAAATCAATGTTTAATGCTTGCACATCTAAGGGTATTTTACCAATAGATTGAGCCGCATCTGTATGCAAGATAATTTCTTTTTTCCGGCAAATTTGACCGATTTCTGCTAATGGTTGTAAAACACCAATTTCATTATTGGCAGCCATGATTGATACTAAAATTGTATCATGACGCAAAGAATTTTCTAATTGTCCTAAATCAATTAATCCATCTTTTTGCACTGGGAGAATGGTAATTTCAAAACCCATGCTTTTTAAATATTCACAAGGGTCTAAAACTGCTTTGTGTTCGGTGGCGACTGTAACAATATGTTGACCTTTGGAAAAATACGCTTCTGCTACACCTTTGATGGCTAAATTATTAGCTTCTGTTGCACCACTGGTAAAGACAATTTCTTCCGGGTTAGCGTTAATAGAAGTTGCTAAAATTTCCCTGGTTTGTTTAACTGCTGCTTCTGATTCCCAACCGTAAACATGACTTATACTAGCTGCATTACCAAACTTTTCGGTAAAGTAAGGAATCATGGCATTTAGTACCCGTTCATCTATGGGTGTGGTAGCGTGACAATCGAGGTAGATGGGACGATTAGACATAATTTAACTCAACAATTAACTCAATATTTGACCTATTTTTTTGAGGATTTTCAGAACTTGATATAGTTCGTTTTCCCGTTTAGATAAAGTAAATTTATCAGACAAATCATAAGTAGGTGTGTCTTGCTTGATGAGTTTGATAAATTGAAAATCTTCTCCACTTGTAACACATCCAAATATGGGCTTTTCTGGATGAGGACTAGCAAGCATATAAGTAAGTGCTTGAGGTATGGCTTCTAACAAGGAAAAACTAGCTCTTTTAGATTCAATTATCAGTAACCAAAATTGTTCTTGAATTACTAACGCATCAATTCTACCTCTAATAATTTCTCCTTCATCTTCTATAGCTAGTTCTATAGATTCTTCAGTAGCAAATAAAAATGGGTCTTCATAAAATCCTGCTAAATCTAGTAGAGGAGATAACACTACCATTTTTACAGCATTTTCTAAGATTGGTGGACGCTTAATCAATCTGAGGAAATGCTCCCTGATTCTGTCTAGATATTGCTTTTCTAAATCTGTAATTTCTGGCAAGTTTCCCCACCATTCAGTAAAGAATTTTTCATTATTGACTCGTTGTATACCAAATCTTTCTTCTAAATAGGCAATACTTACATTTTGTGCTTGGATAAATTGTATCATATTTATACCATAGAGATGCTATTTCTATTATATAATGTCTCAATGATTATGTTATTTTATTAACATTACCTAATCAGACAAAATTAAAATTAATTAACAGTTTGAAAATAAACGATAAGATGACTATAAATAAATTAATAAAAGCATGGTGAGAGCGATAAATCTCTCACTACGAACTGTTTATTTAGCGGCTAGTTCTTGCAATTTTGTTAATACTGCTAGAGCATGACCTTTTGTTTTGACATTTGGCCAAGAATGGGCGATAATTTTATCAGGTGAAATCAAGAAAGTTGAACGTGCAACTCCCATATATTCTTTACCCATAAACTTTTTTAAACGCCACGCACCATAGGCTTCTATTAATTGATGTTCGGGGTCACTTAATAGGGTAATTGATAGGTTGTGTTTGGCGATAAATTTGCAATGAGATTTACTAGAATCTGGACTAACACCAATGATTTTAGCACCTAAATCGGTAAATTGTGATGATAAATCGGTGAAATCTTTGGCTTCTGTGGTACATCCAGGGGTGTCGTCTTTGGGGTAGAAATAAAGGACTATCCACTGATTTAATTCAGATATTTTAACAAGTTTGTCGTTTTGGTCTGGGGTGGAAAAGTCGGGTGCTGGTTGTCCTGTTTGGGGTATGTTAGTCATGAGGGAATGATGAAAAATAAATAATTTCCAACGCAGATAAACGCGGATAAACGCAGATAGTAAGATCATAACTTATTAAGTTATCTGTGTTCATCTGCGTCCATCTGCAGTTAATTATAAATCTTTTCTCCTCAAATATTAATACTGTTGGGAATGCGAGAGGGTAAAAGATAAGGATATTCAACACCGCTATTTGTTAAACGCTGCTGATTTCGATCTTTAATTTTGCGTTCAATTTCCAACAAATCATTTTGAAATTGCGCTAAGATTTGTTTATCAATTTTATCTGCAAATTGAATAAAATCAGAACTTCCTAATTTACTCCATCTAATTCCATTCAATGCAAAAGTTAATTGCATTTGCTCTAAATCTCTTTCTGGAGGTGGTAAAATTTCCTCTAAACTAGCTGGTGTACCAGGACGACTATAATTTGCTAAGGGTGCGTTAGGAACATAGCCAAAATAATCGTATTGACTAAAATTAACAGCCGCGTGTTGGGGTCCACAGGTAAAAATAACGATAGTTGCAATGTCTATTAATTGTTGCAAACTACCAATTTTTGTAAACCCTGGTACGCGAGGATAGGAAGGTATTTCTTGGGGTTCTATTCCTGATGCTGCTACCAGTTCTTTGGGAAACCATGCGGGTGCTTGGGGAAAGTCTGACTTGGGACGGGTGTTTAAAGGTGCGCCTAGTTCTTCCGCCCAATTTTGTAAATAGATGTCTTGTTGTACTGCTTTGTCGTCTGGGTAATAGCGTTGTAAATAACGAGTTGTGTATTTAGCGATCGCCTCCCACAATAACAAAGCATCATCCCGATAGGGAAAGTCTGGTAATAATTTTGGTTCTATTCCTCGCACTTCAATATCATTTAACAAAGAATAATACCAAAAAGACTTTTCTCGATAGGCTTTATTCATCAATTTAGAAGAAGTTGCCAAAGTGGGAGCCATTAAGTTATCAATTCCTGCTCCTTCTGACAACAATATACTATTTCCCCGGTTATTAATAGCAATTAAAAATTTAAAATGGGGAGATAATAATTGATAAACTGGGTGATTACTTGGTAACTGTCTAGAAGTAGCAATAGATAAGGATTCCATTGCTAAATGAGTATAAGCTAAATGGGCAATTAGTTCATGATGAGTAGCATCCGCAGTTTGAAAATATAATTTTGCTTTCATCCAATTATCTGCTGGTTCTCCTGTAATTCCTGGAGTTACAACTCTACCTTTTTCTACTTGAATTAGTACAGGTTCTAAACCTTTTTCTGTATTATGAAATAAAGCTATTGGACTACCCACATATTTACCAGTTTGTAAGTCTGTAATTTTCAAATCTTTAAAAATGGGATAGTCAGCAATAAACAAGCGGTTTTCACTGGCAGATTTGATTAAATCAACAGCACCGTTATTAGCTAATTTGTAAGGTTGAGTAGCTAAAGCTTGAATCAAACCTTGATCATTTGTTTGTACTCGGCGGATAACTGTGGGGTTAGCACCTGCTACCCTTTGACGGACAAATTCTCTATCGCTTAAACCTCCATCCCGTTCATGAATGATACTCATAACAGGAGTTTTAACATTTGCATTTTTTAATGCTTGGTAAAATAACTTTCTTTGTTCTGCATTTATTGTTAGAAGAGGTAAATTTTTATCTACATTTCCAACAGCTTTTTTAGCTGAGGAAATTGTTTGAATTAACTTTTTTCTTTCTTGGATATAACTACTATTAAATTGTTCATTGGGAGGTAAATCAAAATTAAACCATCCTGATTGAAAAATTTTGCAGTCAACCAATAAAGTTGAGATACTTAACCAATTTTCCTCTAATTCTGCAACTTTTTGATCTAACTGACTCAGTAATAAAGTCCAAGGTTGGGAAAGTTTACCCTGTTCTACTAAATTTTCTCCTAATTTCGCTAAAATATAACGGATAACGCCATCTTCCCCAGTGTAAGGAAATAACCTTGCATATCCTTTTTGATCCAAGTTGTTAGGATCATAACGATAGTAACCTTGTTGTTCTTGCAAAGATGGGTGTTTTGTCATGGTTTTTGGAGGTAAAACTTGATATAATGTAGAGGATAATACAGTTATATTAAAACTGCCACTAATTCTAATTTTGATTACATTTAAGTCTAAACCCAGAAAACTATGTTACGTGATTTCACTAACAGAGATGAGTTAATAGCTTACCTGCGCGAACAATTTCCCCAGGCCGCAGAACGAGATGATCACATCAGCGAAACTGTAGGAGGAAGGAAAGCAGCAAAAGCAAAGCTGAAAAATGTCGATCCTCTTGCCTACGCAAAAACACGCAATTCTTTAACTGGTGCTGTTACTAGGTTATCACCTTATATTCGTCATGGCGTTTTAAGTTTACGAGAAATTAAAGATGATATTTTAGAGCGGGTGAAAAATCCAGAGGATGCGAGTAAATTAATTAATGAATTAGGATGGCGTGATTATTGGCAAAGGCTATATATTAAATTAGGAAAAGGTATTTGGGAAAATCAAGAAGAATACAAAACCGGTTATAAAATAGCAGACTATGCAAAAAATTTACCGTCAGATATTACGGAAGGTAAAACCGGACTGGTTTGTATTGATAGTTTTAGTCAGGAATTACGAGAAAATGGCTATTTACATAACCATATTAGAATGTGGTTAGCGGCTTATATTATCCATTGGCGACGTATTCAATGGCAAGCCGGCGCAAAATGGTTTTTACAACATTTGTTAGATGGCGATCCTGCAAGTAATAATATGTCATGGCAATGGGTAGCGAGTACCTTTAGTCATAAACCTTATTTTTTCAATCGGGAAAATTTAGAACGTTACACAAAAGGGGTTTATTGTTGTCAATGTCCGCTTTATGGTAAGTGTGATTTTGAGGGGAGTTATGAGGAGTTAGAAGCGCGACTTTTTCCGAACGGTGAGTTTAGTAAAAAACCTAATAGTCAAAGTTGGCAAAAGGGGAAAAAAGGAAGGTAGAATTTAATTTGTTTGAATCAGGATGTCCAGGATTTTAGGATTTACAGGATGGTAAGTTGCCATCTGAAGTTTTGTATTTTCATATTTTTGTTATGTTAAGACTTGACAAGGCGAAAATAATATTTTACACTTATGTTATGAGTGGGAATCTGTGGGCGCATATATATAGGGTTTTAAACTTCCAACATCGTTATTTTCACCCACATCAAAAAATCCCCACCACCAATTATCAATCACATCCTGAAAATCCTATAATCCTGGTTATCCTGATTCAGACATTCAGATCCCCGACTTCTTTTTTTCACCTATCCTGTATAAAATCAATTATCATAGAAGTCGGGGATCTTTGATTTAGACATTATGCAAGTTTGGACACCTAACACCAGTCTACAGAACGGACAGTATATCATTAAAAAAGTCATCGGTGGGGGTGGCTTTGGTGAAACCTATCTTGCAGAAGATACAGGACTTGATAGACTCGTAGTTATTAAAACTCTCAACCGCGAACAACGAGAAAAACCAGACTTTGAAGAAAGACAAAATAGGTTTAAAGCAGAAGCAAAATCATTAGCTAAATGTGAACATCCCCACATAGTCAAGGTTTACACGAACTTTGAGGAAGATATTGATAAATATAAACTGCACGCTATAGTCATGGAATATATAGAAGGGGATGATTTAGAAAAATATACAGAAGAATATACAGCGGAAAATGGGTACTTGTCAGAAACGGAAGCATTGAGTTACATTGACCAAATCGGACAAGCGTTAGAAGTGGTTCATGAACGAGGACTTTTACACCGGGATGTGAAACCCAATAATATTTTACTACGACAGAAAACCAAGGAAGCGGTATTAATTGATTTTGGGTTAGCGCGAGAGTTTCAACCGGGAAAAATTAAAAGCATGACTGCGAGTAAAACGGAAGGTTATGCACCCATAGAACAGTATGAACGACGGGGAGATTTTGGTTATTATACTGATGTTTATGCTTTAGCTGCGACGTTGTACACTTTGTTAACTCTGAGAGTTCCCATTCCTGCTAATTATCGCGCTGAAGATGATGTGATTTTACAACCACCGCAAAAATATAATCAGAATATTAGCGATAAGGTAAATGCTGCTATTCTCAAAGGTATGGAGTTAGAACCCCAAAACCGTCCGCAAACTGTACGGGAGTTTCGGGAGTTGTTGGGTTTACTTACAACCAATAACCAAGAAAAGGAAGATTATGATGATAATTTTGATTTAGATGCATTTAAATCTGCTTTTGGTTCATCATCCTTCGATAGCCTTAATGAAGATGATGATATTAGTTATTTAGAAGAAGAATTCTATGAAGATGATGTGGAAGTTATCAATGAAGAAAACCAAGAGATAGAATTAAAATCAGATGTGGGAATGGACTATAGAAAACTGCAAAACTACCTCAAAGCAGGAAAATGGAAAGAAGCAGATGAAGAAACTAGAAGAGTAATGTTAGCAGTTGCGAAAAGAGAAGAGGAAGGTTGGTTATATTCTAAACACATTGATAATTTTCCCTGTGCAGACCTCCGCACCATTGACCAGTTATGGGTAAAATATAGTGATGGTAAGTTTGGTTTTTCTGTTCAGAAACGAATTTATCAGGGTTTGGGTGGAACTAGAGAATATAACTCAGACATCTGGCAGAAGTTTGGGGACAAGGTAGGATGGAGAAAAGGAGGAGAAAGGTTGTACTACAAAAATATTACTTTTGATATAAAAGCACCAGAAGGCCACCTCCCTGTTCCGCTGGTTGTTGGGGTTTTGAGTCGGGATGTCTTTCTTGTTGTGGCGAAGATGTACTGGTCTCTTGTCTCGCGTCGAGACTTGTAAACTGTAACATTTAAGGGTTACAGAAAATTATTAAGTCAGAATCAGGATAACCAGGATTAAAGGATTTACAGGATGGTAATTTTTAGATGTTTTAAATAATTCAAAAACAATCATTCAATAACATCCTGAAAAATCCCCAACTTCCAAAAAACAATCATCCAATAACATCCTGTACATCCTCAAATCCTGGACATCCTGATTCAGACAAAAAAAATCCCCAACTTCCAAAAAATAATCATTCAATAACATCCTGTACATCCTCAAATCCTAGAAATCTTTACAAATAAAAGCCGATAGCCATATAATTAAAGAAGATCGTATTTTACAGATAATGAGGATTTTCATGATGACTACAGCACTGGAAAATAAAAAAACTATCTTAGAAAAACTAGACAATTTAACACCTGCACAACAAGAACAAGTGTTAATTTTTATTGATTCATTATCCCTGCAATCACAACCAAATGATATAGAACAAAAACAACCTCGAAAATGGCAAGAAATCAGAGGTAAAGCACCTTATCCTTTAGTTAGTGAAGATGCTCAAAATTGGGTTTCCAGAAATAGAAACGAGGAAAGTAAAAATAGGGAATTAAATCTCAGAAATATCTATGAACATTGAAGATTATTTAATTCAGGGTAAAAAATTATTTTTGGATACAGCACCAGTAATTTATTATGTAGAGAATCATCCTCAATATCAGTCTTTAGTCAACTATGTTTTTCACGGTATAGATTCAGGTTTACTAAGTGCGGTTACTTCTCCTATCACATTATCTGAGTGTCTAGTTTATCCCTATCGTTTAGGACTAACAGAATTACAACAGGATTTTATTGATTTGATTGTTTCTGGTGTCAATGTTGAATTTATACAAATTGATGAATTAATTGCTAAACAAGCATCCCAATTAAGAGCTAGATATAATTTAGCTTTATTAGATTCTTTACAAATTTCCGTAGCTATATTTTCTCAATGTGATATTTTCTTAACTAATGATATTCAGTTGAAACGAGTTACAGAATTAACGATTTTAGTTTTGAGTGATTTTTTACTCTAACTTCTCTGAATTAGGACACAACACTTTAAAACCTGGTAAAATTTGAGTTTTACTTCGTTCAACCCAATTTACATACTTCCACCATAAATCATTAAATCCCATCCTGTAAATCCTTAAATCCTAGACATCCTGATTCAGACAAATTTTTCTCTTTGCGTCTTTGCTCCTTAGCGTCTCTGCGCGAAACTTAACTCTTGAAAATCACCACTACCAATTTATCAATAACATCCTGATTCAGACAAAAAAATCCTATTCATCCCAACTCAGACAATTCAAAACCTGTTATATATGGCGCGGACAGATTTCTAGATATAACATTAGAGTAGCAAAAACTCAGAACACTGTCAACCCCCCAAGCTGAAATCACCAAAAATCGTTAAATTATTGACACCATTCTCAATAATAATGAGAATAGACCCCCCTTTATTGCAACAAAAACTTTTTTGTAGGTTGGGTTGACGAAAGGAAACCCAACATGATGCAAATGTGATCATTTAGATTGTTGGGTTGCGTTGTCACTTAACCCAACCTACAGAGTATAATATTTACCAAAACCTAAAAAAATCAACAATTCCCAAAATGCCACCTACCGTCACCCTCACCATTACCACAGGGAAACTATCAGGAAAACAATATATATTTGATAACCGCAGCACTTGTATTATCGGTAGAAATGATGATTGCAATTTACAAATTGCCGATAATATTGATATGAAAGTTTCCCGTTATCACTGCTTATTCGATATCAACCCCCCAGAAATTAGAATTAGAGATTTAGGCAGTTTAAACAGAACTTATGTTAATGGTAAAAAAATCGGTCAAAGAAAAGCGGGTGATACTCCTGAACAAGCTGCCAAAAATCTCCTTCCTGAATATAATTTAGGTAATCGTGATCAGGTGCAAATCGGTCATATTATTTTTAATGTTGCTGTAGAAGCAGAAGTTGAAAAACAACAAACTCCCAATCTTCCCCAACCCCCAGAAAATCAAAAACCTAATTTTTTAGATATTATCAAAAACATCCTCAACCTAGCAAACACAGGTAATCAAAATCTCAAAGTAATTTCTAATTATCAAATTATTAAATCATTAGGTCAAGGTGGTTGTGGAGAAGTATTTTTAGCCCAACATCAAAAAACTCAAAAACTCGTAGCTTTGAAAATCATGTTACCCGCAGTTGCAGCTACAGAGCAGGGTGTGAAAATGTTTTTAAGGGAAATAGAAAATAGTAAATGTTTACAACATCTCAACGTCATCCAATGTTTAGATTATGACTTTGCAGGAAATACCTTTTTCTTTGCAATGGAATATTGCGAAGGTGGAGATGTTTGGGATTTAATGGAAAAATTAGGGGGAAGTTTACCGATTAATATAGCAGTTGATATTATTCTCCAAGTTCTCGATGGTTTAGATTATGCCCATAACGTCGAAGTTCCCTATGTGAGATTAGCAGATGGGAGATTAGGAAAAGGTAAAGGTTTAGTCCATCGAGATTTAAAACCCAATAATATTTTTATTACTAAAATTAATGGTAAAATGGTGGTAAAAATCGGAGATTATGGTTTAGCTAAAGCTTTTGATTTAGCTGGTTTAAGTGGACAAACTTTCACAGGTACAAAAATGGGAACTCCTGTATTTATGCCCCGTCAACAAGTATTAGATTTTAAACATTCTTTACCGGAAGTTGATGTTTGGGCAAGTGCAGCTTGTTTATATAATATGTTAACAGGAAAATTTCCTCGTGATTTTGATGGTGATCCTTGGAGTAGTATTTTAAATAATCATCCTATCCCGATTCGTCAACGGGATCATAGTATTCCTGAAAAGTTAGCTGATGTGATAGATTTAGCTTTAACAGAAAAACCGCAAATTTATTTTCCAACTGCGGTAGAATTTAAGGAAGCTTTGTTAAGATGTATATGAATATGACTAAACCAATTATTTGGATTAATGGAGATTGTTTAAGTCCCCAAAACCCAGCTTTACAAGAATATCCCAACACTCCAGCAATTTGGGTTTGGGATGATGCTTTAATCGAAGCATGGCAATTAAGTTTAAAACGTATAACTTTTATATACGAATGTTTACTAGAATTACCTGTAGAAATTCGTCGAGGAAATGTCGCAGAGGAAATTATTAAATTTGCTCAAGAACATGATGCTAAATTAGTTGTGACTACTGATAGTCCCAGTCCCACATTTGATGATATTTGTGATCAGATTGAAAAGAAATTGAAATTAGAGATATTTGCAGTTGAACCGTTTTTTGATTATGATGGATTTATTGATTTAAAGAGATTTTCCCGTTATTGGAAAGTAGCTGAAAAATATGTTTTTTGATGAACAAAATACATGATACAAACTTGATTACAAAACTGTAAATCATCTGCGTTCATCTGCGTTCATCTGCGTTTAATTATTATATTCCCATATATTGTGCCATTAATAGTAAAATTGGAATAAATAGTTAGGAACTAAGTATATTTTATAATCATCACTAACCAGAATGCCTAAACTCCTTGCTGACATCCAAAATTTACTCTCTGATTTAATCACTCGCTATTCTTCCCGCGTCGATTATCTCATGATTCGCTTAGAAGAAGCAGAAGGAACAGATATTTTATTGCGTGGTGACAAAGTAGAAACCCTCAGCGAAGGTATTTCTATCGGTGGCCATGTTCGTGCTTGTTATAAAGGTGGCTGGGGTTTAAGTAGTTTCAACCAGTTAGCCACTATCGAAGAAAGAATAGAAGAAGCGATCGCCGCAGCTAGAATAGTGGGAGATGAAGAAACCATCCTCGCACCTATTGATCCTATCCAAGCTATATGTAATTTACCCCTCACAGGGATTGATCCCCGTACAGTGTCACTGAAACAAAAAAAAGAACTGTGCGATCGCTACACTGAATTATTAAAAAGTGTTGATCCCCGCATCACCACCACCTCAGTCCGCTATGGTGATAGTTCTCAAAGAGTAATTATTGCTACTTCAGAAGAAACATTAATAGAACAATCCTGGGTAGACATGGAAATGCGTTTTGCAGCCACAGCAAGGAATGGCGACACTGTACAAACCGGCAGAGAAACCACAGGATCACGGAAAGCATTTGAAGATTTAGTCAATTTAGATACTCAAGTTAAAAGCGCAGCCGAAAGAGCAGTAACAGCTTTATCCTTACCATCAGTTAAAGGTAACACTTATACCGTCGTCATTGACCCCATACTTACAGGTTTATTTGTCCATGAAGCTTTTGGCCATCTTTCCGAAGCAGACATGGCCTATGAAAACCCTGATTTACTGGAGGTTATGACCCTGGGAAGGCGCTTTGGTTCAGAAGAATTGCAAATTTTTGATGGTGCTGCACCCCAAGGTCATCGAGGTAGTTATTTTTACGATGATGAAGGTACACCTGCGACTACTACGCAATTAATCAAAGATGGGGTTTTAGTCGGACGTTTGCATTCTCGTGAAACTGCGGGTAAATTAGGTGAAGCGCCCACAGGTAACGCCCGTTGTTTAGATTATCACTACTCACCCATAGTCCGCATGACAAATACCTGGATAGAAAGAGGTAAAACCCCAGTAGCAAATTTATTCACAGATATCAAAGAAGGAGTATATGCACGTAACTGGTTAGGGGGGATGACAAACGGGGAAATGTTCACCTTTACAGCCGGTGAAGCTTGGATGATTAGAAATGGTCAAATAGCTGAACCTGTAAAAGATGTTACCCTTTCCGGTAATGTTTTCCAAACCCTCGCAGATATAGAAGCGATAGGTGATGATTTTTACTGGGATGAATCCGGTGGATGTGGGAAAGGTGGACAAAACGGTTTACCTGTTGGTTGTGGTGGTCCTTCTTTGCGTATTCGTGATGTAGTTGTGGGGGGAGAAAGTTAAATAATGGGTAATTATTGGTAACTATTTACTTACGGAATATCGAACCGCAGAGGACGCAGAGAACGCAGAGGAAGGGAGTTTGGGAATATTTTTGCTTAAGTCCTATATTTCATTCTCCCTCTTTTTTTTAAGTGAGGGGGGATTTAAAAATTAACATCTTTCTATCACTTCATCTACTTGTTTTAAAAGTGATTCTAAAGTTGAGGAATTATCTAAAACTACATCAGCACGGGCAATTTTTTCTGATAATGGTAACTGACTTTTAATTCGAGTTTCTGCTTGTTCATCGCTTAAATTATTACGTTGAATTAATCTTTGTTTTTGCTGTTCTTCTGAACAAGATACAACCCAAATTTCACTCACTAAATTTTCTAAACCAGCTTCAAATAACAAAGGAATAACTAATACTAAAATAGGTGCAGATGATTCATGAATAGTTTTTAAAAAGCACTTTCTAACATAAGGATGAATAACATTTTCTACCCAAATACGTTCCTCTGGTTGATTAAAAATAATTTCTCCCAATTTTAGACGGTTTAAATTACCATCTGCTAATAAAACTTCTTCTTTACCGTAACGTTGGGCAATTTGTGCCAGAATAGGAGAACCTACAGATACTGCATCTCTGGCATAAATATCTGCATCTAAAAGCGGTAAATTATAAGCAGTAGCTAAATAATTAGCCACTGTACTTTTACCCGTAGCAATACCACCAGTTAAACCTATTAAGCGTTTGCTCATTAGTTATTAGTCATTAGTCATTAGTTGTTTCTTCCCCTGCTTCCCCTGCTTCCCCTGCTTCCCCTGCTTTCTGTCCCCAGTCCCCAGTAAAGAGTCACTTACTAGCCCATTGAATAATTGCTTTGAGTAAACCATCTACAGTGTATTCTTCCGCTTCTATATCGACCCTGCCAAATAAATCAAAACAAGTTTTAGAAGTTTGGGGACCGATGGAAGCAATGCAAGTGTTTTCTAGATAATGGGTAATTCCTTCGGGAAATTTTGTTGCTGTTAATAGACAGAAAAATTGTACAGTTTTGGAACTTGCAAAGGTAATGATATCTAAAGTATGATTTTGCAAAGCTATTTCTGCTGCTGGGGGAATATTCTGGGGACAAGAAGATTCATAAGCGGGAACTTCAATGACTTCTGCACCCTTGGACGTTAATTGTTTAACTAAAACTTCTCTCCCTCCACTTTCAACTCTGGGAAACAAAATCTTTTTACCTGCTAATTTTTCAGGAAAGTTGACAACTAAAGAATCAGCAATATAGTGGGGAGGAATAAAATCTGCTTGGATATGCTGTTTTTTCAAACTTTTAGCTGTTTTTTCACCCACAACAGCAATTTTAACCTTAGCTAAGGCATTTTTATTTTTTCCTTTGGCTTGGAGTCTGCTAAAAAAGTATTCTACACCGTTGCTAGAAGTCAGAATTAACCAGTCAAAAGTTGATAAATTAGATATTGCTTGATCTAAAGCTTTCCAACTGCTAGGGGGTCCAATTTCCAAAGCTGGCATTTCAATTACTTTAGCACCTGCGTCTGTCAGGCGATCGCTAAATTGGCTAGACTGTCCCACTGAACGGGTAACTAGGATGGTTTTACCTGTGAGGGGAAAGTCATGAGGATGGGGGGACGGGGATATAGGGATATTGCTATGCACGATTTTATAGTTGGAAGAGGAGTAATTGATAAGAGTTTATATTTTTTCATGTTATAGGAAATTCCGTAATCCTACAACTTCACCAATGACAATTACAGCAGGGGAGAGAGATAAATCGGCAGTTTGTGCCAAAATATTACCCAGTTCACCTGTCCATATTTCTTGACTGGGAGTTCCTGCCCAACGGATAATAGCAATGGGTGTGGAGTGCGATCGCCTATATCTTAGCAGTTGATGGACTATTTCTGCTAAATTTTTTCCCCCCATTAAAATTACCAAAGTTTCTATTCTTGATAGTGCTTCCCAGTCTAAAACCTCTGGTTCATGTGCTGTCAACACAGCAAAACAACGACTGAGTACGGTATCTGTTAAGGGTATTCCTGCTAATAAAGGTGCTGCTAAAGCTGAAGAAATTCCCGGTATGACTGCAAATTCACAACCCGCAGCTTTTAAGGCTTCTATTTCGGAAATACAACGACCAAAAATAAACGGATCACCTGATTTAAGTCTAACAACTTGTTTCCCTTCCCGGCAATGCTTGACCAATAAACTGTTAATTTCTCCCTGGGGAGTGCTGGGTTTACCACCACGTTTACCTACATCTAATTTTAAACAATTTTGTGGTACACATTCTAACAATTCTCTATCTACTAAAGCATCATAAATTAAAACTTCAGCCGATGCTAAAAGCCGATAGGCTTTAACTGTTAAATATTCAATGTCTCCAGGTCCAGCACCAACAATGTAAACTTTATTTTTAGTCATTAGTTATTAGTAATTTGTCATTGGTAATTGGGTTATTAACCTCCCCTGCTTCCCCTGCTTCTCCAGTCCCCAGTAAAGAGTCACCTCCCTATTTCTTTGAGAATTTTATCTATAGTTGCTGCTTTTTGTGGTTGACGTTGTTTTTGGAATAAAGCTTTTGATGTTTGTAAGTTTTTTATTGCCTCTTCCCGATGGTTTTGCAATAATAAAATATTGGCTAACCTTAAATAAGCATCAGGATTTTTGGAACTACGATTAATTACATCACTAAATACTTGTTTTGCTTCCTCAATTTTACCTTGGTGGTTTAACAAATCACCTAATAATAATCTTACTACATCATTAGTGGCATTGATGGCAATTACTTGACGAAAAGCTGCTTCTGCGCCATCATAATCTTTAGCTTGAAAAAGAGTAACTCCTTTTTGGTATAAGTTTGAGGTAATTAAGGTTTTCCAGGCAAAATAAATGAGGAAGCCGATACTGGTAACGACAAAAGAGATAGAGATGATATTACCCAGAGGTGAATTGTCTAACATAGTTTTAATTTAGGCTAAAATACAAGCAAAGGGAAAAATTAGATATTCGATGAAAAACAGTTTCCAGATAAATTGATAAAATCGAGAAATTGCACTTTTATCTTGTAAGTCTACTTTTCTGCTTTTTGTCCACATCAAAATCAAGGGTATAATATGGGTGATAAATATAAAGATGGGGTTAACTTCAGCTAACCGTAACACACCAACAAAAATCATCCCCATATAGCAAACTGTTAACACCCAAAGGGCAAGATTAAATACTGTTTGTTGTCCTAATTGGAGAGTAAAAGTAGTAATATTATAAAGTTTATCACCTTCCATATCAGGGATATCTTTAAAAATAGCGATCGCAAATGTAAACACCAAAATAAACGCCGTCAAAACCCATACAGCAGCAGGGATACCTTGGCTTCTTTGCAATAACCAACTAAAATGCAAAAACAGTCCTAAATTAACAATAGTTCCCCGCACGGAAAAAATACACAAAGCCGCCCAAAAAGGAAATTGTTTCAAGCGAATTGGTGGTAAAGAATAAGCAGTACCAATTAATAAACTTATCCCCACCATTCCCAACAAATATGGTCCATTTAGCCAAGCTACAACCAAAGCTAAAATACCAGTAATAACAACTATTAAAGTTCCTTGTTCTTTGGTAAATTCTCCTGAAGCAATAGGTAAATGAGGTTTATTAATCTTGTCAATATCAACATCTTCCAATTGGTTCAAACCCACAATATAGATATTTCCAGATATGCAAGCTAACCAAGTTCCGAAAATTTGACCTAAATGAACTACAGAAAAACTTGAAGAACTGACACCAAGGGTTAGTAAATACAAACCCAAAACACTTAAACTTGTGCCAATAATGGTATGTGGACGGGAAAACTTCCAAAAAGCATAAAGCCAACTGACTGGAAAAATAGGTGAATTTTGTTGAGAAAATTGATTCATTGTTAATTTGGGTGATGTTAAAAATTGTCGTTATGATAAAGCTAAAGGCAAAAGGCAAGAGTAAAGATTAATTGTGTTGTTTTATTTTTGCTTGTTCATTCTTATTTATTCTGAACTCCTGAACTCCTGATAGCGAAGCGTGGCGTTAGCCATACTCCTGAACTCCTGAACTCCTGACTTCTGAATTATTTATTTCCACACAATAAACCAAACCGAATTAAACCCCGTTCATAACCCCGACTCATCAAGCCCAAAGAAAGCGCCCCTTGAATTGTACTCCAACCAGAAAACAGTAACCCGAAAAATGCCTGGGGAGTAAAAGCAGAATCAATCACAAAATTCCAAAAAGGAGCAACAGCAGTGGACCAATCAGCGGTGCGAATGTTGTTTAATGGTAATTGATGGGCGATCGCCTCATACTCAGGCAAAGAAATCACATAGGGTAAACAATACACCCGATAGATATCCTGTAAATGCTTTTGTTCATCAGCAGTCAAAGGTAAAACATCCGTAGGACGATGACACCATGTCACCATAATCAAAGTACCACCAGGCTTTAAAACTCGATAGCACTCTTGCAGAAACTTTGTTTTATCTGGCATATGTTCACCACTTTCTAGCGACCACACCAGGTCAAAAGAATTATCCGCAAAAGGCATTTCCTGAGCATTGGCCACTAGAAACTGACTTCTTGCACCCAAATTAGCCTCCAAAGCTCTTTCCTTCGCTCTAGCGGCTTGTACAGGGCTGAGTGTAATTCCCGTGGACTGAGCATTAAACTTTTGTGCCAAGTATAAAGAACTGCCACCAATTCCACAACCTACATCAAGAATATTCTCAGCATCCTTGACCCCTGACCATTTCAGCACTTCTTCAATTAAATCAATTTGTGCCTGACGACGTTCTTTTTGCTGCTTACCATCTGCACCATAATAGCCGTGGTGCATATGTTCTCCCCAAATTTGCTCCCACAAACCAGAGGAAGCATCATAAAACTCTTGAATTTGCTGATAAAGTGTTGTACTCATGATTCCACAGATAAAGACCAAGCCGAAGTTAAAAAAATATATTTTTAGGCTACCATCTGTGTATTTAATTAGATCAGGCGATTTTGCTTTTACAGGAAAATTGTGAATTAATTATGACTGTTGCTCGGACAATCTGCTTGGGATTTCTGGCTGTCATTCTAGCAGGAACTATCCTGTTAATGATGCCTTTCTCAACTAGCAATGGTATGTGGAATGACCCCATTGTAGCACTATTCACCTCAACCTCCGCAGTGTGCGTTACGGGGTTAGCTGTAGTTGATACTGGTACTGATTTTTCCTTTTGGGGTCAATTATTTATTATGATGTTGGCTCAAATTGGTGGTTTAGGATACATGACCACTACCACATTTTTGATTTTGTTAATTGGCAGAAGATTTGATCTAAGGCAAAAAGTAGCAATTCAACAAGCTTTAGACCGTCCAGGAATGAGTGGTAGTACGCAAATCATTCGTTCAATTATTGCTACAACCATGATTTTTGAAATTACGGGAATATTGTTATTACTGCCGGCTTTTGTTAAAGATTTTGGATGGAATAAAGGACTTTGGTTAGCCATATTTCATAGTGTTAATGCTTGGAATAATGCAGGTTTTAGCCTGTTTAAAGATAGTTTAATAGGTTATCAAACTTCTGGGTTAGTAGTGTTCACAGTTACAGGCTTAATTATTTTTGGAGGAATTGGTTATCAAGTAATTTTAGATATGTATCTTTGGTTGCGTGATCGATTTTTGAAGAAACCCAATGCTATAGTATTTTCTCTTGATTTTAAAGTCGCCACCAGTACAACTTTGCTGCTTTTAGTATTGGGAACAATCGCTTTTTTGTGTATAGAAATCAGAAATCCTCAAACATTTGCTAATTTTAGTTTTTCTGATCAATTATTATTAGCTTGGTTTCAATCTGTCACCCCCAGAACTGCTGGTTTTAACACCATTGATATTGGAAAAATGACAGATGCAGGTTTATTTATTACGATTGCATTAATGTTTATTGGTGCAAGTCCAGGTGGTACAGGAGGAGGTATAAAAACAACAACATTGAGAGTTCTCACCAGTTGTACAAAAACCATACTCCAAGGGAAAGAAGAAGTTTTACTCTATGATCGGAAGATAGCAATATCACTAATATTAAAAGCTGTGGGTGTAGTAGTTGGTTCTCTAGCTACAGTGATAGGTGCAACAATTTTAATTAGTCTCACAGACCCCAACTTAGAGTTTATTCAAATTCTGTTTGAAGTGGTATCAGCTTTTGCTACAGTAGGTTTATCAACAGGTATAACTGGTACTGTTTCCATAGCGGCAAAACTGATTTTAATTATCACCATGTATATAGGGAGAGTCGGTGTTCTATTATTAATGTCGGCTATATTAGGTGATCCTCGTCCTAGTAGAGTTCACTATCCTGAAGAAAATTTACTTGTTGGTTAATTGGTAATGGGTAATTGGTAATGGGTAATTATCGGTAAACACTATTTTTTATTCCCTATTACCTACTTTTGCCTTTTGCCTTTTGCCTTTTGCCTTCTGTTCCCTGTTCCCTGTTTCCTGTTCCCTGTTCCCTGTTCCCTAGTTAAAAATGAACCTTTCATCATTAAAATTTTTTCGCAGTTTACGTCAAGATAACCAGCAATTTGCTGTAATTGGTTTAGGGCGTTTTGGTCGTTCTGTTTGTGCAACACTGCACAGTTTAGGTTATCAAGTTCTAGCTACAGATGTTGATGAAAAGCTGGTTGCTGAGGCTTTAACTGATGAAATAGTCAGTCATGCAGTACAATTAGATTCAACTGAACCTGCTGCACTCAAAGAAGCTGGTATTCTGGAGTTTGATACCGTAATTGTAGCTATTGGTAACTATATTCAAGAAAGTATTATCACCACTCTCAATGTCAAAGAAGCTGGTGTACCTCATGTAGTTGCTAAAGCTTCGAGTGAAGTTCACCGCAAGTTGTTAAAAAGAGTGGGAGCAGATCATGTAGTATTCCCAGAATATGAAGCTGGTTGTGCTTTAGCAAGGACACTGACTAAACCATCAATTTTAGATCGATTTGACCTTGATCCAGATCATAGCATTGTTGAAGTAATTGTACCCGATGAATTTCATGGTAAAACTGTTGCAGAAATTCAACTCAGAAACCGTTACGGTTTAAATTTGTTAGCAGTGAGTCAGGATGGTAAATTTAAGATTAATCCTGACTCTAACAAGCGTTTAGAACGTGGTTCAGCAATGGTAGTTATTGGCTGTAATAAAGATATTAATCGTTTACCAATTTAGGTGACAGGTGACAGGTGACAGGTGACAGGTGACAGGTGACAGGTGACAGGTGACAGAAAAGAGTTTTTACCTATTACCTATTACCTATTACCTATTACCTATTACCTATTACCTATTACCTATTACCTATTTACCCATTTCTTCAGGTTTTTGTAACTGTTCCTCCTCTTTTTGAGGTTCATTAGTCGAATTAATTGGTATTGCTTCTTCAGGTGGTGGTAATACTAAATCTTTATTAGGATCTTGATTAGGAGTAGGGGTTGTTACTGGAAGAACTTCAGGTTTTTTGGGTGCTAAAAACTGGGCAATTTTCTGTGTCATCTCGTCAATTTTTGCAGCTTGTTCTGTATTTCCTTGTTGACCATATTCTTGACGAGCGCGTTTAAATGCTTGATTTGCTAGTTGGAGATTTCCTTGATTATATAAAGTCACTCCTAAGTTATAGTAAGCTAAAGCATTTTTGGAATTTTGGCGAATAGCTTGTTGGTAAACAGCAATAGCTTCTGAAGGTTGACCTTGAATCACTAATAAAGCACCTAAATTATTGTAGGCTACGGTATTTTTAGGATCAAGCTTTAAAACTTGACGATAGTTAGAAATTGCTTGTTCTGTTTGACCTTCTTGCTGGAGAGCGATCGCTAAATTCAAGTAAGCATCCACATTACTGCTATCTAAATTAATAGCTTGCTGATAAGCAGCGATCGCTTCCTGACGCTGTTCTTGTTCATACAAGAGTAAACCTAAATTATAGTGGGCATTTGCCATTGTCGGACTGACTAACAACGCTTGGCGATAAGCAGTAATTGCTGCTTCTTTTTGTCCCTGTTTTTGCAAAGCTAACCCTAAATTGTAATAAGCTTCACCAAAATTGGGAATCAGTCTAATTGCTTCCCCATATTCTTGTACAGCCAAATCTAGGCGATTTTGCTCTATCAAAATATTACCTAAATAATTCCGTGCTAACCCAATCTTAGGATCTCGCTGTAAAGCCTGACGAAAAGCTAATTCTGCACCTTGTAAGTCTTTGCGGTTATAACGTGTAACTCCCAGTTGGTATAAAATTGCTGCATCCAAATCCTGAGAAACCACATTTTGCGCCAACACCTTACTACCTGGTGTATTAATAAATGTCGGTAATGCCAACAATAAAAATGCTGAAGTCGTCAACAAAAATCCTAGTTGCTGTGCAGAATTTTTGGAAAATGCCACTTTTAAATGACTGTGTAAACACTGATTAGAATGAAGTTTTTTAGACATATTAGCAGCCCTGTATTTATCGTTCATATCCTCACAACACCAGAGTACCCATAACTACATCAAAAATTCACAATTTAATTCATAAATGGGTAATGGGTAATGGGTAATGGGTGATAAATATTATTCCCGATCCCCAATCAGCAATCACCAGCATTAATAGTTGCTTCGGGTAAAATGAGCATAGCATCACCAAAAGAATAGAAACGATATTGAGATGCGATCGCTTGTTGGTAAATCTTCAACAGTCTTTCTCTACCAATTAAGGCGCTTACCAGCATCATCAAACTAGAACGGGGTAAGTGAAAATTCGTAATCAAACCCTCAACTACCTGCCATTGATAACCAGGGTAAATAAATAAATTTACCTTACCCACATAAGGTTGTAAATCCCCAGATTGTGCCGCACCTTCTAACGCTCGGACTACTGTGGTCCCAACGGCAATAATTCGCCCTCCAGCGGCTTTAGTAGCGCGGATTTGCTCTACTGTAGCGGCGCTCACCTCAATCCATTCTGCGTGCATTTGGTGAGTAGTCACATCTTCGACTTCTACAGGACGAAAAGTACCCACACCGACGTGTAGCGTTAAAAAAGCTTGATTAATACCGCGATCGCGCAATTTTTGGAAAAGTTCTGGTGTAAAGTGTAACCCTGCCGTTGGTGCTGCGATCGCACCTTGTTCCTGAGCGTATACAGTTTGATATTGTTCATCAGCCGCAGTTGACGCATTGATATAAGGAGGTAAAGGTATTTCTCCAAATTTCTCCAACACCTGCACTAAAGACTGATGTTGCGGTACATCAAACTGTAACAAGCGTCCCCCAGTTGCTTCATCCCTATCCACAACCGTGGCCGTCAATTCATTACCAGGAGCTAATTTGTCCCCATCAAAAATAATTTGAGTTCCTATTTTAAAATGCTTTCCCGGCTTTACCAAAGCCAACCAACAGTTATGCTGTCTTTCTTCCAACAGCAACACTTCCACTTCAGCACCTGTTGACTTGCGGCCATACAACCTAGCCGGAATAACTTTTGTGTTATTCATTACCAACAAATCCCCAGGTTTGAGTATTTCTGACAAATCTCGAAAAATGTGGTTTAAGGCTGGTATTTCCTGACCTGTACTGGGAGAATTGACCACTAATAAACGTGAACTATCTCTAGGAACAGCTGGGTTTTGGGCAATTAACTCCGTCGGTAGTTCATAATCATACCCAGATAATGAACGGTCTAAATTAAGATCTTGATTTTCTAAGTTAGACATTTCCTAAAAAACTCGGTTACAAACCATATATACACAACAAATAACCACCTGTGTGGATTGGAAATCGTTAATTTTCCATGTTAGTTAAATAGTTCCCAAAAACCAAGCTGTCGTTTAGGTAAGGCAATTAAATTTTTTACACTCACACCTGCTTGTTTTGCTGCTAACCTTGAAATATTACCGAAACCGTTATGCGATCGCGCCCGTCATGTAGTTGTCGAAAAGTAAAAGTAATAGATGGTTCTACTGTATCCATGTCAGATACATCACTTAATCAACAAGAATATCCTCAACCGACTAGCCAAAAAACAGAGTGATTATGCATAAAGAAGTTGTTCAGGATGCTGACTTCTCAAGAAAATTGCTAGAGTAAACACACCAGGATTTTTTAACATATCTGATAACGGCAGCAGACGAGGCTATTCATGCTTACAAATACCTTACTTCTTTCCAATCAACTCCCCAGTCTACAGTATTCATCCACAACAGAACGCTTTGATGACACTTGGGAAGCGCCCCTGTCCACACTTTTGGGACTAGGACGCGCAGCTGGTGCTGATTTTGTAGAATTTTTCTTAGAACGTCGTAACTACATTAGTTGTTTAGCAGAAGACGACACCATCACCAGCATCTCACCCAGTTTAGCCACTGGTGCAGGAGTGAGAGTATTTCGCGGCAAAGCTGACTGTTACGTTAGCACCAATAACCTAACATTTGCCGGCTTAAAAGCAGCCTTAGAAAAAGGTTTGTCTATAATGGGTTTGCAACTACCCGCAGCTACAGCTTTCATCCCCGAAATCAACCTAGAATTATTGAGAGACTACGCTACCAAACGCGGTAAAGATGGCTGGTTGCCCTTATGCAGTTCTATCAGAGAAATGGGAGAAATACTCCTTGATGGTACTGCTCAACTCAACAAAAAAGCTACCCACGTCCAATCTCGTCGCGCTTCTTATTTCCGTGACTGGCAAGAAGTATTAGTTGCTGGTAGTGACGGTACATTTGCCCGTGATATTCGCCTTACCCAGTCAGTAGGCTTTAATCTTCTTTGTGCTGATGGTGCTAACCGATCTTCCATAGCCGAACGTGCAGGTAACACCAGTGATCCCAACTTCCTGAAAACCTGGGATTATCAACAAGCTTCCGAACAAATCGCCGAATCTGCGGGTAAAATGCTCTATGCAGATTATGTAGAATCAGGTAATTATCCCATAATTATGGCCAATCACTTTGGCGGAGTAATTTTCCATGAAGCTTGCGGACACCTATTAGAAACCACCCAAATAGAAAGAAAAACCACACCATTTGCGGATAAAAAAGGTGAAAAAATCGCCCATGAAAGTTTAACAGCTTGGGATGAAGGACGTGCTGATAATGCCTTCGGAACAATTGATATGGATGACGAAGGAATGCCAGCCCAAAGAACATTATTAATTGAAAAAGGCGTTCTCAAAAACTTCCTAGCTGACAGAACAGGTTCAGCGAGAACCGGACACCCCAGAACCGGTAGTGGTCGCCGTCAAAATTACACCTTTGCTGCTGCAAGTCGCATGAGAAACACCTATATTGATAGCGGCGAATACAGCAACGAAGATTTATTTGCTTCCGTTGATAAAGGTATTTACTGCAAAAAAATGGGTGGCGGAAGTGTCGGCGCAACCGGTCAATTTAACTTTAGTGTTGACGAAGCTTATTTAATAGAAAATGGCAAAATTACCAAACCATTAAAAGGCGCTACCCTCATCGGCGAAGCAAAAGAAATTATGAACAAAATTTCCATGTGTTCTAAAGATTTAGAACTAGCTCCCGGTTTTTGTGGTTCCGTCAGTGGCAGCATTTACACCACAGTTGGACAACCCCACATTAAAGTTGATTCCATTACCGTCGGCGGACGATAAAAACAACAAATACAACAAATCAAAATCATGGAGATGAAAACAGATAAACCATATCATCTGCGTTTGTCTGCGTACCCTTCGGGAAGCAAGCTACATCTGCGTTCAAAAATCTAAAATCCAAAATCATGCCAAAAATAGAAGAAATTGCTCAATACGCTCAAGAAAACGCTGCCAAATTAGGCATTAAAAAATTCGACATTTACGGTTCAACCGTAGACGATACCAGCGTTCAAGTTGACCAAGGTGAACCCAAACAAGTGAAAGCTTCCAACCGTTCTGGTGTCACAGTTCGGGTTTGGAATGAAGAAAATACAATGGGTGTCACCAGCACCACAGATGTAGACCCCAAAGGCTTAGAATTAGCTTTACAAACAGCTTACGAAGCTAGTTTTTTTGGTGTAAAAGAAAATGTTCCTGATTTTAGTCCAGAAGCAACTATTCCCATCGAATACACACCTAAAGAAAAAGCACTTCAAGCACCTGTTTCTGAACTAATTGAAAAATTATTAGTAGCAGAAAAAGAACTTTTAGCTGCTCATCCGGCTATTAAAGGAGTACCTTATAATGGTTTAGCACAAAGAGATATTGACCGTTTTTATCTCAACAGTGATGGTGCTTTAAGAACTGAATCTCATTCTTTAGCTTCAGTTTATCTTTACAGTAAAACTGAGGAAGAAGGTAAAAAACCCCGCAGTGCAGGAGCATATCGAGTTAAGGAAAGTGTAGCGGATTTAGATATTTCAGGTTGCATTAAAGAAACTGCTGATAAAACTATCAGTCATTTGCATTATGAAAAAATCAAAACTGGCAAATATCAGGTGGTTTTTGCTCCTGAAGCTTTTTTGAGTTTATTGGGTGCATTTTCTAATTTATTTAATGCCCAAAGTATTCTTGATAATCAAAGTTTATCAAAAGCTGATGATATTGGTAAACAAATTGCTTCACCTTTACTTTCAGTTTATGATGATGCTTTACACCCTGCAAATATTGGTGCTGAAAGTTTTGATGGTGAAGGTACACCAACCCGTCAGGTGAAGTTAATTGAAAATGGTGTTTTATCCAGTTTTCTCCACAGTGCGGGAACTGCAAAACGGTTAAATGCTCAACCTACAGGTAATGCTAGTATTGGTGCAAAGGTGAGCGTGGGTCCTAATTTTTATCATGTTTTTGCCGCAGGAACAGCAGAGAAAGAATTGAGTTTAGAAACTGCCGAAAATGTGATTTTAATTGATGATTTACAAGCTCTCCATGCAGGTGTTAAGGCTTTACAAGGTTCGTTTTCTTTGCCTTTTGATGGTTGGTTAATTAATAAAGGTGAAAAAACCAGTATTGAGTCAGCAACGGTAGCTGGTGATTTTTTGGAAGTCTTGAAATCTATTGTTTATGTGGAGAAAGAAGCGGAGTTAACACCAGCAGGTGTTTGTCCCAGAGTTTGGGTAAGTGAACTCTCTATTACTGGGGAATAATATATAGTAGGAGTCAGGAGTCAGGAGTCAGGAGTCAGGAGTCAGGAGTCAGGAGAAAGATAAATATTACCTGTTCCCTGTTCCCTGTTCCCTGTTCCCTGTTCCCTGTTCCTTGTTACCAATTACCAATTACCCAGTTAATATTTAATTGTGCCATCAGACATTACTGCTTCTCGCAAATTAGCACCCATCAGATTTGCGCTACTCATTTCTGCTCTGAACAGATTTGCCTTATTTAAATTAGCATTTGTCAAGTCTGTTCTAGCAAGATAGGCATCAACTAAGTCTGCTTCCATAAGATTAGCTCCCCGCAGGATAGCGCGACTTAAATCTGCTCTACTGAGTCTAGCAAAACTCAGGTTTGCTCCATTCATTTTCGCTCTAGTCAGTTTAGCATCTGCCATCAGCGCACCATACAAATTAATATCTGCAAGTTCGGCATCTATCAGATTTGCACGTTCTAGTCTGGAATTCATCAAGTTAGCACCTGATAAATTAGCACCACTTAAATTAATATCACTCAGAGAAGCATTATTTAAAATTGCTTCACTCAAGTTAGCACCACTCAGATTAACACCACGCAATGTTGCTTCACTCAAATTAGCACCACTGAGATTAACTTTACTTAAATTTGCTCCAGTTAAGTCAGCACCTCGTAAGTCAGCTTTATGCAAGTTAGCACCCAGTAAAATAGCAGTGAAAACTCTCTTTTCTTCTCGCAGGTTAGCACCACGCATACACACACCTGTAAGATTAGCACCACTGAGATTAGCACCTCGCAAATCGGCATTCATTAAGTTAGCATCTAGCATATCTGCTAAGGTTAAATCAGCATTTTGCAAATTAGCACCCTGTAAACTCGCACCATGCAAATCAGCATCATGCAAGTTAGCTTTGATTAAACTTGCCTGATTTAAATTAGCACCACTAAGGTTGCTATAATTTAGATTTGCTCTATTCAAAATTGCTCGACTCAGATAGGTAAAAATTAGGATAGCATTACTCAAATCTGCCTGATTTAAGACTACACCTATCAAGTCTGCACCAAATAGATTTACGCCACTGAGTTGGGCTTCAATAAATTTTGTTTCTCCATCTGCATATCTCTTCAGAAGTTCATTGGCATCCATATCTTTGCTTTTCAATTACTATAAGGTTCTCAAGTTTTCCTAGACTCAATAATGGTTTATAATTGTCATTTATGCTTTTCTATTGAATGGATATGGTGTAGGAGGTGCTATAAGTTGACAGGTGCTATCTTTGTCATTTTCATAGATATCGCTATCATTATCAGATGAAGTTATTTGATGGGAAGAATTAGCGATGGTACTAGTAGTTTCTTCAGATAAGGATTTTTTAAGCGGTTGATTTTGATTTTGATTTGATGGAATATCGCTATAAAAACCCTGCATAGATTGCATAATTGCACCTGCGGCTTGAGAGTCTTCATACTGGTTACCTAGAGATATAACTGCATTATTTAGTTGAAATTCTAGTTCTCTGATAGTTGCACAAGAATCAAATAATTTCTCCAATAAACCATCCAGTTCTTCAGCCTTCAGTTTGTTCCAGTCTTCTAAGAAATCAATCTTATTGTCAAGAGCAAAAAATAGAACTAATTTAGCTCTGAGTGGATTAGTATACTGCATAATATTCTGCCTTAAATCAAATTTATTATATTCATATTTGATTTGATAGCCTGTAAATTCATCGCGAGTATTTGTTGATATTTCTTGCTGCGGTTGATTAAATATTATTCCTGTTAATTCCTCATTGATTACATAGAGTTTCTCTATTTCATTTAAAATGATATTGGCAATTAGAGAGTATTCGCGTGGTTTACTTAGGGTATTGACAATTTGATAAAAAGTATAATTCAAGTGTTCTATGGTTGGGTTAAAACTGTACAATTCCTGAATTAATTCAGTTAATTTAAAGTTGTCTAGTATATTTTGATCATTCTGCCAATCATGTGTACAAGCACAATATATTAATTTTTTAATCCGGGTTGAGTTTTCATGCTGTTCTAAATTTTTGGCTACTTCATTGAGGGTAGATTGAGTGGTCATTAGTAAAACTCCGACACAGGTATCAGACAGCAATAAATTATAACTGGATTTGCGCTCTAGTGGGTAGCAAAAGTTTTCTATTAGTCCAGTAAAGGTAATCCATTGTTACAAAAAGCCATTAGTTACCTAAAAATCCCTAAAAAATTCCTAAAATACCATAAATCTACTAATTATATCATATTCCCAATTTCTTCAAGAAGTCGGGGATATTGTTGGGTTACGTGTAGCGTGTCCGCAGAATTGATGATTGAGAAATGTTATATATTCCCGAACCGGCAAGAGTTTAGTTATTCTTGAAAATTTGAGTTAGTTTAATTATAGAGACTGTTGTGAAACATCTGCAGAGGATTTTTCATAAGTAGCTCAACTTAAAAAACGTAATACCCAAATAAGAGACTTGTCAAATAAGCCAGGGATTTATTCTGTGTCCTACTTATTAAAGAAATAGACAATTTTTGTAGCATCTCCAGAAAAAATTGATCATGCTTGGTTTTCAGGAGGTTTTATGAATAAAAATCACGAAATTGTAGACATAAAAACTACTGATTGTTGTATTGTTGGTGGTGGACCGGCTGGAGTTGTATTATCTTTACTTTTAGCGCGTCAGGGTATTGCGGTGACATTGCTGGAAGCACATAAAGATTTTGATCGGGATTTTCGGGGTGATACTATTCACCCATCGGTAATGCAAATTATGGAAGAGTTAAATTTGAGCGATCGCATTTTACAATTACCCCACACAAAAATGCAACACCTCAGCGTAAAAACTCCCCAAGATACTGTTACTTTGGCAGATTTTAGTCACCTAAAAACCCGCTATCCCTATATCATAATGCTGCCCCAGGTGCGCTTTTTGGAATTTATCAGCCAAGAAGCCGAAAAATACCCAAATTTTCATTTAGTCATGGGTGCAAATGTCCAAGAATTAATTGAAGAAAATGGCATAATTCAAGGTGTGCGTTATCGTGGACAAGGTGGCTGGCTTGAAGTCCGAGCTACACTGACAGTAGGAGCAGATGGCCGTCATTCCAAATTAAGACAATTAGGCGGTTTTGAGTCTGTAGAAACTTCACCACCTATGGATGTCCTCTGGTTTCGTCTCCCTCGTCAACCAGAAGAATTTACTGGGGGTATGGGACGTTTCGGTGCTGGTAAAATTGTGGTGATGCTAGACCGGGGTGAGGAATGGCAACTTGGTTATGTGATCCCCAAAGGTGGTTATCAAAAATTGCGTGCAGCTGGTTTGGCAACGTTAAAAAATTCTATCATTGAGGTAGTACCAGAATTAAATAATCGCATTGAAATTTTACAAGATTGGTCACAGATAGCTTTTTTGTCTGTTGAGTCTAGTCGCGTTAAATGCTGGTATCATCCAGGACTACTGCTTATTGGCGATGCAGCTCATGTTATGTCCCCCGTGGGTGGTGTGGGTATCAATTATGCAATTCAGGATGCCGTTGTCACCGCTAATTTACTGAGTCAATCACTGAAAAAGCATCATGTTGAAATCAGCGATTTAGCCAAAGTGCAGCAGCGTCGAGAGTTTCCTACACGCCTGATTCAAGCATTTCAGACTTTGATCCAAAAGCGGATCTTTGCCCCTATTCTCACGGAAAATCAAACTTTTAAGCCACCTTTTTGGCTACGCTTACCTATTTTACGGGATCTTCCGGCGAGGTTAATTGCTTTGGGTGTTTTTCCGGTTCATGTTCAGATTTAACAATTTAGTGGTATATTTGTACTATTGCAGAATTAAATGCTCGTTTCGGTCAGGTGGAGAGCTTGAACAGCTATTCATGGTGGTTCAACGTTCTCCCTTGACTTTTGTTTTTTGTGTTCAAAATGTTAAGTTAAATTGAGACATGAGAATTGATTTACTAAATCCTAAATATTGTAAAGTTTGATTGATGAGGAGGAAATAAACTATATGAACAGTTGTATTTTAATGGCGGAAATTTATGATGCTCCCCAACTGCGTCATACACCAGACGGGTTGGAAGTCACAGAAATGATAGTCCATGTTTCAGGAGTGCGCCCAGATGATCCTTCCCATCCATTGAAAGTGGTAAGTTGGGGTAATTTGGCCAAAGAAATTCATCAAACTTATCATCCAGGCGATCGCGTGATCATCGAAGGACGCTTAGGTATGAATACTGTTGAACGCCCCGAAGGTTTTAAAGAAAAACGTGCTGAGTTGACAGTACAACGAATTCATGCTATGGGCAAAGGTGTACAGACGAATCAACCACCAGCACAACGTCTCCCAGAGATTGTATATCATCAACCCAGCAGTCCAGCACCAACCCCAACTACAACTTTTACAAATCCAGCACCTCAGCCCACAATCCCCGAACCTGTCTATCAACCAGCAAGTTCTCAACCTCCATCCTATCAACCCGTAACAGAAGCAGAACCTGATCCAGACGACATCCCATTTTAAGGTGATTGGTAATTGGTGATTGGGAATTGGGAAACTAATTAATCCTGTAAAATCTGTACGTATTTTGTGATGGAAAATCATAAATCTCCCCAGTCACCAGTCACCAGTCACCAGTCACCTACTCTCCGCTGGCTTCACCCCATTCACGAATAGCGGGGAAAACAGAAGAGTAATCATCTTCTGGATAGGACATATTCATTGCTGACTGTAAGATGTGTTTTACACCCTCAATACTGCTGAGATTCAAACCAAGGGATTTAGCTTCAGAGATAAATAAATCTATTTCTTTGATCAATTGCTTGGTGGGTAAGTTGGCCTTGGTATAATTGCCATCTAACATCCGTTTCAGGTTTTGATCAAAGGTAGGCGCATAAAGTTTACTTTCGCGCAGGATTTGCATAAATAAGTCTACATCAATACCTTGCAACTGGACAAAAGCCAGACTCAGGGCAAAGCTAGTAGTGAGGGAAGCAATGAGTTGATTGAGTGCTAGAGTCAGGGATGATGCAGATCCTACAGGACCTATGTATACAGGATTAGCTCCAAAATGTTCCAGTAACTTGACATGGCGTTGATACTGTTCTTGTTCACCACCGACCATGACAATTAATTTGCCAGTTTCAGCTTCTGGGATACTACCGAGTACAGGCGCTTCTATATACTCACCACCTGCTGCCACTACCGCATCTCTGATTTCTTGGCTTTCTAGGGGAGTAATTGTCCCCATTTGAATGATGCTGCGTCCTGATAAAGTATGCCAAGAAGTATCTGTGAGCAAGACATGATAAATCGCTGCGGCGTTGGATAGCATGAGAATGATACAGTCAGCAGAACGAATTGCTTGACGCGGTTTTGTGGCAATTTCAGCCCCTGCTGCTTGTAGTGGTGCTAATTTTTCTGGGGTGCGGTTGTAAGCAATTAGCTCTATATTTGCAGCTAATAACCTTTGAGCCATCGGTAGTCCCATCAATCCAGTTCCCAGAAATGCCACCTTCATGTTTCACTTTCCTTAGTCATTGGTTATTGGTCATTGGTCATTGGTCATTGGTCATTGGGAAAAAAGGGAATAGGGAATAGGTAAAGAATTTTATTCCTTCCTGCTCCCTTTCCTTTTTACTGTCACCTGTCACCTGTTCCCTGTCACCTATCCTCCTGCGGCAAAAGTGGCCATAATTACAACTGAAAGTAAGATACCGGGGCTAAGTAGAGTTACTAACACAATCAAATCGTGAGCATTCATAGTTATTGCTTTCCCAAGGTTTTTAACTTTAAAGTAATCACTGTTATCCTAGTCCAATAAAGACGGATATCAGGATTCACCAAATATAGTTTTAATGTCAGGAGTCAGGAGGCAAAAGGCAAAAGGCAATAGTAAGAATTTAGTTTTTACCCAGTCCCCAGTAAAGAGTCGCCAGTCCCCAGTCACCAATCACCCCTACTCTGGTATAGTTAATCCTTGGAGCGATCGCTGGCTTTGTGTTTCTGTCAATCCCTTGCTTTGTAATAGAACCCCAAAGTTACCTATTCCCGTGGGATCGATCAGTTGGTGTAGTGCTTCCCGGCGTTGTAGTAGCTGTGATATTGATTGTTGCTGATAGGAAAGGGCAGCTATTCTTGCTCCTAAACCCAAGGCCATCAAAAATAAACCTTGTTGTGTCCAACCAATTGGATTTAAACCGTACCTTTTACCCCATACTTCTAAAGCTGTAAAATCAACATGGGCGGTGATATCTTGTTTTCCGATGTTGATGTATGGGTTATTATGATGACGATGTTGGTAGTAGCATTGTAGAGTTCCTTGCGATCGCCTGGGGTGATAATAACGGCTGGCAGGGTAGCCATAATCAATTGTTAACACATACCCGCGTTGCAAGCAGTCTGCCACTATACCCAACCAGTCAAGAGCGGCTAAATTAATTTCACTACGATAACCATCATCATAAGTATTTTGGCTTATATCAATTCCCACTAATTGCAAATATTCTGCTAACTGCGGTGTAGATGCTTCCCCTACTACTTCTATAAATGAAGGATCAGGAATATCATTTTCCCCATCTTCTTGAATGGTGACATAAATTTCTTGCAATTTTCCCGCTTCTACTGTGAACTGATGCACGGGAAAGGCATCTACTAACTCATTAGAAAAAAAACAGCCGATAATGGAGTTTGGGGCTATTTCCGGCAAATTACACCACCTGACAGCAAACTCCTGTAAACGTTGTTGTTGTTCTTGTTTAAGAAAAGGAGATTTTTCAACAATGATGTATTCCAGCGCAGTAAAAAAATCTGGATGGTGTAGTTTTAGGTAATTGAGAATATGAGATGCTAAAATACCTTGACCTGCTCCCATTTCTACAAGGTGAAAAGGCTGTGGTTGCCCTAAAATTTCCCATATCTGTAAAAATTGTAATGCTAGTAATTCCCCAAAGTCAGCCCCTAAACTGACAGAGGTAAAAAAATCGCCACTCCGAAACCCAATTTTCACAGCATCGCTGGCATAATAGCCTTTTTCTGGGTGGTATAGAACCAAGTCCATGTATTCAGCAAAGGTAATGCGCTGTTGGGGACTTGCAGCTATACGACTGGCTATAGCTTGACAGAGTGCGGGGTTGGAATCCATAAAATTTTTGCTTGCAGATTGGAGCATGGGGAATAGAGAAAAACGATTTAGCACTTACAAGCTACATAACTTACATTAGGGATGCCATTATATTTAAAACTTTGATTGAAAAATGTCATCACAAATTATGTTGGTAGTAAGTCTGCTGTAGCAGAAGTCCAGAACATCAGTTAAGTTTCAATGATATTGGGACTTGTGCCTAAAGTTTGCACTCATTTTTGGATCATTTCAATATCTAATTTTGCCCATACATAAAGTTGATGCTGTAGTAACTTGAACATCAACCAATGCTAATCAATATAGCCATAAGTTTTCATTAAAGGTTCACAGATAGAGTATATTTTTTCTTTATCATTATCATTCAGACCTTCATATCCTTTAGCTCTTGTTATGTCCAAAGGTGAATTCATTTTAGTACCTCCTGCTAAAGTTTTATTAGCATTTATTTTATGATAACTGATTACATCTTCACTCCATCTGAGACCTAGAAACGAAATTATTTCTTCTAAGGTTGTTTTGTTATCTTCTAAAAGATCCTCGTATTTAAATGATAAAACATCAAAACCTTCATCAAGCAAAATTTGCAGAAATTTGTTTTTATAAAACCAATAAATAGCAGCTATTTCTACTTCTGATAATTGTTCTAAATCCCACTTTGCTAATTCTTGAGGATAAAATGGTCTTAATCTTTCAATTTCTGTGATTGCACAACGTTCAATCCAAGATTTACCTTGAGATAATAAGCGACGCATCGAGGATACAACACCATAGGGATGTCTAACAGGCCATATTATTTTAGCCTTTGGATAGTATTTTTTCATAAATTCAACTTTATTTGAATGTTCAAGAATTTTATAACAATAAAGTTGATTGAATAAACTATTAGCAATGAGTCGTTGTGCAGATGGGAAAGGATAGGGAGTAGAAAATTCTGTTTCATCTACACCAACAATTTGTGGATGGGCATTTAGTACCGAAAGAAGGAGTGTATTTCCGCTTCTTTGAGATCCAAATATGAAGACAGCATTTTGTGAAAAATAAGGGGTTAGCATTCTTAAATATACTAAATTCCTTAAATTATAGCGAGTTTTCTCGTTGAAAAATTGAGGAAAAACTAATTTGAAATTTTTCATGTGATTTTTTAATGCTGATTAATAAGTACCTGAGCCAGATTAATTATACATTTGATTCATAAATTATCAAACTCTCTGTTACTTGTTCCCTGCTTTTATACCTATATTTCCATACAAACCCTTTTTTATAGCTGACCTCAAACCTCAATCTCAGCATAACCCACAGAACTTTACCGCCAGCCCCAGATAGTTCCAGAAATTTATAAAAAATATAGAGATGCTTCAAATACACCTCTATATCTCAAAATTATGACGTAATCCTGAAGTTTACCTATCCACAGAACCCATGATCACGTCAATACTACCGAGAATCACTACAATATCTGCTACCTTCACACCACGTAACAAAGAGGGCAGAATTTGCAGGTTATTGAAGTCTGCGGGGCGAATTTTCCAACGCCAGGGGAAGACGTTATTTTCACCAACTAGATAAATACCCAGTTCACCTTTACCGCTTTCTACACGGGAGTAGATTTCACCTGTAGGAATTTTAAAAGTAGGTGCAACTTTCTTACCAATATATTGATAATCAAAAGCATCCCATTCTGATTTTGGTCCTGCCATCATCCGTTTAGCTTCTAGGTTTTCGTAAGGACCACCAGGTAAACCTTTGATAGCTTGTTTGATGATTTTCACAGATTCCCGCATTTCCCGCATCCGCACCATGTAACGAGCGAGACAATCACCTGCGGTTTCCCACTGTACATCCCAGTCGAAATCATCGTAACATTCATAATGGTCAACTTTCCGCAAGTCCCACTTCACACCAGAACCGCGTAACATTGGACCAGAAAGACCCCAGTTAATCGCTTCTTCACGGGTAATAGTCCCAATACCTTCAATACGACGGCGGAAAATAGGGTTGTTGGTAACTAAGCGTTCATATTCGTCTACTTTGGGGAGGAAGTAGTCACAGAACTCTTCACACTTATCTACCCAACCATAGGGTAAGTCAACAGCTACACCACCGACACGGAAATAGTTGTTATTTACCATGCGATAACCTGTGGCCGCTTCCCACAGATCATAAATCATTTCCCGTTCCCGGAATTGGTAGAAGAATGGTGTTTGAGCGCCAACGTCTGCCAGGAAGGGACCAAACCATAATAAGTGGTTAGCGATGCGGTTCAGTTCCAGCATAATGACGCGGATGTAACTAGCGCGTTTGGGAACTGCTATACCTGCTAATTTTTCTGGTGCGTTGACTGTCACTGCTTCGTTAAACATCCCCGCAGCGTAGTCCCAACGGCTAACGTAGGGGACATACATAACTGTGGTACGGTTTTCGGCAATTTTCTCCATTCCTCGGTGCAGATAGCCTATGACTGGTTCACAGTCAACGACATCTTCACCGTCTAAGGTCATAATTAGCCGCAGAACCCCGTGCATTGAAGGGTGGTGAGGACCCATATTTAGCACCATTGGTTCAGTGCGAGTTTCTATTCTACTCATAGATGTGGTGTTCTCCCGTTGTCAACAATTTGTATTGAACCGCCAAGATGCTAACCAGATACGATTTACCGCATCTGCTAATTTTCAGCTTGTCAGGATAGCAGGTTTGGAGTTGTACTTGATGTTTTATTTTGTCTTGCTTCTTCAATTATTATAGGGATCTGGTGATTTAAGGAATTGTGAGTCTGGTTTTTTTATTTTCTCTTTGGTTGTGGGGTGGGGAGAATTTTTGACGGGTGGTGTTGTTTGTATCTAAGTTTTGTTACGGCTTGGGTGGTTTTGCTGGTTTTTAGATATATTTATTTTATGGTTGGGCTAATTAATTTTTATATTTCGCGCAAAGGTGCAAAGTCGCAGAGAGAGAAGCAAGAGTTTTTATTATGAATTATCTGCAAGTTTATATTCAAGAAGTTAGTCAAGTTTATCAAACTCAAAATGCTACTGAGCATAGTTATCGTCCAGCTTTGCAGAAGTTAATTGAGTCTTTATATTCTGGAATTCAAGCTATTAATGAACCTAAAAGAATTGCTTGCGGTGCGCCTGATTTTGTGGTAAAAAATGGTGTTTTGGAAGTTGGTCATATTGAGGCTAAGGATATTGGCGTTTCTCTGAATAAGGTTGTAAAAACTCCTCAGATGTCACGTTATTTTAATGCTTTGGGTAATTTGATTTTAACTGATTATTTAGAGTTTCGTTGGTATGTCCAAGGTGAGTTAAAGTTATCTGCTTCTTTGGGAAGTATTGATAAACAGAAAAAAATCAAATTTGACAAAACAGGAATACAAGAATTTGACCAACTTTTCCGCCAGTTTCTATTAACTAAAGTTCCCCCAATTACTACACCCAAGGATTTAGCTAAACGGATGTCTGGTTTAGCTCAATTAATTAGGGATGCGATTAAAACGGCGTTAAAGGATGTTGATCAGGGGGGTATGTTACGTCAACAGTTAGAATCTTTTGAACGGGTATTAATTAAGGGTTTAACTGGTGAACAATTTGCGGATATGTATGCTCAAACTATTTGTTATGGTTTGTTTGCAGCTAGATGTAATACTGATAATGTTCAAAGTTTTTCACGGGAAACCGCAGCTTTTAAGTTACCAAAAACTAACCCTTTTTTAAGAAGTATTTTTGGACAAATTGCAGGTCCTGATTTAGATGAGAGAATTACTTGGGCGGTAGATACTTTAGCGAATATTCTGCAACAAACAGATATGGCGGAAATTCTTAAAGATTTTGGTAAACGTACCCGTAGGGAAGATCCTGTTGTCCATTTTTATGAGACTTTTTTGGCAGAATATGATTCCAAAATGCGGGAGTCAAGAGGGGTTTATTATACTCCTGAACCTGTGGTTAATTATATCATTAAAAGTGTGGATTATGTGCTGAAACATAAGTTTAATATTAGTCAGGGTTTAGCTGATTCTAAAAAGATTAAAATTCCCCATCCCCAGGGTGAGGGAACTATGGAAACTCATCAAGTTTTAATTCTCGATCCTGCTGTGGGTACGGGAACTTTTATGTATAGGATTATTGATTATATTTATGATAGTTTTAAATCTCAAAAGGGGATGTGGTCTAGTTATGTGAGTCAGCATTTATTACCCCGTTTATTTGGTTTTGAATTATTGATTGCTCCTTATACTGTAGCTCACATGAAATTAGGTTTGCAGTTGCAAGAGTTGGGTTATGATTTTAGTTCTGATGAACGGTTGAGGATTTATTTAACTAATACTTTACAAGAAGCTTTTCAAATTCCTCCTGCTGATGGTTTTATGAATAGAATTAGAGATGAAGCTGAAGCAGCAAAGGATGTAAAACAAGATGTTCCAGTAATGGTGATTTTAGGAAATCCTCCTTATTCTTATGAATCTGTAAATACTGATCCTTGGATTGTAGGTTTAGTTAGGGATTATTATCAAGTAGACGGTAAACCTTTGGGAGAAAGAAACCCGAAAGGATTATTAGATGATTATGTCAAATTTATCCGTTTTGCTCAACATCGCGTTTCGGAAACGGGTTATGGTATTGTGGCTTTAATTACGAATCATGGTTATTTAGATAACCCCACTTTTCGGGGAATGCGTCAAAATTTGATGCAAACTTTTGATGAAATTTATGTTTTAGATTTACATGGTAATAGTAAGAAAAAAGAACTTTGTCCTGATGGTTCACCGGATAAGAATGTTTTTGATATTCAGCAAGGTGTAGCAATTAGTATTTTTATTAAATATGAAAATAGTCAGCAAAAGTTAGCAACGGTTTATCATGCTGATTTATGGGGTATGAGAGAAGTTTATGAAAATAATCAGTTAGTTAATGGTAAGTATCATTGGTTAGCTGAAAATGATATTAGTTCGACTGAGTGGAAAATTATAAATCCCCAAACTGAATTTTATTTATTTAGTCCTCAGAATAATGATTTATTACCCGAATATGAAAAAGGATGGAGAATTATTGATATAATGCCAGTTAATTCTGCTGGTATCAAAACTCATCGAGATCATTTTGTATTTGATTTTGAATTTTCGCATCTTCAAGAACGAATCAAAAATTTTCGAGATTTAAAGATTTCTGACTTTCAAATACAAAGTGAATATTTACTACAAGTAACAATTGATTGGCAATTATATCAGCAAAGAAGAATTTTGTCATCTTGTGTAAATTGGGAAGAATTTTTTGTTAAATGTCTTTATCGTCCTTTTGATTTGAGAGAGTATTATCATCATTCTAGTGTTGTCAATAGACCTAGACAGGAAATTATGCAACATTTTAGGAATGTTCATAGTAATGTTGGATTATTAATTTCCAGACAAGTAGTGAAAGATTTTAGACATATTTTCTGTACTGATAAGATAGCAAATATTAATGCTTTAGATACAGCAGGTAAATTTGGTGGTGGTCCCATCATACCTCTTTACCTTTACCCAACAGATACCCCAACTTTATTTGATGCTACACCAACTAATACACCAGGAGGACGTAGACCGAATTTATCCCCAAATTTTATTACTGAATTTTCCCAAAAATTAGGATTAGAATTTATTGTTGATGGAAAAGGAAATCAAAAACAAACCTTTGGACCAGAGGATATTTTTAATTACATTTACGCTGTTTTTCATTCTCCCACTTACCGTCAACGCTATGCTGAATTTTTAAAGATTGATTTTCCCCGTGTTCCTTTAACTTCTAATTCTGCGCTGTTTTGGGAGTTGGTAGCAAAGGGTGATAAATTAGTACAGTTACATTTAATGAAAGTCACAGGAACGGAAATTGCAACTTATCCTATTGCGGGTTCTAATATTGTAGAACAAGTCAAATATAATGAAAAGCATCAACAAATTTGGATAAACTCTGAACAGTATTTTGATCAAGTTCCTCCGCAAATCTGGAATTTTTATATAGGTGGTTATCAAGTTTGTCAAAAGTGGTTAAAAGACAGGAAAGGAAGAGAGTTAAATTTTGATGATTTGACGCATTATCAAAATATTATTTCTATTATTTCGGAGACTATTAAGATTATGGAAGATGTTGATAAAATTATTGCAGGTTATGGGGGGTTTCCGTTAGAATAAGATTGTCAATAAGTCAATAAGTTAATATAATAAAAATCCGGCGAATAGAATTCGCGGCTACACAAGCAAAGTCCGCCTTCGCGGACTAAATTTAGAACCCACGCAGGTGGGTTTCGTCTGTGTAGATGCGGTTTCTAACCGCCGTTAACTGATGAAAAAGCAGAACTAGCTGGTTTATTAGAATTAGAAAGGATTTTTAGTTTTATTAACGCTAAAATGGCTTCTTAGTCAAATTAAATTATCTGCGTTCATCTGCGTTTAATTATTAATGATTTTACCTCAAATAATAATCACCATATCAATAAAATAATGATTAAATCAAATTTACAAACACCCCTAGACTTAGATGAATTTACTTTCTCCCATATTCCTGTTCTCAGTCAGGAAATTATCACAGGTTTAAATATTCAACCAGGTGGAAATTATTTAGATTTAACTGTGGGTGGTGGTGGTCACAGTCGGTTAATTTTAGAAAGTGCTGAAAACACAAAAATTACCGCAATTGATCAAGATTTGGACGCTTTAAAAGCTGCACAGGAGAATTTAGCAGAATTTGGAAATAGGGTGAATTTTATTCATAGCAATTTTGCTAATTTTCAATTTCCTGCAAATACTTATGATGGCATTTTAGCAGATTTGGGTGTAAGTTCCTATCATTTAGATAACCCAGAAAGAGGTTTTAGTTTTAGAAATACTGCGAATTTAGATATGCGAATGAATCAGCAACAATCTTTAACTGCTGGTGATATAATTAATGAGTGGGATGAACAAGAATTAGCCGATATATTTTTTAAATATGGTGAGGAAAGACTTTCCAGGAAAATTGCCAGACGAATAATAGAAAAGCGTCCTTTTCAAACTACCACAGAATTAGCAGATGCAATTTTTTATTCTGTTCCTCCTAAATATCGTCATGGAAGAATACACCCTGCAACTCGCGTTTTTCAAGCTTTGCGAATAGCAGTTAATGATGAGTTAAAAGTATTAGAAACTTTGATAGAAAACGCACCTCACGCGCTGGTTACTGGGGGAAAAATTGCGATTATTAGTTTTCACAGCTTAGAAGATAGAATAGTTAAACACGGTTTAAGAAACTCGGAGTTGTTAAGAATATTGACAAAAAAACCGATTATTGCAACAGAAGAGGAAATAAAAAATAACCCGCGTTCGCGTTCTGCTAAATTGAGAATAGCAGAAAGAAAAAACCCAGTAGATGAGTAAAATAAACATCTTGTGGTAAAAATATTGTAGTAAAAATCTTGTGGTACGGTCATCTTGCCCATTATGATAATAATAAATAATAAGATCCCCAACTTATTGAAGAAGTCGGGGATCGGAAATGTTTTTAGTTTTTAAAAACTTTTTAAGTTCACCACAACGCCGTTTTACCTAAGTTTATGACCTGGGTAAACCAGGTGGGAACGGGTGTTGCTTGTTTAAAGTTTCCGAGTACAAGCTCGGTCTACTGCCACAAGAACGAATTGGTTCCCTTTTCGTTAAAGACATAGATCAAAAAACTTGGGGGCAGTCACCAACGTCGTAGTGCAACTAATTCATTATAACTGTCAAATGCAATTTGTGTAGTGGGGGAATAAAAAAATTTTTTTGTAATCAGTTGTCAGTTGTTATTTTACCCTCTTTCCAGTCCCCAGTCCCCAGTAAAGAGTCCCCATTTTAAACAGGATACCAGATAGATTCTATGGTATTGATGATAGAGTTTATAGCATCTCGGTTTTGCTGTTCTAACAATACTGTGATATGTCCTAGTTTACGACCGGGACGAGATTCGGTTTTTCCGTACCAGTGGAGGTAAGCATGGGGAATAGCTGCTAATTTTTGGCGCTGAAATTGATAATCACTACGTGAGTTTTCATACCCTAGCAAATTAACCATAACTGCACCAGAACAATGTAAATTAGGATTGGTCAAAGGTAAACCAGCAACTGCTCTCAGGTGTTGTTCAAATTGAGAAGTTTCACAAGCATCTAAGGAAAAATGCCCAGAGTTATGAGTTCTTGGTGCAATTTCATTAATCAGTATTTTACCATCAGCGGTGATAAATAACTCAATCCCAAAAACGCCCACAGCTTGTAGACTATTTAATATTGTATGAGCGATCGCCTTAATTTTTTTTGCTTGTTCGGGTGTAATATCCGCTGGTGCAATTACTCGACGACAAACTTGTTGTTCTTGTTGGGTTTCTACCACTGGATAAGTAACAATTTCCGCATCCACAGAACGCGCTGCAATTATAGCTAATTCTCTGGTAAAAGGGACAAATTCTTCTACTAAGAAATGTGTATGATTTTGATTTATTACTGTTGACAAATTCGCTAAATCATGGATAATAAAAGTTCCCTGTCCATCATAACCATGTCGTCTGGCTTTGATCACAATAGGAAAACCCAAATATTCTATTTTTGATTCAATATCCTCTGATTTTTCCAGAGCGAAAAATTGCGGAACTGGTAATTTTAAATCTCGTAAATAGCAACGTTGATGATATTTGTCTAATAAAGGAGATAAAGCTGCTAATCTAGGACGAAAACAAACACCTTGTTTCTCTAATAAAGATAAAGCATCTAAGTTAACAAATTCGTTTTCAAAAGTGATGACATCGCATTTTGTAGCTAAAATTTCCGTTGCTTTTGCATCATCAACTGCTGCAAAAACCGGATCTTCAGCAATAGATACAGCGGGATCATTTTTACTAGGAGTTTGTACTATTAATTCTAATCCTAATTTTTTGGAAGCATCCCCCATCATCCAGGCCAGTTGTCCACCACCAATTATACCAATACGCTTTATCGACATCCTAACGACTCACGAGTATTAACACCAGTTTTAGAATTGACACCACTAGCTTTTTGACATAGCTCTTTAATTTGCGCTCTATCTAAAATTGCATCACTAAAGTCTGCACCTTTAATGTTGACATCAGTAAAAACGGAACGCAGCAAAATAGCTTCTAACAAAACGGCATCACTTAAATCAGCCCCATTTAATTTTACTTCATTAACCATTGCATTAGTTAAATCAGCCCCATGTAAATTTGCTTTTGTCATCACAGAAGCACTCAAAACTGCTCCCCGCAAGTCAGCACCTGTAAAGTTAACCATTTCTAAGTTAGCGTTAGAAAACTCCGCTGCTTGTAAATTTTGTCCCGAAAAATCATGTCTTCCTAACTCCGCGTTGCTAAATGATAGAGGATGAGTCCAGTCTGTTGCTAGTGCTGGAGATGCCACACACCAGATCATAACTGCTAACAATAATCCTATGCCTCGCCGCCAATATATCATTTGTTAACCATTTGTAATGTTTCTTGTATTTCAGTTTACCTCATTATCTTGGTCAGAATATCTGTTTTGCTTAATATTTTGTAATTAAATTTTGTTGTCTTCTGGTCAAAATTATTTAAATTGTCTCGAAAGGTTGATAAATTAATTATTCCTTAAGAGGTTGGCAGTTACTCAATCGGTAATTTACAGTAATTTACATTTATTGATATTCATGACTTAAAGTAAAGTTTATTGTAGTTTGTTGCAAACAATCGCTGTTGCCTGTTAGTCTTTTGAATAAGGGAATATCAACAGCTGAACTAAATTTCACGATTATGGAATTAGCGTTAATCTTATAAGCATTTCTTAGCTTGTCAGGAATCTCCGATAAATCTATATTCACTAACTACTCAAACTGAAAACTGGAATTTGTATGTTCATGATCAATCATTACTCTATCGAATGGATCGAAGCTTGGTGTATGGAAAACGGCTGGACAGATTTATTTGTAGAACGCCGTGATAACTATTGGGCATTTCCTCCTGGTGGCGTAATGCCAGAACCAATTCCGGTTCATGTTTTGAGAGTAATTAAAGAAGAGAATGGATTAACAAATCAGGAGCTATACTGGTCAATAGCGGCTGTAGTTATTACCATTTTATCGGTTATTTATACCTTTGTTTTAAAGTGTCCGATGCCTTTGGTTTTTGCCTTCGCGTTTAATGCTGTGACAGTAGCACAACTTGAAACGGAAGATGTGTAGATTCTTGATTTTGGCAAGTTTGGTAATTTGGGAAAAACTGCTTTCTTGAAAAGTGAAAAAGAGAGCAGTTATTAATTTTGTGAGAAATGTCACAGTGAATTATGGAAGAATTATTAGAACTCAGAGAATTAGTTATTGCTGGCAATTTAGAGGCAGCAATATTTTTAATTGATGAGTTAGAGGAAATGAGCAAAGAAGATAAAATTAATAAAATTTATAGTTATTGTGTCATTTTGTTAGTTCACTTAATTAAACAACAGTCAGAAAAACGCACAACTAATTACTGGGATGTTTCTATTCGTAATGCTACGGATGCAATAATTCGAGTTAACAAGCGCCGAAAATCTGGAGGGTTTTATATGAATAAAAAAGAACTAGAGGAGATTTTGTTAGAAGCTTATGATCGAGCATTAGATAATGCGGCATTAGAAGCTTTTGGCGGAATTTATGATGGATTAACTTTAAAAAATATGATAGACCAAGAATTGATTATTAAGCAAGCTTTAGATTTTATATTTTAATTATTTCTCGTTCCCATACTCTGTATGGGAATGAATTTTAGAAGGCTCTGCCTTCTGTTAAATTAGAGTCAGAGACTCTATGATAGCATTCCCAGTCAGAGACTGGGAACAAGATAAAGAGATATAGCTTACTCCTGACTCCTGATGTAATAATCAAATCTTTCCCGCAGTTGTTCAATGGTTAAATTCTGAGTCCAATATTCTATTAAAGCATGACCAAATGCCCAAGCATTGCGGTCTGGTGTACCAGGATTTTCTAACAACAAAGGCCAAAGAGATAATAAATCAAAATTACGTGATTTAGAACTATCTGTATTTAACAATGGAAACAGTTCATAAGCCATCTGCAATTTACCAATAACTATGGGTAATTGTTCCACGGGAATTTGTTCTGCTAAAAGATAAGCAAGGGTAGGAGAACCTGTTGATAAAGTAGAAATAAATTGTAAAACAGGACTTTTCAAAAGTGCGGTAAGTCCTTGGGTTGTTGCCATTTGAAAGGTGTAATGATCTATTATTTTTGCAGATTCGGTAATGCGGGTTTCTAGGTTGCGTAAAAAGCGGGTGAGACGTAATTGTTTAGCCGGGTCTATTGCTGATAATAATCCTAAAGATAATTCCTCTATATTCCAAGCATTGCGGCCAGTTTTTACGTCATTTGTAACAATGGGTAAAACCAAATTAGAGAAACTTCCTAACAATTGATTTCTATATTCTGTCGCTTCTCGGATAGAAATCTCTTTCGGTTTATTTCCCATTTGCCAATTATAAGGAGGTTGCCATTCGCGGATCGGACGCAGTTTATCTACTTGGGTGACAATGGTAATGATCGGTAAATCTGCGACTTCTGCTTTAATATCTTGGAGAAAGTCTACATCCATTTGTAAAGCGGGATCAAGTGCGGGAGTAACTAATAATAATAAATCCGCTTTTGTGGCATAATCAATGACTAAATCCCGCAAATCATCACGTTTTACTTGTTCATAGCCGGGAGTATCACAAAGATTGAGAATTTCACCGCTTTCTGTTTGCCAATGATAAGTTTTAATTTTATCTGTGCTAGGTAAAACATCAACAGCCGCAAGTTCACTTTGAAAAAGTGTATTAATTAAACTACTTTTACCTGCACTTGTACGTCCGATAATGAGAATATTAACTGGCTTTTGTGCTACTTTTTCTGGTGGTTCAGCTTGGGTAAGAATATCGCGTAGGGTTTGGGTTTTAGGTTGGGGTAATTCGGGGGTAGGTAATTCAATTTTCGTCCCTGCATACAGAGATATTGCTCGTTTGCACAAGTTCCGTAAAGCCGCTTCTCTTAATACTTGACTCAAATTTATTAGTAATTCTTGAGAAGCGCGATTATTCACACCTTCACTAGCTTTTTTTGCGAACGCAGCGACGGGATTTAAAAACCATTGTGCGAAATTCCAAACTCGTAAAAATTTGCGTGCAGAGGGTTCTAATTTGCGGTATACTTCATAAGCTTGATAAGCTTGTCCAACGGTAACTTGATTAAGAACAGGAGATAATTTCTGCATCCATTTATCCATGTCATCCACAGTACCGCGAATTAATCCATAGACTTGGGGGATGTAAATGTTAAGGAGAGGATATTTAACTTCTGGGTTATAAATTTGTGCGATCGCAATTACTAAATCTTGACATCTTTGCCAAAAAATTTGCAAATCTTCCCAAAGAGGAGGATCATTTTGAGCATCATTCAAAACTTTGTTTAATGCAGTTTCTATTTGTTGGGTATTGTTTTTTCCGGTGGATACATCTATATTATTATCGCTGCTAGATTCTAATTCTTCCCGCACTTGGGTAAATACAGCTTCAATTTGATTAACAGCAGGTTTAGTCCAACGCACCAGCAACCAACGCCAACCCACAAATACAAGGGTAAATACAGCCCAAATCCAACTTAGCCCCCAAGCGTGAATTTGTGTTCCTGCGGATATGAGTATAAACCCGATAATTGTCGCTATTGGTGAGACTAGGATGAGCCATTGCCAAATCTTTAACCGTACCATTGTTTTATACCTGTTTTTTGGTATTATATATATTGTGGATGTAATGCCTGTATGTTGAATAAATAAAAAATCATTCTCAAATTACTCAATTTAGTTTAGTCATTATAGAGAGTTAAATCATAATTGGTATGAGCGAAGAACAAAATACTAGCCAAAACATAATAGGTACATTAATACCATATTTCCAACCTCACAACTTTGTTGAAGAAGAACACAACATTGACCCAGAAGAAGAAAGCTATGAACAGGAATATATAGCTCAACTGCAAACAGCTTGTAATAATTATCTCAAAAAAGATTTTTTTCAAGTTGGACAATTAGTGAAATGGAAAGAAACTCTCAAAAATAGGAAAATACCTTATAAAAATCAGCCAGCTATAGTTGTAGAAATACTGGATGAGCCTATTATTATCAATGAAGAAGAAACTGGTAGTCCATATTTTCGAGAAAAGCTCGATATCATTTTAGGAATATTGGTTGATAATAATACATTTCTCACCTTTTACTACGATAGTAGAAGATTTAAAGCTTACTAAATGACAGTATTATCTGCATTTAAGTAAGTCGGCTCGAAAAAACCAAGCAAGTACAAAAATGTAAAATCTCTGAAAGTCTCTTCCCTCTTGCATGAGTGCCTTTTGCCCTTCGGGTAATGCCTCCGGCACGCTTGGCGAACAGCAGTTTCTCATGGGGGAAACTCCCAAGACCGCACTGCTTCACCTCTTGCCTTGCCATAACGACAATTTTCAACGCCTACCTAATTATCAGCGGTTTAGTGCCATTTAAATATTATTCCATGCAACCAATTGTCATCAAATCACCACCAAGCTCAGGCGGTATTAATTAAAACTTATCTAACTAAAATACTCCTATATATATAGCAGGAGTCAGGAGGAGGCATTGCAGTGGAAGGGTTTCCCTGCATAAAGCAACTGGCGTTCAGGAGTAAAACCCTCTTATAGTGGGAGTTTTATCAATGGCTGACGCTAGGCTGCGCTATCATGCGCTATCAATTGATGTCCTAACCACCCTGTCCACGGCTATATAATCTTGTGAAGAATTGTTAAGAAATTCTTATTAAAAAATATTGCAATCTCTTGATTTAGTTGCTAACGTGTGTAGTGGCAACATACTGGTAAAAGCTCGGATCAAAGAGAGGTAAAACCGATGCGCTGTATCCACACTGCCAATGAGCGTCAGTTTTGACGAAACTATTGTACCAACGAGAAAATTCTGCTTTGTCAGCAATGGAGGGGTATTGCAGATGAGTAACAGAAAAATCTCGTAGAACCAGAATTACCATTCACAAATCGTCTTACCCAAAGATAGCAAAAGAAAGGGAAGGCGAAAAATTTGGAGGTGAAAACCGATGAATATTCAAGGTAAAGTTGCTCTAATTACGGGTGCTTCTCGTGGAATTGGAAAAGCGATCGCATTAGAATTAGCCCAGCAAGGAGTAAAGCGGCTGATCTTGGTAGCACGCGATCGCCAAAAATTAGCCGAAGTAGCCGCAGAAATCGAAAAACTGGGAACCGAAACCACAACCATCACCCTAGACTTAACCCAAGCAGTCAGCGTGAATATAGCGATCGCTCAAATTTGGCGCAGTTATGGACCAATTCATCTACTCGTCAACTGTGCAGGAGTCGCATATCAAAATTCATTTCTGCAAACAAAACTTCCCCAAGTCCAAGAAGAACTTTCCGTCAACCTGTTGGGAATGTACACCCTCACAAACTTGATAGCGCGACGCATGGCCAGCCAAAAAGAGGGAACAATTGTCAACGTTTCCAGTCTCATGGGTAAAGTAGCAGCACCAACAATGGCCACCTATTCAGCCACCAAATTTGCCATTTTAGGTTTTACCCAAGCATTACGACGGGAACTAGCAGAACACAACATCCGCGTTGTGGCCTTACTTCCCACCCTCACAGATACAGACATGGTGCGCGACTTAAAACTATTTCGAGGAGTCACCCCCATGACACCCCAACAAGTAGCCCAAACCCTGATCATCGGACTGCAAAAAGATCAATCAGAAATATTAGTTGGATGGCAATCTCATTTAGCAGTTTGGTGTCAAAACCTAGCCCCTTGGTTACTAGAAATAGTATTACAACTAGCAGCACCAAACAAACAACTTCAACCCAAAATCATCAAGAATTTTGTCACCAAAATCCCACACTTTAACAACTCACTGTTTTCTAGAAATCGGTTAGCTTTTGGTTCAGCCCGCAAGTAATTTCATTACCCCTTCATACCAACTCTCTGAAATAAAAGCACTTAATTTCTAACTACTTGCACAATTCCTACTTTGCGAACTTTGCGAACTTTGCGGTTTATTTGAATTATGAAACCACGAACCACAAAGGACACAAAGCACACAAAGGCAAGATAATTTCAGAAATAGAAAAAAGCCCCCCTTTTTAAGGGGGGTTGGGGGGATCTTCAATTAATTTCCTTTTCAAATAAAACCGAAAATAGCCAAACCAATAAAATACATTCACCGCAACCAACAAACCAGCACCCAAATAAGCTTGAATACCAGGAAATAGATAAATTGTTGCCCCTAAAACCAGTAGAATTTCTACCAAAGCCGCAATGCGTCCATAATGCTTAACATCCCAATAAGAAACCGGACTAATAAAACGATAATTACTCAAAGGAAAAAAATGACGATGTGCATCATTATTATGAACAGGAAAATCTAACAAAGAATGCAACACCATACTCATAAAACCAACCTCAATTATTTGCCAATTTCCAAAATGGGCAATTAATACCCCCAGCAAAGCTAGAGGAATAGAATGAGACGTACTCACAATAAATTGCCAAAAAGGTTGATAATAAACCTCAGACCAAATCTGCCGTTCTGGTAAACGGTAAACAAACTTCATCAAAAAATAGAACACAAATATGGGAATATCAGGAAGGATTGCACCGATGATAATAGCCGGACTTGCCTGAATGCGTAATTGTTGATTAAAAATCACTAAATTGAGAATTGCGTGACTTGGGGTATTCATTGCTAAATATCAGGGCAAAATTTACAGTTATACCTGATTTTGGAACAAACAAAAATGTTAAAATTACCATCTAATCTGCCAATTTTACCCGAAATCATTGATGATTTACCAAATATATCAGGTTGGGAAAATGAAGTTCTATCTGTAGTTAACCATAATGATCCTGTATTTTTACCAACAACTAATATTAAATTAGCAGATGTAAAAGCAGTATTTGCGATCGCTCTGCATATGCACCAACCCACTATACCAGCAGGACATGGTGGTTCCCTGATCAGCAACCTGCAATATATGTTTGAACACCAAAACGAAGGAGACAACCACAACGCAGGACCCTTTGCTTATTGTTACAGTCGTATGGGAGATTTTATTCCCGAATTAGTACATCAAGGTTGTAACCCCCGTGTAATGCTCGATTATTCTGGTAATCTATTATGGGGACTTCGACAAATGGGAAGAAGTGATATTTTAGAAAATCTCAAACGTATCACTTGCGATCGCACTTATCAGCCTTATGTAGAATGGTTAGGGACAATGTGGAGTCATGCAGTCATCCCTTCCACACCCATAGCAGATTTTAAACTACATATTATTGCTTGGCAACATCACTTTGCAGCAATTTTTGGCTGGGAAGCACTAGCAAGAATTAAAGGATTTTCCCCCCCAGAAATGCACCTCCCAAACCATCCAGATACCCTATTTGCATTTATCAAAGCCCTCAAAGAATGTGGTTATCATTGGTTATTAGTACAAGAACATACTGTAGAAACAATTAACGGTGAACCTCTGGTTTATAAACACTTACCACATCGTTTAATTGCTCGTAATTCCCAAGGGGAAACCATTAGTATTACCGCATTAATTAAAACCCAAGGATCAGATACTAAATTAGTTGCCCAAATGCAGCCATACTATGAAGCAAAAACTTTAAATAAACAACAATTAGGTAATGTTTTAGTACCACCAATTGTCAGCCAAATAGGTGATGGTGAAAACGGCGGTGTAATGATGAATGAATTTCCCAGCGGTTTTAAACAAGCTTGGTGGGATATGCAGCAAAATGGCGGAGGTAAAACAGGTGTGGTTGGTGTTTGTGGTACAGAATATTTAGAATTATTAGCAGATGCTGGTTGTCAACCGGAAGATTTTCCCCAATGTCAACCAATTGGACAGCATCAAATTTGGCAGCGAATAAACGCAGATAATTGTCAACCAGATGCAGTAGAAAATGCCATTCAAGAAATCAAGAAAACTAACCCTAATTTTCATGTTGATGGTGCATCATGGACAAATCATATTAGTTGGGTGCAAGGATACGAAAATGTTTTATCACCCATGTATGAATTAAGTAATTTATTTCATCAAAAATTCGATGATTTGTTAACCGATAATTCAGATCAATCTATCACTAAAGAAAACCACTACCGCCAAGTTTTATTACATAATCTTTTGCTGCAAACCAGTTGTTTTAGATATTGGGGACAAGGTGCTTGGACTAATTATGCAAAGGAAATTTATCAACAGGGCAAGAATTTTATTTAATCTATGAGTAAGCATTCAGGAATGGAGTGATAATGAGTTTAAAGTTGAACAATTAAACCTTAAAAAGCGAATCTTATACATGATACGCAGTAATAACTGTTTTCTTGTCAGGACTATAAATAGATTCTACTCTTGGGTATTGATCATGAATCCACCAAACTTTAATTCTATTACCTTGGGCTGGTGCAGTACCTGATATTGAGTAACCAGCATCAATCATTAATTTCTCAAATTGAGTTGCGCTTAATGTTTGACATTTAAACTTTGGTAGTCCCTGGATTTTATGCGTGTTAAGGGTCATAGGTAGCCTGATAAAATATCAATATCTTTTACCTTACTAACCTATCCTTATTTAAACTCCTCTCCAAATGAGTCATAAGTTCCCTGGTAAGATGTAAAAATCTTGTACCCTGGTAATACTAAAGCAATACCAGCATGACTGTGAATTTTACCTGGATATCTGTAGGGTTGATCATCAGGAACAGCACCACCAAGGCGAATATTTATTCCTGGTAGCCATAAGTACAAGCCAGGAATTAATAAATCCATGCTGTAAGCAATTTCTCTCATCGCTTCATTTTCACCAAGAAAGTTATCAGCAATAAAGCTTAACTTGGCGTTTGTGATGTTCAACATTATGTTTTCAATCTCCAATAGAGATTTTGCCAATAGTGAGGATCGGTTAGTTTCAATCCCTAATAGGGATTATTTTAACAGGAGAAGTTAGTTTTCATCCCCAGTCCCCGATCAACAATCCCCACACCCTGGAAATTTTAAGCAATACTGGTACAAGTAAGGAAGGTTAACAGAACATTACAAAAATGACGATTCAACCTACAAATACAGCTTTATTAGATTGGACTGGTGATACCCTAGCAGTTGGCTTATTTGAAGACGCAGTAGAGTTAACAGGGGATTTAGCGACTTTAAACGAGAAATGCGCCGGAATTTTCCAAGAAATCATTGCTGAAGAAGAATTTACAGGTAAAGCTAATAGTACCGTCGTTATTCGGGTAGGTGCTAGTCATCCCGTGCGGAAATTGATTTTAGTCGGTTTAGGTAAACCAGACGCGCTGAAATTAGAAACTTTACGCCGTGTTGCGGCTACAATAGCGCGAACCGCTAAAAAGCAAAAAACCAAAACTCTAGGAATCAGTTTACCCGTTTATAACAACGATCCAGCAGCTACAGCTCAAGCTATTGCTGAAGGTACACAACTGGCACTTTATCAAGATACTCGCTTCAAATCCGAACCAGAAGATAAAAATCCCAATATCGAAACTATAGATTTATTGGGTTTACCAGGACAAGAAGCAGCCGTTACCCGTGCAGAACAAATTGTTTCTGGGGTAATTTTAGCTAGACAGTTAGTAGCGGCTCCCGCTAATGCGGTTACACCGATTACTATGGCAGAAACTGCTCAAGCTATAGCCAAAGATCACGGTTTACATCTGGAAATTCTGGAACAAGCAGAATGTGAAAAATTAGGTATGGGTGCATTTTTAGGAGTCGCTCAAGCTTCGGACTTACCACCTAAATTTATTCACCTCATCTACAAACCAGAAACCACACCTAGACGCAAATTAGCCATTATTGGTAAAGGTTTAACCTTTGACTCTGGTGGTTTGAACATTAAAGGCGCTGGTAGCGGGATTGAAACCATGAAAATTGACATGGGTGGTGCTGCGGCCACTCTTGGCGCTGCTAAAGCTATTGGTCAGTTAAAACCAGATGTAGAGATTCACTTTATATCCGCCGTTACCGAAAACATGATTAGCGGTAAGGCTATGCACCCAGGAGACATCTTAACCGCATCCAATGGCAAAACAATCGAAGTTAATAACACCGATGCTGAAGGGCGTTTAACCTTGGCTGATGCTCTGGTGTATGCTGATAAATTAGGTGTAGATGCGATCGTTGATTTAGCTACTCTCACAGGTGCTTGTGTGGTGGCTTTGGGTGATGATATCGCTGGTTTATTTACACCTGATGATGCTGTCGCTTCCCAACTGCAAACCGCCTCAGAAACAGCAGGTGAGAAACTTTGGCGGATGCCGATGGAAGAAAAATATTTTGACGGGTTAAAATCTGGTATTGCGGATATGAAAAATACCGGACCTCGTTATGGCGGTTCTATTACTGCGGCTTTGTTTTTGAAGCAGTTTGTGAAGGATACTCCTTGGGCGCATTTAGATATTGCAGGTCCTGTTTGGGCTGATAAGGAAAATGGTTACAACGGTGCTGGGGCGACTGGTTTTGGTGTGAGAACTTTGGTTAGTTGGGTTTTGAGTTAGTTTTTCGGTTTTATAAATTCTTAAAGGTTCTGCTTTGGGTGTGATCCAAGGTAGAGCCTTTTTATATGCTCAGAATATTAAACGCAGATGAACGCGAATGAGAACCAATAGATGCCTCCTGCCTCCTGACTCCTGACTCCTGCTATAGTTTTTCATGTCTTTTTTTGAAATTTTTAATTGTTGAGTATTGCAATCTGATAAAATTTGTAAGGTTTCTTTGAGCTAGGAGCAATGGGATCGACTGGTGTAAGGATCGCAATTGACGCTATGGGAGGGGATTACGCACCCGCTGAAATCGTCGCTGGCGCACTGCGAGCGAAGGAAGAATTGGGTGTGAAAATCTTGTTGGTAGGTGATACCCAACAAATTGAAGCTGTCATACCGCCAAAGACAAATATGACGGACTTGGAGATTGTTCCTGCACAGGAAACAATCACAATGGATGAAGAGCCTTTAAACGCAGTCAGAAAAAAGCGCAAGGCTTCCATTAACGTAGCGATGGACTTGGTTAAAAAGAATCAGGCCGATGCTGTATTTTCTGCTGGACACTCAGGCGCAGCAATGGCATCAGCTTTGCTACGTTTAGGCAGATTACCAGGAATTGACCGCCCAGCTATTGGGACAGTATTCCCCACCATCAAATCCAAACCAGTATTAATACTTGATGTTGGTGCTAATGTAGACTGTCGCCCTAAATTTTTAGAGCAGTTTGCAGTTATGGGGTCTATTTATAGCCAGTATGTTTTGGGAATGCCTGAACCCAAAATAGGATTATTGAATATCGGTGAAGAAGACACCAAAGGTAACGAAGCAGCAGTCCGCGCCCACCAATTATTAAGGGAAAATACCCAAATTAACTTTACTGGTAATGCGGAAGGACGTGATGTATTATCAGGTGAATTTGATGTTATTGTCTGCGATGGCTTTGTTGGTAATGTGTTATTAAAATTTGCCGAAGCAGTAGGAGGAGTAATTTTACAAATTCTGCGGGAAGAACTACCCCAAGGTATCCGGGGACAAATTGGTACAGCAATTTTAAAACCCAACCTGAAGCGCGTTAAACAGCGCATGGATCACGCCGAACATGGGGGAGCATTGCTATTAGGTGTAAATGGGATTTGTTTTATCGGTCATGGTAGTTCCCAAGCACCTTCTATTTTTAGTGCTATTCGCATGGCCAAGGAAGCTGTAGACAACCAGGTATTGCAAAGACTACAGTCACAATATCAAATCCTACAAAGCGAAAGCGATTAGCCTTCTCTATGAGAAGCTACGCTAATAGCAATCGTCATTTGTCATTAGTCATCGGTCATTATTGGTACTTAGTTATTGGTTATTTCTGCTGAACAAAAGACAACTGACAACTGACAACTGACAACTGACAATTGACAAATGGGGAGATTGGGAGTGCAGAATTTATTCAACAATGGCATAGCAATTACAGGTAGTGGCTCGGCAGTACCAGCAACTGCCTTGGATAACCAGTTACTAACTCAACTGGTGGAAACTTCAGATGAGTGGATTACCACAAGAACAGGAATTCGTCAACGGCAGTTAGCATTACCGCCTGAATCATTGACTACACTGGCAACGGATGCTGGTAAACAGGCGATCGCCGCCGCAGGAATTAAAGCAGAGGATATTGATTTAATTTTGTTGGCAACTTCTACCCCAGATGATTTATTTGGTAGTGCTTGTCGAGTTCAAGCTGAATTAGGCGCAATTAAAGCAGTCGCCTTGGATTTAACAGCCGCCTGTTCTGGCTTTATATTTGGACTGGTAACAGCAGCCCAATTTATTAGAACAGGTGTTTATAAAAATGTACTGCTGATAGGGGGAGATATCCTCTCTCGTTGGGTAGATTGGCAGGATCGGCGCACTTGTGTACTATTCGGTGATGGTGCAGGGGCGGTAGTTTTGCAAGCAAATAAGAGCGATCGCTTACTGGGATTTTCCCTCAAAAGTGATGGCACTCAAAACCACTATCTCAACTTGGGTTATCAAGGTACTACAAAACAAGTCACACCAAATATTCATGTACCTACAGGCACTTATCAACCCATCAGCATGAACGGTAAAGAAGTTTATCGCTTTGCCGTCCAGAAAGTGCCAGAAGTCATAGACAAAGCTTTATTTGAAGCTCATCTGAGTGTAGATAACATAGATTGGCTAATATTACATCAAGCGAATCAGCGCATTATCAATGCCGTAGCTGACAGATTAAATATTCCTGAACATAAAGTAATTAGTAATGTTGCTCATTATGGCAACACCTCCGCCGCTTCCATTCCCCTAGCATTAGATGAAGCAGTAAGACTAGGCAAAATCAAACCTAATGATATCATTGCTACCTCCGGCTTTGGTGCAGGTTTAAGCTGGGGTGCAGCAATTTTTCAATGGGGAAGATAGGTTACTGGGGACTGGGGACTGGGGACTGGGGACTGGGTAATAAATTTTATTTTTCCCTATTACCAATGACTAATTACTAAGGACTAATTACTAAGGACAAATGACAAAAACTGCATGGGTGTTTCCCGGACAAGGTTCGCAAGTCTTAAACATGGGAATGGATCTACTAAATATAGAATTTGCTAAAGCAAAATTCGACCAAGCTGAGGCAATTTTGGGCTGGTCTGTGAGCGAAATTTGTGCAGACGAAGCAAGACTATCACGCACACTCTATACACAGCCTTGTTTATATGTAATAGAAAGTATTCTCTCTGACTTATTGCGGGAAAAAGGACAAGAACCAAATTTAGTCGCCGGTCACAGTTTAGGAGAATATATAGCTCTTTATGTTGCTGGGGTTTTTGACTGGTCTACTGGTTTACACTTAGTCAAACGCCGAGCGGAAATTATGGATAATGCTGCTGGGGGAATGATGGCAGCGTTACTCAATTTTGATCGGGAACAATTAGAAAAAGTGATTTCTGAAACGGCTGATGTCGTGTTAGCAAATGATAATAGTCCTGCACAGGTCGTTATTTCTGGGACACCGGAAGCTGTACAAACTGTAATGTCTCAAGTGAAAGCAAAACGGGCATTACCTTTAAAAGTTTCTGGTGCATTTCATTCACATTTAATGCAAGCAGCATCACAGGAATTTCAAGAAATATTAGATAGCATAGTTTTTCAAACAGCAAAAGTTCCTGTATCTTCTAATGTTGATCCAGTTCCTGAAGTTGATGCAGACATTTTAAAACAGCGTTTAACTCAACAAATGACTGGTTCAGTGCGTTGGCGAGAAATTGCTTTGCAATTACCAGAATTTGGGATTGAAAAGGTAATAGAAATTGGACCTGGTAACGTTTTAACTGGGTTAATTAAGCGTACAGTTAACGGCATAGAGTTGAAAAATATTCGGAATACTGGAGAGTTGCCAAGTTAGGGGAAATTGATTCACAATTAAATTAGGTTGAGCAGATACAACCTTTAGGAGTTGATGGATATGACAACTGTATATCATGGACAATCAGGTATCATTCTTACAGAACGGGGACTAATGATAGCAAATTATGTACTAAGAAAACTTTATAACTACGGTCGTGCTATTGGCTATCTGTAATTTCATAGATATTCAGTGGAGGTGAACGCAGTAGATAAAAATTAGTTTCTGTATTCAATAAATGAAATGCAAGAAATTTATAAGTAGTCCAAGTCTACAGCAATTAACTAATGAAAAGATATCGCCCTTGATATTAGTGAGAATTTGAGAAAAAATTTGAAACAATTTCTAACTTCTCAAATATAAAGAGCAATGAATAGTGGGTCTTAAACATTTTTATCGGTATTTTTTGTCTAAGTCCCACTATATTTAAAATGCCAAAAAGTATTTAATTAACTAGACAGACAAAAACACAAACCCATTCAAAAATTATCTAACTTGACCAAACTCATGTTCTACATCTGCCATGTTTTCATATTCACGTTCTGGCATTTGTTGGAGAACGTCAATAATTTCCTGGTTGGCATTTTTCTCTCTGGCATGGTCAACCAGATCCTGTTTATTTGCCGGAAAATCTATGCCGCTGAGACTTCTGGAAATATCAATTGCTGATACTGCCATAACCTAACCTCGATATAATTGGTTGTTTAATATCTAGGCTATTGGTGTTCGCTCTTTATATTCTCTACCTGCGGTTGCATCTTAATATTATGTTTGTGTTAAATAGTTAGTATCTCTATGAGGTTAGGGAATAGGGAATAGGGAATAGGGAATAGGAAAAAAGTTAGGGCTGAGAAAGTGATTCACTCCACTTCTGCTGTATGCTTAATTTTAGTCTTATTTAAAATATCTTCCGTGACCAGAGAACGCGAACCTTTTATTAGTTTGGCACTTTACCACGCTTTCAAGTGGTCAGTGGTTAGCCCCATGCTACACGCTTACTTTGGGGGAAAAATTTATGGGGTGGAGAATGTCCCCCAAACTGGTCGAGTGGTGGTAGTTAGCAACCATGCAAGTTACTTTGACCCACCTATAGTTTCTAATTGTGTATCTCGGCCAGTTGCATACATGGCTAAAGAAGAATTATTTAATGTGCCTGTTTTAGCCCAAGCTATTAAATTATACGGTGCTTATCCCGTTAGTCGCGGTACTGCTGACCGTGCAGCCATTCGTGCAGCGTTAGAATATTTAGAAAATGGTTGGGCTGTGGGTGTTTTTTTAGAAGGAACTCGCACCCTAGATGGTCGTATTCATGACCCCAAAAGAGGTGCTGCACTTTTAGCTGCTAAGGCTAAAGCACCTTTGTTACCAGTCAGTGTATGGGGAAGTGAAAACGTTGTCCAAAAAGGTACACCTATTCCTCGTAAAGTTCCCATTACTATTAGAATTGGTAAATTGATTGATGCTCCTACTTCTACAAATAAGGAACATTTAGAAGCTATAACTCGTAAATGTGCAGATGTTATTAATGAAATGCACGATTTAGGACGATAATCATTAAATAGATCCCTGACTGTTTTGATAAGTTGGGGATATTCAGTTTTAAGAAATATGCTTTAAGGATGTGGTAATAGTCTGTAGGATGATGTAAATTTGAAGTTGTCAAAAGTTTGATTATCGGAAATCTAACATCCAAAATCTAAAATTGATATGAGTGGCTTTGAAGCCAAAAATTTATTACAACGTCTCAATAGTTTAGCATTAGTCCGATTTTTGCTTTTAATTGCTTGTGGTTGGGTAATTATACAACTACTAGATTATTTTCAAGTGGTAATTGTGATTTTCACATTTGCTGCTATTTTAGCTTTTTTACTTAGCTATCCTGTCAAATGGTTAGAAAGGTTTTTACCGCACGGGTTTGCAGTTATTGTTGTTTTTTTGGTGAGCATAGTTATTCTTGGGGGTATAGCTATCACTGTAGGTTTAGCAGTTTTATCTCAAGGACAACAATTAGTAGATAGTATTACTGTATTTTTAAATTCTTTAGTACCTTTAATAGAGCAAATAGAAAAATTTTTGCAAAGTCGAAATCTTCAGATAGATTTAAGTGCGATTGAAACCCAAATCCGTGAGCAAGCAGTATCCACTTTAGTCACAAGTTTAGCTATTTTGCAAGGATTACTAACAAATTTTATTACTTTTATCTTAATTGCAGTTGTGGCTTTTTTCATGTTACTTGATGGCGAAAAACTCTGGAATTTGATGCTAAAGATCATCCCCCAAGAAAACCGGGGTAGAGTGACTAAAGTTATTAAACGTAGTTTTTTAGGCTTTTTTAGAGGTCAATTATTATTAACTTTGTTTCTCACAACTTCCACATTTATAGTTTTTGTATTATTAAAAGTGCCTTTTGCTTTGTTACTTTCAACCATAGTAGGCATAATTGATATTATTCCCGGTATTGGAGCAACTTTAGGAATTAGTATAGTCAGTTTAATTATTTTGTCGCAAGATGTTTGGTTAGCTCTGAGGGTATTGGGAGTGTGTATTATTCTTCAACAAATTCAAGATAATTTGATTGCTCCACGAGTGATGCAAGGTACATTAAATCTTAATCCTGTTGTAGTTTTTTTTGCTGTACTTTTGGGTGCGAGAATTGCTGGGTTATTGGGTATTTTTATATCTATTCCCATCACAGGTATTATTGTTTCTTTGTTAGAAATTGAAGAAATGAAATCAGAAATTTAGTTATTAGTCATTGATGGGAGATAAGAAATCAAGCATCTGTGTATCTGCGCTCAAAATAATTACGAATTAGTTTACTCAAATTAAGAAATCATGTAAAATGAAAATTATAGGAATATCATCGATGAATTATGTCAGAATTAAAAGATGCTTTAAAAGAAAACTTGGATGAAGCAGAATGGGATTGGCTAATTCCCCATGCACAAAGAGATGCGATAATTGTAGTAGCAGTTGGTTTAGATTTGCTAGATGTGGGAGAAGCGATCGCTAGTGATAATATTCCCACAGTGCAGAATTGGATTGATGAACAATTATTAGCTAAACCTTCACCGGAACAGTTGGGAAATTGGAATAGCGATCGCACCAAACGGTTTAATGCTTTGATTGTTGAACCTTATGTTTTGGTGCAAGAAAAAGCCGTTTTATGACTCGACAACCCCATGATCAACTAGCAAAAGAATATCTAGAGGAATTATTAACACCTCTAGGTAATGTCACAATTAGCAAAGATGTAAAAAGCGAAGTTCAAGAAATTGATGTTTGGTTTGTTCCTACAACAAAATCAGAAAATTCAGAATTAGGAATTTTAGGAAAAATGGCGGTTACAAGCTGCCTTTTTGAACCTTACCGTAATGCACCTAATGAAATAGAAATTAGGAGTTGTTTGTTAAAATTGTATAGCGTTCAAGGTGAATTGTTAAGACAAGCGAAAAGAGAAAAACGTTCTCTATCTGAAGAAGAATTACCTTGTTTATGGATTTTAACACCAACCTGTTCTGAAAAAATCCTCAACAGTTTTGGAGGAAAAGCAAAAGATAACTGGGAAAAAGGAGTATATTTTCTCCCAAAAGCTTATAAAACTGCCATTGTTGCCATTAACCAATTACCCATGACAGAGGATACACTATGGTTAAGGGTACTAGGAAAAGGTAAAATCCAAACGGAAGCTATTACCGAAGTAGTTCAACTCTCAAAAGAGAATGATAAATGGAACAGACTGGTGGAAATTTTCGCATCTTGGCGGAAAAATTTAGAATTGAATAGTGATGTCAATGATGAAGAGGTAAAGGAGTTAATTATGAGTTTATCACCTGCGTATCTTAAACAACGGGAAGAATGGAAACAAGAGGGAATAGAGGAAGGAAGACAGGAAGGAAGACAGGAAGGACAAAAAGACGGACAGCGTTTGATGATAGAGAGTTTGTTAGCAGTCCGTTTTGGTAATTTAGATCAGGAATTATCTGTGATTGTAACTCGGATGATGGAACTTTCTTTGACAGAAAGAACTCAGTTATTGCTGAATTTATCTAATCTTTCCCGTGAGGAATTATTAGCTAGGTTTAAAGTTGATTAGATGTGCTGAAAAAACAATATAGAGACGTTGTATGAAACGTCTCTTTAAACTAATATTGAAAGTTCAACAACAAGCATCTGCTTAATAATTCATAATTTATTTCACTTACGAATTATGAATTAGTAATTATTAATTACTTTCTTTGTCTTGGTGATTTAAGCTTGGTGGACTAACTGAGTTATTACTACGCACCATTTGACCAACTTGTCCAATTAAGTCTCCTAATTTACCTTCATCTAACAAGGTATTAATTAAGGAAAGTCCGCTAGTAGATAATAGCAACTTGTTAATATCTTGACTCCCACTACTACCATTTGCACCAGGGAAAGAATAAATGCGAGTATCTCCTAAAACGCCTGGTTGTGGTGCTAAAGCAGTGACAATTTCTGGTAGTTTATCTGCTAATTCTGGCCAGATAGTTGTGAGAATTTTCGCACTCAAATTAGCGTTACTAATTGTATTTTCCGCCGCAATTTTGGCTTGAATACCTTCTGCTTCAGCTAAAGCTTTATCACGGTTAGCATCTGCAAGAGTACGAATTGCTTCTGCTTCTAATTCTGCTGCTTCTTGGGCAATTTCTGCTTGACGACGACGACGGAAAGCTTCAATTTCGACAACGTTGCGATCGCTGATACTCCGTTCTTGTGCTTCCCTTTCTGCGGCTATAATAGATAAGCGTTTGGTACGTTCAGCTTTTTCAACTTCACCGGCTGTTTTTACAGACTCTTCCGCTTTAGCTTGTTCTGCTTGAGCAACAAAACTTTCACGTTTTTTGTTAGCAATTGCTATGGCCACATCTTCTTGAGCTAACCTTGCTACTCTTTCAGATTCAGCTATTTGTACCTGTGCTTTTAGTTTACCAGATTCTACACTTTGTTGGCGAACAATTTCTGCTAATTCTGCTTCTTGCTTTTGCAAAGCTTGGGCTACTTTTAATTGTTTATTCCGTTCTTCTAAAGCAATATCAGCTTCAATTTGACTTTGTTGAAGGGATAACTTTCTGCGAATTTCTTCCTCTTCAACTGATTTTTCCTGCAAAATTTTGGTACGTTGTACCATTGCAGCTTCTCTATCTTTTGCTTCTTGAATTTCCCTTTCTCGCTGTGCTTTCAATGCTTCCACTTGCAATTTTTGAGCTAGTTTAGCACTTTCTTGTTCTTGGGCAATTTGCAATGATCTTTTTTGAGCATCCAATTCTTTTTGCTCAATTGTCACCTGTGCTGATAACTCAACTTCCCGTTTTTGTTGCACTGAACGTTGAATAATTTCCGTTCGCAACCGCACACCTTGAGCATCAAAGAAATTATCAGGATCATAGGTAACACTTTCTAATATTTCCGAAATGGCAATGTTATTTAGTGTTAATCCCACTTTCTTCAAATCTGTCCCCACCAAGTTTAAAACTTCCTGAGCAAACCCCAATTTATCAGAATCAATTTCTGCTAAATCCTTGGTTTTAGCTGCTGCTCTAATTGCGTCATCTGCTCTTTTTTCTAAAGCATTTTTGATGTCTTCAGGATTAATTTTAGTACCATTTTGAGATAGTCTTGCTGCTGCTGTCAAAACATCATCTTCGGAAGCATTAATACATACATAAAACGTGACTCTAATATCTGCTCTGAGGTAATCTTTTGTTCTCACTGCAAGTTTTCCAGTCCGTTCTACATCAATAGAAATTTCCCGCAAAGGTACTCTTGTTAATTGATGAAATCCTGGTAAAACAATGCAACCACCATAAAGAATTACTGCTTTCTTTTTAGTAAATAATCCCCCCGTTCTCACAAAAGCTTCGTTGTTGGGTGTGACAACATAAACTCTGGTATAAGCAAACAAGCTTAATAGCAGCAGTAAAACTAAAGTAACAACAATCCCAGGAAATACTACTCCTCCACTAATTTGGGCTAAAGTCGGCTGTGTTGAAAGCGGAAATGTGGGAGTAATTGATGTTGTATATTCCTGCTTTGATTGTACCTTAAATGATGATATTTCCGGTACATTAACAGTTGGTAGAGCCTGGATAAATGTTAACCAAAAAAGCATTTTCTTTTCCTTAATCTAAATTAGATTGTTTTAATTCGAGTTATTTAACCAATGTTCCTCATCTACGCTGTCTTTAGCAATTACTAGATAAATTTGCTGTTTAAGTTCAATTACTATCACTTTTTCTCCCCGTTGTGGTGCGATAGTTGCCCAATCTGGAATAACAGCATTAATAGTCAAAAAATTACCTTTTGGATCGAAAATATCGACCTGACCAATTTTGCCTAAATTTTCCGCAGGAATATAAACAGAAATAACATTACCAATGCAACCTACTAAACGTTCACTACTTGCATCTTCACTAAATTCAGCAAACATTTTACCAATTGGTTCAGCTATCAATCTACCCATGAATAAACTGATAATTAGGGAAATAAACAAGATAAAAATTGCAATTAAAGAAAATGTTTGATTTTGAGCAATGCCACCAAACCAAACATTTAACATCCAGCCAATGACACCCCACAGACTTAAATCTGTTGCCAACAATAACAACAATGGAGCTTTACCAATTCCTGCCCATCCGAGAAAGTTTCCAAAGCTCACTTCGCTGTCAGTTTCCACATCTAAATCTGCATCAGCATCTAATTCTGCTTCTCCCCCTCCTATAAAAATCATGAACAAAAAAAGCAGTATTCCCGTGATTAGGAAAATCCAATAAGGTAAGTTAGCTGGACTAAACAGCATATTTTCTCCTGCAAGATATTGAGCAGGTATTTTTATATTCTTGTTTGAATACATTTTATTCTCTTCTCTAGAGAGATGTCAATATTATTTTTTTGATTTTTCAGGATTAATTAACTTTATTAACAACTTAAGTTTATGAGAATTAAGAATATTAACAAAATTAGATAGTTTAAGTTTGAACATCTTGATAACTAGGGTGACAGAAATTTACACCTCCCTATGATTTAACAAAGATTAAAGGTTTAGATATATTCAATGCTTTAACTAATAAATTTAAAGTCTCTACAGACTATCCTTATTCAGTTAATGACCTACTTAACATTTTGAATGATAGCCACAACCATAACAATTTAAAAAAATGTAAGGCTTTCCACCAAATCAAACTACTTTACTTAGTGCAATTCAAACATGGATTAGTGAAATTTATTAAAGAATAGAAGCACATCAAAATGTAAATAAATTTCATGTAACGTCTCTACAAGAGGCCAAGAACCATAAAAATTTCATTCTCAAAAACTTCACTTTCTTGCAACCAGAATTGTTACCATAGTTTCAGATTAGATGTTGAAGCCTTGATCCAGTCTGAAACCCTAGAACTATTAGAATGGCATCGCCTTTGCCAGCACCTTTCCACCTTTGCGGCAACTAAGTTAGGGGCGATGGTTGCCCGTGCCTTGCCGATACCGACAACTCAAGCGGAAAGTACAGAGTTGTTAGCGCAAACCAAAGAAGTCTATCAACTGGAAAGTCGGCTTACGCCTGGGTTATCCTTTGAAGGCATTCAAGATATTGGCGACTCCCTAGAACGAGCCGAACTACAAGGCATTCTCTCTGGGGAAGAACTGTTAGCAATAGCCACCACCCTCGCCGGTGCGAGAAATTTACGCCGGGTGATTGACAATCAGGAAGATGTACCGATTTTAACTGAGTTAGTCGCTGAGTTACGGACTTACCCGGAATTAGAGCAAGAAATTCACCGTTGTATTGATGAAAGAGCGCAAGTTACAGACCGCGCTAGTCAGAAATTAGGGGAAATTCGCGAAGATTTGCGAAAATTACGCAGTCAAATTACACGTAAACTGCAAAATATCATTCAGGTGAAATCAGGAGCATTACAAGAGCAGATTATCACCCAAAGGGGCGATCGCTATGTTATCCCTGTCAAAGCTCCGCAAAAAGACGCAATTCCTGGTATTGTTCACGACACATCCACCAGCGGCGCAACTTTGTATATCGAACCTAATAGCATTGTGCCGATGGGCAACCAACTGCGCCAAGCCATCAGAAGAGAACAAGCCGAAGAAGAAGTTATTCGTCGCAATTTAACACAGCAAGTTGGCGCTGTTAAACCTGATTTAGAAAAATTATTAGCCATTGTCACCACCTTAGACTTAGCCACAGCCAAAGCTAGGTATAGTTTCTGGATAGGTGCAAATCCTCCCAGGTTCGTAAATCGTCAAGAACAGGAAATAATTACCCTGCGGCAATTACGCCATCCTTTGTTAGTTTGGCAACAACAGCATGAACAAGGACATCCAGTAATTCCCGTTGATTTATTAATCAGTCCCCACATCAAAGTAGTGACAATTACTGGTCCTAATACTGGGGGAAAAACTGTAACTTTGAAAACCTTGGGGTTAGCTGCTTTAATGGCTAAAGTGGGTTTATTTGTTCCTGCCCGCGAACCAGTGGAAATGCCTTGGTTTGACCAGATTTTAGCCGATATTGGGGATGAACAATCTTTACAACAAAGCTTATCTACTTTTTCCGGGCATATTCGCCGCATTAGTCGGATTTTAAATGCTATTACTGAGGGAACAGGGAACAGGGAACAGGGAACAGGGGAAGAACTTTCACCTCACCTCCCCATCACCCCACCTCCCCATCACCCCACCTCCCCATCACCCCAAAGCTTAGTATTATTGGACGAGGTAGGAGCAGGTACAGATCCGGTGGAAGGTAGTGCATTAGCGATCGCTCTTTTGCAATATCTCGCTGATCATGCTCAGTTAACTATTGCTACTACCCACTTTGGAGAATTGAAGGCTTTAAAATACGATGATATTCGCTTTGAAAACGCCTCAGTAGAATTTAACGAAGCTACCCTTTCACCAACTTATCGGTTATTGTGGGGTATTCCTGGACGTTCTAACGCCTTAACCATTGCTTTGCGCTTAGGCTTAAAACCAGAAGTGGTAGAAGCAGCTAAAAGCCAAGTGGGAGAAGCCACGGACGAAGTTAACCAGGTAATTGCAGGTTTAGAAGCTCAAAGGCGTAGTCAGGAAACCAAAGCCGCTGAAGCTCAAGAATTATTAAAGCAAGCGGAAAAATTATACAAAGAAGTTTCTCGAAAAGCCACAGCGTTGGAAGAAAGAGAAAAAGATTTGCGTGCTTCTCAAGAAGTCGCAGTACAGAAAGCAATTATCCAAGCTAAAGGAGAAATTGCCCAGGTTATTCGGCGCTTACAACAAGGAAAACCCACCGCTCAAGATGCCCAGCAAGCAACCAAGGCATTAAGTGAAATTACAGAGAAATATCAACCAGCACCACCACCCAAACCCAAACCAGGGTTTATGCCCAAAGTAGGCGATCGCATTCGTATACCCAAAATAGGGCAAACCGCTGAAGTATTAACCGCCCCTAATGCAGATGGGGAGTTAACTGTGCGTTTTGGCATCATGAAAATGACAGTGCAGTTGTCAGATGTAGAATCTTTAGATGGACAAAAACCAGAACCCATCACTAAACCCAAACCAGCACCAACCGTTACCCCACCACCGACACCAACGGTAGCCATTCGCACCTCGAAAAATACCGTTGATTTGCGCGGAAAACGGGTAGCTGATGCCGAATATATCTTAGACAAAGCCATTTCTGAAGCTGCTGGACCATTGTGGATTATTCACGGACACGGTACTGGTAAATTAAAACAAGGGGTTCACGCCTTCTTGCAACAACACCCCAGAGTCAGCCACCATGAAAGTGCAGAACAAGCAGATGGCGGTAGTGGTGTCACTGTTGCTCATGTTGAATAGGTGACTGGTGACTAGGGACTGGTGACTGGGGAGATGGGGAGATGGGGAGGTATCAAGTCAAAAGTCAAAAGTCAAAATTAATAAACTTTTGCCTCTTACCTCTTGCCTTTTACCATCTTTCCCAATCACCAATCACCAATCACCAATCACCAGTCCCCAGTCTTCATCAAAGCCTCATAAATTTCTTATATTGAGACAAGAAAATTTCATCTAAAGTAAAAAAACTACAACAAATGCTGTGACTAAACTGATTTAGAGCTACATGACGAGAAACCAATTTTCATGCTTGATGGTCTGTTTCAAAAAGGGTAACAGCAACAGCCTTTATTCGCCTGATCACCTATGCTAAAAGTTATGCAATCGGCCGCAAATTCAACCACACCGAGTTCCCAGTGGGAGGAGTTAAACCAGTTTCCGACCCCCAACTCAGTTCAATGGGACAACATAAAAACCCAGTTAGATTTAGTGTTGTTAGCACTAGAAACTTTAACTGGTATTGGTTCTGAGGCTATGCTGTCTGCGGCTATTATTCTCCAGTTAGAGTCAAAAGTACCGGATCGGGTGGCCTTATGGCGACTGCGCCAGTCTAACCCCATACGCAAAGGTCAAGGAGGGCGAAAAAAACTGGATGTAGAAGAAGCGCGATCGCTTGTTCTGATTACCTGTTATCTTGCTAAACAACACCAAGAGTTAATTCGCCGTGCTGTGGGGTTATTAGAAAAAATAGCTGCCAACAAGCAAGAACCTCATCAAAATGCTTTACTGGGAGATTATATTGATGCTTTCTGTAACACCTACCAAGAACGGATGGAAGAAGATGAAGAAATTTCCACAGATTTGCTGACCAATTTAGCCATAAAACTGCTGGTCGATTTACTATTTTATAGCGCCCCTACTGGACACCGGCGGTTGTGGTTAACACTTTTGGATCGTTCCACAAAATAAACTTAGATTTGAGATTTGAGATTTGAGATTTGAGATTTTTAATAACAAATCCAAAATCCAAAATTCTTTTTTGTCCCCATTGCCATTCTTGCTATGCCTGGATCAAATTCTGTCATTCGTCGCTACACACCCCCCACTTGCACACTAGAAATCTCGGCGCAAAGCTCACCTTTATCTCGCTGGATGGGGCAAACTGTCATTAATCAACTGCGTTTTGAACTGCACTTTGATGATCCGACGCTACCAGAAGAACTGAGAGTACCAATACAGGGCGATCGCGATCAACTAGAAGCTTTGTGTAATGCTGTCACTAACTACGTACAGCAACTTCTGCAAAAATCAGCAGATAGCTTTTGTTTTACCTTCTTAGAATCCCCTCCATCAAGCACAACATCTGATCAACCAGAGTTAAAAGATGTTACCCCCACATCACCCACACCTAAGATTCCACACCCCTCTAGCATGGGAATTTTAGAGGCCACAATTTACTTAGAATCCAGTGACAATTTAACTCATAAACTATATCTTGGTTCCCTTGCCAACCCAACATCTGGCCCTATAATTCAACTTACTCTGTTACAACTATTTGATTTGGCAACTGCTTTAGATGAATATTCTACTGATGTCATCACACTACCAAATCTCAAAAGTAAGAACAAAACTGAGAACAGGATTCCCAGTTTACCTACTTGGACACCTATAGCGGCGATGTTTGCATTAGCTGTGGGTTTAACTCCTTTAACCTGGCAATATGCCAACAGCATCAAGCAAAGTCAGCAGCAAACAGCTGATCAAAATTCAGCCACAGACAAAATTGCCCTCGAACCCTCACCAGACCCGAATTTAAACGCCTCTCAACCGGGACTAACTCCCCCAAGTAATTTACCTTCTCCTCCAAGTATTAGCGATACATTAGAACTACCCAATTTAGATCCCCCTCCACCACCAGCTGATTCTACTCTAGATCCAAAGCCTCTGACTTTCCCTAATGCAACTGTCCCAGACACCTTTGCCTCATCACAAAAAAATGCACTGACAATACCGCAAACAAGTAAGCCAGTCCTTCCTAGTAATCTACAAATCCCATCATCATCAACACCCAGTTTTCAACAAGGCTCTACAGGGGTAATTAGCCAAAGTGGTCTTCCTTCTGAAAATACCAGTAGTATTCCCCCTATCCCTAGTTCTATTACTACCTTACCTAATGACCTTCAAAGTCAGATTCCTCCCCAAATATCGTCTCCACTAGAGTCACAGCAATTAAATCGAGGTGCTAATTCTGCAACCCAAGCTCCTGCTGTGGCCAGTAATGATGATTTAGTAGCAAAATTGCGCGCCGCAAGAACAGCACCCTCACCTACACAGGTTGCTGCTGACGAAAACAAATTATTTGATATACCTCAAGCAGCAGAAGCCAGAGCCTATTTGCAAAAGAATTGGCGGCCACCTGCGGGTTTTTCTCAAACTCTAGAATATAGTTTGATGTTGGGTGTTGATGGGTCTATTGAACGTATTTTACCCTTGAATCGAGCCGCTAGAGAATATATTGATAACACTGGTATGCCACAAATTGGTAACCCCTTTGTTTCTACTAATAAAGCTGGACAAAGTCTCAAACTCCGAGTTGTTTTCACTCCAGATGGTAAGGTGCAAACTTTTCCAGAAACGCCATAAGCAAAAAAAGGTACTTAATGTTTATGCCACTTGCCAAACTGGTACAAAATTTCCACCTGTATTTGCTGAATTTGATGGATTTTTAAGTCTCTTTATTAAGCACAGTTGCGGAACTGGTCGGTTACTATTACCACTATTTAGACCAGTTTATAAAATCGTGCTTACGGTACTTAGTTATAGGGGGAGATATGCAAACACTTGGACCGCAAAGAGACAGCAATGCGTGGATTTTTCAAACCTGGGCAGCTTTTATTATGTCTATTTCTATGACGGGTTTTGGCATTGTCAATTTGCCTGTGGATAATTGGGTAAAAGGCTTTATGGGTATGGGTTTGGCGTTTTCTGTGGGTTCAACTTTTACTTTGGCAAAAACTACTAGAGACTTGCACGAAGCCAGAAGGTTAACTTCCCGAATTGACGAAGCAAAAGTTGAGAAGTTGCTTTCACAGCATGACCCTCTCACTCTTAAATGAAAACAAAGGCTGGTTTTAAATTCCAGCCTCTTACAATTAACTGTTTGATATTTAAATTTTTGAATTTTATGTTTGTTTGTTTCTTAACTTTTGCTTTTTGCGTCGTTTTTCTGTGGTAGCTACAGCATGATCTACCGGATAACCAACAACAGGAATAACCTGATATCTGCGGTCTTCTTCTAGGTTTTTTAATTCGGTATAATCAACCCAGTGAATACAGTCAACAGGACAGGTATCTATAGCTTCTTGAATTACCTCTTCTGAGTCGCCATCTTGACGAATTACACGCGATCGCCCATAATCTGGCTCAATATAAAAGGTGTTACGAGCAACGTGAGCGCAGTGTTTACAGCCTATACAGGTAATTTCATCCACATAAACACCTTTCTGACGCAGCAAACCGCCCAGTTCCGGTTCTAAACCAGAACATTCTGGTTCATCTCGCAAAAAACCACCTAGTTCTGGTTCTAAACCGGAAGGACTATTGTCTAGATTATGATCTAAATCTTCTGGGAACGGTTGCATTTGGGACATTACGCACTCCAGCGTTGTACTACTAAACGAATGGAACCATCTTCATTTTTTTGTTGTTCAGCAACTTGGAAACCAACTTTGGCGGTTTCTTTCATTACTGTTTGATAAGCATATCGCTGGGTGACTTGACGTAAAAATCCATCTACAGATAAATTTTGTTGCCAATATTGTAAGTCAGCTACCAATTCGTATTCCTGACCATTCCATCTAAAACCGATGTCATAACCATTTTCTTGTTCAATGGTAACTTCGGCTGGATGGGTTTGACCACGATAACCACGCACTTCATGGGGTCCTGGTTTCCAGTCTATCCCTAAGTCAGAAAGCGCATCTTGTAAGGATTCTAGATTGCGGATTTGTGTTTTAATTTGGCTAAAGTGTGACATGGTGATTTGTAATCAATGAAAATAAACGAGTTGGAAAATTTACCATTCGCTAAACGCGGTTTGGGTATTCGCCACTCCAGATTCTTGTATATTATTGGTGGCGAAAAATTCTGAGGTTGACTCCTGACTCAGCACTTGTCCTAGTTGCGCTTCTATCGCTGCTGTCACTTCCGCACAAGAAGCACCCACAATACCTGTGACTTTCTCTTGTACGCGACCGTCTGGATAAATTATGAATTCTAATGTTTCCATTCTCTCTAGCCAACCTCGATAGTATCCTTGAACTAACTGCTTGAGCGGAGTTAATCTTTACATTGCCGAAGGAACTCAGAGACAAAGTTGCCATTTGTTCATAATGTTCCATCTTTCAAAATATATATCTCAAAAACTTTACAAAAATTATTAATTTAATTAGCAGTTACATCTACTATCATTTAGTTTCTCTTAACCTGATCAATTAGTCAAGCTTCAGGCTGTTTGGCAAAGTTAGAGGTCAAAAGCCTTAAAACACAAGCTTTTCAGGCAAAAACAGTAACGAGGTAAATATGAAAAAATACTAAAGCTTATTGAAAATACTTATCATTATCATTGAATTGCTTCTCTTAGAGGCGATCGCTTGCTTTTTTAGCTCTATCCAAAATACTGTGTATTTTATAATACGTTTATTGCTAAATCAGTATCACAGAATTTTATTGGATCACGGCCACGACGTTCTGTAGTTCTGAGAGTTGATCCAGCGATCGCCTGTGGACTGAGATAGTCAATAAAAACACCCATATCAATATAAACCTTCACACCTTAGTTCCCAATTCAGATAATAATTGTTCAGGTGTAACTACTTGAGGCTTACTCGTTGATAAAGAACCTAATGCTTTACTTAATGCTTTATCATAAGTAACTAATGGGAATATTGAGTCATAAAATTATTTATTATTTTCCTACTCTATTTAAAACAGCTTCAATTACTTTTTGGGGTGCTTCTCTTTGGATAAAATGACCAACTTCTGGTATGACAAACCTTTGATAATCTTTTAAAAAAAACTCTTCTTTATTATCGCTGGTTTCTGGTAAAGTTGCACCATCAGCACCTCCATGTAATACTGTGGTTGGGACATTAATTTTTGGGGAAGTCATTAATTTTTGATGAATCTTTTCATATTCAGGATCATTAGCAGAAAATCCCCAACGATTACGGTAAGAATCTATGGTAATATCTACCCAATCGGGATTATCAAAAGATTTTGCAGTCTCTAAAAATTCATCATCACTAAAATTCCAATGAGGACACCATAATTTCCACATATATTTAATTAAATCTCTTCTATCTGTTGTTAAAGTTTTCCTTCCTCTTTCTGTAGCAAAAAACCATTGATACCAATATTGTTGTATTTGAAAAAATGATATATTTTGCTGTGGGTTATTAGTTCCGTAACCTACTGATAATGCTGTTAGTGTATGTAATAAATCTGGACGCAAAGCAGCAATATTATAACCTATTCTTGCACCCCAGTCATGTCCTACTACATGGATTTTACCAATATTCAAACCTTCAATAAATTCAAGTATATCTTGTGCTAAAGCTGCGAGTTGTCCACTTCTGGGAGTTTGGTAATCTAGAAAATGTGTGAATCCAAAACCTCTCAGATAGGGTGTAATACAGTGATAATTAGCTTCTACTAAAACGGGAATAATTTGACTCCAAGTTAATGGGTCATCTGGCCAACCATGTAATAAAATGATGGTAGGTTTATTAATATCACCATAGCTGTGATAAGCGATATTTAAACGGGAGGTTTTAATATATTCAATCATGTGGCTAAATCAGAAATTACGTTTACCAAACCATTAACAACTCTGGCAAATTTATCAAAGTCAATTTGATCTATTGTATCATCTATAGTATGATAATATTGATAACGATAAGGCGCTGTATCTGTCACCATTATCCCTGGATATCCTTGCTGCCAAAATGACCATTGATCAGACCAACCAACACCGGGAATAAAGCTGGGTAGTGCTGTACCTTGAGATGGAAATTTTACATGATTACGAAAAGAACCTATTGATTTTTTAACTAATTTGCTAGATTTAATATTACCAATAAAGCTAATAAAGTTACCCTGGTTAGGGTAGATTAAATTTATGGGATAGGGATATTCTTGACTCCCTGGTTGATCAGAAAAATATCCCATTGTTTCTAAACTCAACATGGCGACAATTTTTTGATTTTGCTGTTTTAAGTTTTTGGCATATACTAAACTGCCCATATTTTCTGTCCAGAAAAAAGGCGGTTCTTCGTTGGTAAATTCTACAAATTTGATGGTACGGTTTGTGTTTTTGTTGGCGAAGATTTTAGCTAGTTCTAGGGTTGCTGCTGCTCCTGTACCGTTATCGTTTGCTCCTGGACTGGTAAAGGCTGAATCGTAATGTCCGCCAATAATAATTATTTCTTCTGGTTTGGTAGTTCCTTTTTTTTCTGCTTCTATGTTGTAGTATGATTTGTTGTCTATTTTATATTCTTGTTGGTTGATTTTGTAACCAGCTTGACTGAAAGAGTTGATGAAAAAGTCTTTTGCTTGATTGAGTTTTGAATATTGATTATTGTTACGACTACCAATTTCAAATGCTAGTTTTTGTAAGTCTTCCTGTAGCGATTTTTGAAGTATGATTTCTTCTTGTTTTATGGGTGGAAGTTGTCCTTGATAGCTTTGTTTGGGCATCCAAAACATTGTCCAGTAGCCCCAAATACTTATAATTAGGAAAGCAGGGACAATTACACCCAGGCGAATTAGGGCGGATTTATTAATGATTTTGAGTTTAAATCTGTTTTTGCGGGAAGATTTACTCATGATCTTCTTTGTTTCTTCTCTGCTTAAATTTGATATATCCACACAAAGATTTATCTGTCACCTGTCACCTGTCACCTACTACACTATCCATTCTGATGTGCGATCGCCCAAATCTAGAGGGATACTCACAGCTTTACCTAAGCGGGGACGCTCTTTGGTTTGTACAATAAAGGTTTGTACTTGACTCGTTCCTCCCAAGGCGTTGAGATAATTAGCGATACTATCCAGATGTTCTTGATATTCGGGTTCGCTTAAAGGGAATGAAGCTTGTTCAAGATATTTCCACATGACTTGTAGAAATACTTTTCCTTGAGTCCTGCGGAACTGGACATCATAAGAGTATCCCCATTTATCAATCAGCAGTTGACGTAATTCCTTTCCTGTCATATTAATTCAAGCTTGAGGATTTTTGATTTTTGATCTGGCTTATGCCACGATCAGCGAACGCAATACTCCTAGTGAGACCCTAATGGGATCATCGCTTTTCTCAATTAGATTTTACATTTGGTTATGATATTAAGTTCCGTAACTCCAGTATGATAAGGATATAAAGAAATGTAATGCTAACAGAAAGTGATGCTAGATAGGTCTTCTTGCCAAGAAGTATGGCATCACTGGGGGCGTTAGTATTTCGACTCAGGCAAAGTGTGAGGCTAGTTGCTACCACTCTTGTCAAAATTGCTGAACAAATTACACAAAGAGCGCGTAGACTATGGCTCAATTTTCTGAATCAATGGACGTACCCGATATGGGTCGTCGTCAGTTCATGAACCTGCTGACTTTTGGGACTGTTACTGGAGTGGCTCTAGGTGCATTGTACCCTGTTGTCAACTACTTTATCCCTCCATCTGCCGGTGGTGCTGGTGGTGGTGTAACTGCAAAAGACGAACTGGGTAACGATGTTAGCCTTGGTAAGTTTCTAGACAGCCATAATGTAGGCGATCGCACCCTAGTACAAGGACTCAAGGGAGATCCTACCTATATTGTGGTAGAAAGCAAAGAAGCAATAGCGGACTATGGCATTAACGCTATTTGTACCCACTTAGGTTGTGTTGTTCCCTGGAACGTAGCTGAGAACAAGTTTAAATGCCCTTGTCATGGTTCCCAGTACGATGCTACTGGTAAAGTTGTCCGCGGACCTGCACCCAAGTCCTTAGCTTTAGCTCATGCTAATGTCCAAGATGACAAAATCGTTCTCACACCTTGGACAGAAACCGATTTCCGCACCAACGAAGAACCTTGGTGGGCTTAAACAGTGTTGAGTTATTAGTCTCCAGTCAATAGTCTAGAACTTTGAAATTTACTCTTGACTAATGACTAATGACTAATGACTAATGACTAATGACTAATGACAACTGACAACTGACTTTATAGAGATGAGAAACGCCCGTACACCTGCGAGGTTAACTCGCGCTGCTAAAGTAATGTTAAATACATTGCTTGTAGCGATCGCCACTGTGACATTTTTCTTCACCAGCGATTTTGCTCACCCCCAAACTGCTGCTGCTTATCCATTTTGGGCGCAAGCTGCCTATCCTGAAACTCCCCGCGAACCAACAGGACGGATCGTTTGCGCTAACTGTCACCTAGCAGCCAAACCAACAGAAGTAGAAGTACCCCAATCAGTATTACCTGATACCGTATTTAAGGCGATCGTCAAAATCCCCTACGACACCAGCGTACAGCAAGTAGGTGCTGATGGTTCTAAGGTGGGCTTAAATGTCGGTGCTGTATTGATGTTACCCGAAGGCTTCAAACTTGCACCTGAAGATCGTATTCCTGAAGAAATGAAGGAAGAAGTAGGTGAGACTCCCTTCCAAACCTACAGCGAAGACAAAGAAAACATCGTCATCGTTGGACCATTACCAGGGGAAGAATATCAAGAAATTGTCTTCCCTGTGCTTTCACCTAACCCCGCTACCGACAAAAATATCCACTTTGGCAAATATTCTGTTCATGTTGGCGGTAACAGAGGACGTGGACAAGTTTACCCCACAGGTGAAAAGAGCAACAACAACATTTACAACGCTTCTGCTGCTGGTACAATCAGCAAGATTGAAAAAACAGAAGATGAAGACGGTAATGTTAAGTATGTAGTTAGCATCAAAACCGCATCTGGTGAAGTTGTTAGCGATACTGTTCCCGCAGGTCCAGAACTTATTGTTTCTGAAGGACAAACTGTTGCATCTGGTGATGCTTTAACCAATAACCCCAATGTTGGCGGTTTTGGTCAGAAAGATACAGAAATCGTCTTACAAGATAGTTCCAGAGTTGTATGGATGGTTGCTTTCATCTGTTTAGTGATGTTGGCACAAGTTATGCTGGTGCTGAAGAAGAAGCAGGTAGAAAAAGTCCAAGCTGCTGAGATGAATTTCTAATTTCTCTGCTAAATATTTCTTTGTGGGACAGGTATTTTACCTGTCTTTTTTATTCTGCTTTTTTTAATTTTGAACGCAGATGAACGCAGATAGACGCAGATAATATGATTTGTTATTATTTATCATCAGTTATTTTAATTTTCACATATTCTTGGAAAATAGGAGACAAGTTAAATCGGGGTTTTTCTGTTTCTATGGTTGTCACTAAATAGCGTCTATTTAAAGACTGTAACCCATTAATTAATTCGGTAGATGATAAATTCAAGTTTTCTTTTAACTGTTCTCTAGTCACAGGTTGAGAAAATTTACCTATAACAGAAATAATTTGTTGTTCTATGGGTGATAGTCTGTGAAATAATTCATCAAATTGAGATTTCATATCTTCTGTTAACATAAAACCTTCATTGAGAAAATCAGCAACGCTACCTTGAAACATCTTTTTAATGACGTTGCTAATATCTTTTAAATATACGGTATTTCCTGCATACAAATCTATCAATTTTGACCAGATTTGCTCATCTTTTAGTTTTATGTTTTGGAAAATATCAGTATTATTTAAACCTGATAATTCTAAACATTTAACAGGATATAATTCTTCATCTAAGGATAGCATTTCTTGGCATTGTTCCTGACTGATTAAAATTAAACTACTTTGATTTTCGATTTCTGCAATCTTCGTGAAAAAGGTTTTGTAGTCTTTATATTCAGGTTTATATTGTCCCG